>JANMII010000315.1:0-5332 GCA_031375665.1 Hyphomicrobium sp.
CTCGCCGGGCCGCAATCCCTCTCCCAATCGCCTTTTTGCTCGATTAGTAAAGCATCGGCGACGTGACCGACCTCGTGCGGCAGCGGATCGCGGTCAACGCCGGTCCACGGTCTTCAAACGAGGTTTACGACGCTTGCGCCAGCCTCTAGAAACGGGCTCTGACTTCTGCAAATTTCACGCATATCAAGACCCAGGCTACCGGGGCGGAACAAGGACGGCCGATGTTCAAAAAGATTCTGATCGCCAACCGTGGTGAGATTGCCTGTCGCGTCATCAAGACCGCCCGAAAAATGGGGATCAAGACGGTTGCCGTGTATTCCGACGCTGACCGCGACGCGCTGCATGTCGACATGGCGGATGAGGCGATCCACATCGGCCCAGCGACGGCATCGGAATCGTATTTGGTCATGGACAAGATCATCGATGCTTGTAAGCGGTCGGGAGCTGAGGCCGTCCACCCGGGCTACGGCTTTTTGTCAGAGCGGGAATCGTTTCCGACGGCGTTGCAAAAGAACGGCATTGTTTTCATTGGCCCCAACGCCAAGGCCATCGCCGCCATGGGCGATAAGATCGAATCCAAGAAGGCAGCAGCCGTCGCGAAGGTTTCGACCGTTCCAGGCTATCTCGGCGAAATCAAAGACGCCGCCCACGCCGTCCGGATTTCGAATGAAATCGGCTACCCGGTCATGATCAAGGCCTCGGCTGGCGGCGGCGGCAAAGGTATGCGCATCGCCTATGACGCCAAAGAGGCCGAGGAAGGGTTTCAACTCGCGCGTTCGGAAGCCAAATCGTCATTTGGCGACGACCGCTGCTTTGTTGAAAAGTTTATTGAGAACCCGCGCCACATCGAAATTCAGGTGCTGGGCGATAAGCACGGCAACGTGATTTATCTCGGCGAACGCGAGTGCTCCATTCAGCGGCGCAATCAAAAAGTATTAGAAGAAGCGCCCTCGCCATTGCTTGACGAGAAAACGCGTCGCGCCATGGGCGAACAGGCTGTCGCACTGTCAAAGGCTGTCGGCTACGACAGTGCCGGCACCGTGGAGTTTGTCGCCGGGCAGGACAAATCGTTTTTCTTCCTGGAAATGAACACGCGCCTGCAGGTCGAACATCCTGTGACAGAGTTGGTGACCGGCATCGATCTGGTTGAGCAGATGATCCGCGTGGCTGCTGGCGAAAAGCTCAGCTTTAAGCAGTCCGACATCACGTTAAAGGGCTGGTCGGTTGAAAGCCGCGTCTATGCCGAAGACCCATTCCGCAGCTTTCTGCCCTCGATCGGGCGCTTGGTGAAGTATCGCCCGCCAGCCGAGACCGTCAAAAACGGCGTTACCGTGCGCAACGACACTGGCGTGTTCGAAGGCGGTGAGATCTCGATGTATTACGATCCGATGATCGCCAAACTCGTGACCCACGCGCCGACACGCGAAGCGGCCATCGACGCGCAATCGGCGGCACTCGACGCCTTCTACATTGATGGCATTCAGCACAACGTGCCGTTTCTTGCAGCCATCATGCAGCATCCGCGCTGGCGATCGGGCCAGATCTCAACCGGTTTCATCAAGGAAGAATATCCCGATGGCTTCAAATCACGCGCGCCGGAAGGCAAAGACCTCATAACTCTCGCGTCTGTGGCAGCCGTCATTGATCATCTCGGCAACGCGCGGCGGCGCGGCATATCCCATCAGATGGCCGGGCAATCCGTTCGCTTTGCGAAACGCCGCGTCGTCCAAGTCGGCGACGCGTCGGTGCTGCTGGAGGTCATGGGCGCATTTCCAGGGCCGTACTACGTGTCAATCCTCGATGGTCGGGGCGAACCGGCGCAAACCACCGAGATCACGTCGGAATGGTCTCCCGGTCAGCCCGTTTGGCACGGAACGGTGGCTCAGCATGACGTTGCAGTTCACGTTCGACCTTTGGCCAACGGACTAAACCTGTCGTATCGCGGCATCCAGGCGCCAACTTATGTTTACACGCTGCGGGAAGCCGAACTTGCAGCGTTGATGCCGGTTAAGATTGCAGCCGACATGTCAAAGTATCTGCTGTGTCCGATGCCAGGCCTCGTCAAAGCCATTCATGTGGAAGAGGGCCAAGAAGTCAAAGCTGGCGATGCGTTGGCGGTTGTTGAAGCCATGAAGATGGAAAACATTCTGAAGGCCGAGCGCGACGGCAAAGTCCAGA
Organism: Hyphomicrobium sp.; assembly: GCA_031375665.1. GTDB lineage: Bacteria > Pseudomonadota > Alphaproteobacteria > Rhizobiales > Hyphomicrobiaceae > Hyphomicrobium_B. The sequence continues at coordinate 2,179 of JANMII010000315.1, forward strand.
AAGTTTCGGCCAAGGCGGGCGATAGCTTGGCGGTGGACGCTGTGATTCTTGAATTCGCCTGAGGTGTCGCGGTGCAGTGCGCACATCGCGCCTACTGCGAGGTCCGCGCGCGAGGTGAGCGATCGACGAAAGCTGAGCGAACGATCCCGCAGAGCCGGTCGCAACGCTTTAGTGGGCCGAGCGCATAAGCCTCGGCCCGTTTTTCATTGTGGATAAAAGTGTCGCTGATCAACCGTCAGGTTTGTGACGTGGCGCGCTCAACATCTCAATTCAGCCGGCTGGCCGCCCGCCGCAAGCCGTCGAGGATCGGCTCGTAAGCCTCTTCGTTCCGCGTCTCTGGGTAGACCATATAGACGGGATAGACGAACTTGCGACTGCGCTTTGGTTCGCGCAACCGCCCGCGCGACACGAGCCCTCTGACCATGCGCGCTGGAAAGTAACCGGAACACTCGTTGGCCAAAAGATAATCGAGGCTCATGGGCCCAAGATCGAGATTGACGGCGGGGTTTGCAAACTCGGGAAACGCCACCGCGTGATCCTGAATGAAGTCTGGGCCCCAGTCGATCAGCAGGTAGTCGCTGGAGCCGCGGCGGGCGCCAGTCTTTGCAGTCGAGACCAGCACAAACTCCTCGTCAAATAGGTGTTCGATCGTCAGCCCAGGCGGCGGGGATGGCCGATAAAGCACGGCCAAATCAAGCGTTCCTTCAATCAGGCGCTGCGAGAGCAGGTTGGAAACCCCAGCCGTTGCTGACACAGCGATGCCTGGAATTTCGGTCCGCAGACCTGACACCCATTTCAGCAGAAACCCACTCCAGAGGCTGAGCGGAGCACCCACCGAAACATGGTCGGGATGCTGGTCGGCGAGGCTGACTTGCAGCTGTGCTTGTTGCCAGACGCGGACCATGGCCAGCGCGTGTTTTTGGAAAAGTTCGCCAGCGCCCGTCAGATCTGCGCCAGCTTTTGAGCGCGTAAAAAGCGGCCGACCGAGAAGATCTTCAAGACCCTTGATGCGTGCTGAAACGGTCGATTGTGTGATGTTCAACTTACGCGCGGCTTCAATGAAGCTGCCGGTTTCGGCGACGATTAAAAACGTTCGCGCGACAGTGACATCCATGAACGGCTCCGCTGTCTGACTCGATGCTTTCATCGATCTATCGAAATTTTCGATATCAACAAGCAGCAAAATTCGTTTGTGCATTGATTTGAATCTGATCAATGTCAAGCCGACTCAGCAGAAGCGGGGTCGATAGACGAACGTCGTCTGTCAACGACACAAACGGAAGGACGAAACGAAAATGGCTAAAGCAGCAAAGAAAGCGGCTAAGAAGGCTCCGGCAAAGAAAGTTGCCAAGAAGGCAGCAAAGAAGAAGAAATAATTGATCCCGGCCGCGGTCGTTGGAGCCGCCGATAAAACCCGTTGGGCTTTTTCGGTAGGTGCGATCGCAGCTCTTCTTATGACCTCGGCTGCATCAGCGGCCACGATCACGAACCGGGGTGACCAAGAGATCAGTCTCAAAGTTGTCGAAGGAAGCAACCAGCAGCAACTTGTGCTGTCTGGTGGCAAAGTGGTTGAGGGGGTCTGTCAGCAGGGCTGCATCATCCGCCTTAATGACAGCGGAAGCGGAGAATACGAGCTTCGTGGCTCGGACATCGTTTCTGTTGAGGAGGGCTTCCTCTACTACGATGATGCGGATGCGAAAGGCGCGCCCAGTAGTGGCGGCACCCAACGCAAGCCCGTTTCGCCGGTGCGGTAGGGAAGAGGTTGCGGCAAGATTGAAAGCGCTCGTCCATCAGCCGATGGTCGAGCGCTTTTTGTTTAGATTTCATTGCCCTAGCCGGGGGGGTGCGCGACGCATTTGAGCGCCATTAGCACAGCGAGCGGTGTTTATTTCACAAACCGGTTGACGTCTTCGGGTCGCTTGGCGGTCGCGGTGGCTGCGCTGAAGTCACGCTTCCGAAGATACGCTCGAAGCTGGTGCGCAGCGCAACATCGACGTCCACCATTGTGATTGGCAATCCGAGATCGGCCAAACTGGTGACGCCGTGGTCGCTAATTCCACACGGCACGATGCCGAGATACTGATCGAGATCGGGTTCGACATTCAGACTGATGCCGTGCGTGGTGACCCCGTTTGAAACGCGCAGACCGATCGCCGCAATTTTGTCTTCTCGCCCGATAGCGATCGTTGGACGCGCAACCCAGATGCCAATGCGCCCTGGCTTGACTTCGCCTTTGACGCTGAAGGTCGCGAGCGTGGCTGCAATCCATCGTTCGAGATTTTCGATCAGTGCGCGCACATCGCCGCCGCGCGCCTTTAAGTCAAGCATCAGGTAAGCGATTCTCTGACCAGGCCCGTGGTAGGTGTACTGGCCGCCGCGCCCGCTTTGATAAACAGGAAGCCGATCGGGCTCAATCAAATCAGCGATCTTTGCACTGGTGCCGGCAGTGTAAAGCGGCGGATGCTCAAGTAGCCAGATGATCTCTGGTGCTCTACCAGCTCTGATCTCGCGCGCGCGATGTGTCATGGCTTCAAGAGCGTAGGGATAGGCAATCAAACTATCGCTGATCGCCCACTCGATCGAAGTCACTCGATGTTTCACATCGATAGGGGCCAATGGTGTGGATGTTGCCATTGGCAAACGCTACTCCGGTGCTGGCATCGCAACAACCCAACACAGCAACCGAGCACGCCAGCCCAGGGACTGACAGCCTCTTGTCTGTCAGGTGGTCGCAATGGGGATGTCTGATAATCGGCTAGGTTCGCAGCTCAATCAGCCCGAGTGTTCGCGCATGCGGGAACTCTTCGAGACTGCCCATTGGCCATCGGCTCGCGGCTCATATCGTTGGGCGCTGATACACGATCACGATCTCAACCCAGTCTCAGAGTTGCGCTGACGTGTGAGGTCACGCTGGCGTGGCTGGGTGTTTGTGAGATGGATCCATCAACACGCGGCGCTACTCTTTCAATCTCGCGGTTGGCCGGCTGTCTTTACGGCGCGTGAGTCGGCATTGCGGCGGCCAATAGCGAGCCAAACTGTCGCTTGCGTTCATCGGATCGCTCTGTTACCTCGTCCCATCTTGGAGTGGGCGATGGTGCCTATTACGGCCGTAGCGCTCCTTTGAAGACGTTCAAAGCCGAGCTTTTTGGCTGAC
>JANMII010000346.1:0-1639 GCA_031375665.1 Hyphomicrobium sp.
ACCGGATGGGTTGGCGAGACGGCGGTGCGTCCGCAAACCAACACGCCGGTGCTGGCTGAGCTGCAGTTTCCAACCATGGAAATTTACGCCATGCCCGCCGCGTCGTCGGCTTTGCTGGACGACGCCATCGTCAACATCGACGAATGGTTGGCTGAAGAAGTTCGCTTGGCGTTCGCTGAACAAGAAGGCCGAGCTTTTGTCATCGGCGATGGCGTCAACAAGCCGAAGGGCTTTTTGACTTACCCGACGATTGCCAACGCCTCATGGGCGCATGGCAGCCTTGGCTACATTGCGAGCGGAACGGCTGGCGCGTTTCCAGCGACCAACCCGGGCGATAAGTTGCTCGATCTGGTCTATTCAGCCAAAGCGGCATACCGGGCCAATGGGACGTTTGTGATGAACCGGCAGACGCAATCGAGCGTGCGCAAGTTGAAGGATGGCCAGGGCAATTATCTCTGGCAACCGTCGAATGCGCCGGGGGAAGCGCCAAGCTTGCTCGGCTATCCAGTGGCTGAATGCGAAGATATGCCGAACATTGCGACCGACAGTTTGTCGCTCGCCTTCGGTGATTTCTCGCGCGGTTATCTGATTGTTGATCGGGCTGGCATCCGCGTGTTGCGCGATCCCTACAGTGCAAAACCTTACGTGCTTTTCTACACGACCAAGCGCGTTGGCGGCGGCGTGCAGGATTTCGACGCCATCAAGCTGATGAAGTTTGGCGTGGCTTAATTCGGCTCACGGTGGCTGATCCTCGCTCTTGCTCGGGCCACCTCCGCCGGGGCGCGCTAAGGCGCGTCGCCCGCTTGGGCGATGGGCCTTCGGCGGAGTGAGCTGGCTCACGGTGGCTGATGCTCGCTATTGCTCGGGCCACTTCCGCCGGGGCGCAGTTTTTTTGCGCTTCCGAACGTCGTTCCGAGAGCTGACGGGAAGCGCATTGGCGCGTCGCACAATCTACGTTGGGGTAGACGATGAGCCTTTGGCGGAGTGAGCTGGCTCACGGTGGCTGATGCTCAAGACGACGAGTGCACCGTGATTTAGCGACGACGTTTCAAACAACAAACCGGAAACCTGCGCGGGATACCCCTCCCGCCTGCGCGGGCGCGTGCGGGGCCATCTCAACCGATGGCCCCGCATGCATTTGGGGGCTTGAAGCAATTACAAGGACGGCGTGCATGGCGCTTGTTTTGACGACGCCACCGGTTGGCGAGCCCGTGTCGTTGGCTGACGCGAAAGCGCACTTACGCATCACCGACAGCAACGAGGACGTGCTGATCGCAAGTCTGCTGCTGACCTCGCGGCTGCACATCGAAGCCGCGTTGTCGGTTGGGCTCATAACGCAAACGTGGATGCTGGTGTTTGATCGATGGCCAACAGGCGATGCGATCGAACTGCCGCTCGCGCCGTTGCAGGCGATCGGTGCGGTGCGCGTCAAAGATCGCTTCGGTCTGTCGCAGTTGGTGCCAGCGACAAGCTATCTCGTCGATTTGGCCTCGAAGCCCGCGCGCATCGTCTGGAACGGTGGACCGCGATCCGATCCTGCGGTGATCGCCAACGGCATCGAAATCGACATGGTCATCGGTTTTGGTGCGACGGGGGCAAGTGTGCCAGCGCCGCTCAAGCACGCAATTTTGATGCTGAC
>JANMII010000026.1:0-17467 GCA_031375665.1 Hyphomicrobium sp.
ACTGGCGGCAGTAAATGCCCTATAAATCCCGCAAAGGTGGCGCTGACCATCTGCTGGTGGCGGCACAACAAGCGCCGTTAAAAACGAAATCGCTGCCCGGATTGCCGCTGCTGTTCTGGCACGGCTTTCAGACCCAGCCCCCGACCGGAACGACAGCGTGACACCGCCTAAATCACCCGACGCACCAAAGTCGTCCGATGTTGATGACAGCGACACCCGGATGCCGCCGGACCCTTTTGCGGCCGTCTTGCCAGCTTTAGCAGCGCTTGGCGCGGTGTCGTCCATTGCGGCGATCAATTGGTCCGGCCAGGAGAAAAGCGCCAGCCGGAGCCGGTCGAAACGCAAAACCAGCGCAGCGCTGCGTGATCTAGAAACCTGCTGCCTTGGGCTTGCCGAAATTTTCAAGCGCTTCAAACGCCACCCAAAAGTGTTTGGTGGCGAGGGAGCGCAGGCTTCCGCACCCATGAAATTCGGCGTTCACGGCAAACGCATCCGAGCGGATGCGCAGCGCCAATACCTGCAACTGGTCAATGATATTGCTTCAATGTTGGTTTTGGCGGTGCAGAATGCTTTCGACGTGATGACCGCCATAGAGGACGGCGACATCGACGCACCCGAAGAGCTATTTTTCGGTTTTGGAGAGCAGCAAGAGCGGCTCAATCAGGTGATCCAGACCCGCGCAAATCTGCGGCTGGCGGTTGATGCCGGTAGCGATGTGGCGGACGCTCTAGTCGGCCTGGTGCGAGACCTAAAGCGGTATCAAAAGACGCCATAAAGGTAGCAAAGAACCGGCGCTGCTGTGGGTCCGTATTGTTGACATCTACATTGCGACAAGGTTCTGTAGAAACAACAGAAATTTCGGTCATTTAGGCTCGTAGCGCTCATGGTTCAGCTGACACTACCGAAGAATTCCAAGGTCAAAGAGGGCAAGACCTGGAACAAGCCGACCGGCGACGGGGCTTTCAAAGAAATCCGGGTTTATCGGTGGACACCCGACGACGGGCAGAACCCGCACATCGACACCTACTTTGTCGACCAAAAGCAGTGCGGACCTATGGTGCTTGATGCTTTGATGAAGATCAAAGCTGAGATCGACCCGACCCTGACGTTTCGACGATCATGTCGCGAGGGCATTTGCGGCTCATGCGCGATGAACATCGACGGCACCAACACGCTCGCCTGCTTGAAAGGCCTCGACGAGGTTTCGGGTGCAGTGAAGGTTTACCCGCTGCCGCACATGGAGGTCATCCGCGATCTCGTGCCGGACATGACGAATTTTTACGCCCAGCATCGCTCCATCGAGCCTTGGCTTAAGACCGATACCGCCACCCCGCCGAACGAGTGGAAACAATCGCGCGATGATCGAGAAAAACTCGACGGGCTTTACGAATGCATATTGTGCGCTTGCTGCTCGTCGTCGTGCCCGAGCTATTGGTGGAATTCCGACCGTTATCTCGGACCAGCCATTTTGCTGCAAGCTTACCGCTGGGTAATCGATAGCCGAGATGAAGCGACGGGGGAGCGGTTAGACAACCTGGAAGATCCATTCCGGCTGTATCGCTGCCATACCATCATGAATTGCGCGAAGGCCTGCCCGAAAGGTTTGTCGCCTGCTAAGGCAATTGCGGAATTGAAAAAGTTGATGGTCGAGCGTCGCGTCTGATCGCAAACTATTGCGATGTCGAAACAGGCTTCGCGCCAGTCAGCGATCCCAAGGGGTCGTGCTGTAACTAAAACAAAAAGGCTGATGGTGCATATCGCGACCATCAGCCTTTTTAAAGATTTGGCGCCGCAAAAGCGCCAAGCGTCCTATTGCTGTTGTCCCCTACGCCCGAATGCCCAGTCCAGGCGAGCGGAACGAAAAGCGGATTAGGCAGCTTTTTTCTTTGCGGTCTTCTTGGCGACCGTCTTGCGAACCGTCTTCTTAGCAACAGCCTTCTTGGCGGCCGGCTTCTTGCGCTTCGCTGCGACTTTCTTTGCTGCTTTAGCCATTGGAATAGTCTCCCTCTAGAGTTCGAATCAGCTCGAACAAGTCAAACATGAGCAAATTCGGCAGCTTTGTTGACTGAGAAGTTGAATTCCCACGCAATTTTCCAGCAATCGCGCCAATTCTGTTGCGATAATGTCGCAATTTTTCTGTTTTTTGGTCGGTCTATTGGAATTGACCGCGATTTCTGGGTTGGAAATTGGCTCGCAAACGCACTCCATCGCCAATGCGGGCAATACTTTTGCAGATTGGAATGCCCGACATTTGATTTCTCACGCGCGTAACGTGCGAACAATTCGCTTTTGCATATCGGAAAACGAATGCGCAATTGCGATGCGGTCTTCGAACATCTCCATCATCACCGACACGTAATCAAATCGCGCCGGCACAATGTCTGCGATGATCGCGCCTTCTTCAATATGAAGATCGCCATCGTAGTGCCGGGCAATGGCTTGCATTTTCGCATTATCGGCCATGCAATAAAGTTGCAGGTGATGAATACCTCGGTTGCGGGCCGATCGAATGATGCGCCCCATCATTAATGTCGCCAGCCCGCGATTGGCATAATCCCGTTCAACGGAAAATGCCGCCTCAGCCGTCGTACCCCAAATCAATTTCGGCCGTTTGAGCTCCGCTAGCGCTTTCACATCACCGTCAATAAAAAACGCGTAATTCAGATTACCGACGTCGCCAAGTTTGGCGGCATAGGTTGTGACGTACTCGTCGGAGACGTTGTGCGAAAAACGGCGCTGGCGCGCTTCCTCGTCCAGCCGCAGCAGATGGTTGCGCGCTAGGTGGATTTCGCCGGGAAGCAGCTTTCTGACAATCCCACCCAGATGGCGATACGGAATTGAATCGATGCGTTGGTTAAACAGCATGGTGTTGATCATGATGCCAAGTAGGGCGCCACGATGACAATTGTGAGGGACGCTTAAGCCACACCAGATCCTGGCGTTCACAGTGCATCGGCGCAGCCGACGACAGGCGCTGGAACCGCCAACGAAAACTATTAGGCCGGGGGTGGTGACATTGCGTCGCGTCTGCGCAACAGAGATATCAGCGAAACGAGCTCCATAAAATTGGGGGTTGATGCTGACCGATGATGATTGCAGCCACGACGGTGGCGGTCTGATCGCGCCGGTACCGGCACCGACACTCACACTCACACCCGGCAACGCCAACGGAAGACGGATTGCGGAAAGACTTGATTGGATGAAGCACACGGCGTGCACAGCCCAAAGAGTGCTCCGATGACAGGCGCAGTCGTCCTGCGCTATCGCGAGAGCGTCGCGCTCGGTGAAATCGAGAAAGACCCCGCGCAAGAGCAGGTTGCAGCACGACTTGACCGCGTGCTCACCGACCTTTCGACCGAGGCGCGCCATGACGGTTTCTTCGCCCGCTTTCGCTCGAAGCCTCAAGCCTTCATCAAAGGGCTGTATATTCACGGTGCCGTTGGGCGTGGCAAAACCATGCTGATGGACCTGTTCTTCGAGCTGGCGGACGAGCGCCGAAAGCGCCGTGTCCATTTCCACGAATTCATGGCCGACGTTCACGGTCGCATCGCCACCGCCCGCAACGACACGCCGGGCGACCCCATTCCAGATGTTGCGATGGCGATCGCCAGCGAGGCTCGATTGCTGTGCTTCGACGAGCTGCACGTCACGGATATCGCTGATGCGATGATCCTTGGCCGCTTGTTTCAAAGCCTTTTTGCGGCCGGTACAGTGGTGGTCGCTACGTCGAACTCCGAGCCCTCAGCGCTTTACAAAAACGGGCTCAATCGTCCGCTGTTCGAACCATTCATTGACCTCATCACGACGCACATGAATGTGGTCGGACTGGCTGCGAAGAAAGATTTCAGGCTGGATAAGCTGGCTGGCGCACAGCTCTATTTCACACCCATCAACGCGGCATCGCGAGCAGCCCTGGACGCCCACTGGCTACGGCTGACCGGCCGCCATCCGGCTCACTCGACCACCCTCGATGTCAAAGGCCGTACGCTGCACGTGCCGATGGCCTCTATGGGCGTGGCGCGTTTTTTCTTCGACGACCTATGCGCTCAGCCGTTAGGGGCCAATGACTACCTCCACATCGCGCACGCATTCCACACTGTTATCATTGACGCCATACCGGTGCTGACGTCCGATCGCCGGGATGTCGCCCGGCGCTTTATCAATCTAATCGATGCGCTCTATGACAGCCGCATTTGCGTCATCTGCTCAGCCGAAGCCGAGCCCGACGAACTCTACATCAGTGGCCATGGTGCCGACCTGTTTGAACGAACAGCGTCACGGCTTACCGAAATGCGTTCTGAAGCTTACCTTCGTGGCCATTCAGGCGGCCGCAGCCGGATTTAATCGGCTTACGTCCTCGCTGACGATTGTTAAAGGTCGGTCGCTTGCGTTTGACGCGCAGCCGGTTTTCTCTATGCAACACGGATTAAATCCGAGTACCTACCCCGACCGCCCTGCGACCTCATCGTGACCCACCAGCGACCCGACCCCAGGTCACCCGACCAACCTCTTCAATCGTCCTCAGGAGACCACCGGAATGGCACGCACTAAGATTGCATTGATCGGGTCTGGCCAGATCGGCGGTACGCTGGCGTTGCTGGCTGGCATGAAAGAGCTGGGCGATATCGTCTTGACCGATATCGTCGAGGGCGTGGCCAAGGGAAAAGCCTTGGATTTGGCGCAGACCGCCGCGGTCGAGGGCTATAACGCGCGGCTATCTGGAGCTGGACCGGATGGCTATGCGGCGATCACTGGCGCTGACGTTTGCATCGTGACGGCGGGTGTCCCACGCAAACCCGGGATGAGCCGCGACGACCTACTCGGCATCAACTTGAAGGTCATGGAGCAGGTTGGCTCGGCGATTGCCAAGCACGCACCCAACGCCTTCGTCATCTGCATCACCAATCCGCTCGATGCGATGGTTTGGGCACTGCAAAAATTTTCAGGCCTTCCAGCCAACAAGGTGGTCGGCATGGCGGGCGTGCTCGACAGCGCGCGGTTCTCACACTTCTTGGCTGACGCGGCAGGCGTGTCGATTGAAGACGTGCGGGCCATGACACTCGGCGGCCACGGCGACGATATGGTGCCGATGGTCCGCTATTCGACCATCGGTGGTGTGCCGTTGCCCGATTGCGTGACGCTCGGCATGTTCAGTCAAGACGCCCTCGACGCCATGATCAAGCGCACGCGCGGCGGGGGTGGCGAAATCGTCGCGCTGCTTGGCACCGGCTCAGCATTCTATGCGCCGGCTGCGTCGGCCATCGCGATGGCTGAGAGCTATCTCAAAGACAAAAAGCGCATGTTGCCGTGCGCTGCTTACCTGACCGGCCAATACGGCCAAAACGACATCTATGTCGGTGTGCCAGTGATTATCGGCGCGGGCGGTGTTGAAAGAATCGTCGAGCTGACGTTGGACGCCAATGAAAAGGTCATGTTCGACAAATCGATCGCATCGGTTGCGGGTCTGATCGACGCCTGCAAAACCATCCAACCAAGCCTCGCTTAAGACTTCGAGCGCAAGCCAGCCGTGACCGGCGCGGCGCGCTATTCCATTCAGTTTCGGTTTTCCATTCGATCTCGGTTTAAGGACAGCTGTCGATGAATATTCACGAATATCAGGCCAAAGAACTCTATCGCCAGTACGATATCCCAACCCCCATCGGCTTTGCTGCTTTCACCGTTGATGAAGCAGTAGCGGCAGCGGGTAAGCTGCCCGGCCCGGTGTTCGTGGTGAAGGCGCAGGTTCATGCCGGTGGACGTGGCAAGGGCAAGTTCAAGGAGGCGGCTGCCGGTGATAAAGGCGGCGTCCGATTAGCCAAGTCACTCGATGAAGTGCGAACGTTCGCCACCGAGATGCTTGGAAATACGCTGGTCACCATTCAGACCGGCGAGGCTGGCCGCGTCGTCAACCGGCTCTATGTCGAAGACGGATCACAGATCGAGCGCGAACTGTATCTGTCAGCCTTGGTCGATCGCGAAACCTCGCGCGTCGCGTTTATCGCCAGTCAAGCTGGTGGCATGAACATCGAGGACGTAGCGCACGACACGCCTGAGCTGATCCACACCATGTCGATCGATCCGGCAACGGGCTTTCAACCCTTTCACGGCCGCAAAATTGCGTTCGCGCTTGGCCTCAAGGGCGATCAGGTCAAAGCTTGCGGAAAGATCATCGAGAATATCTATTCGATGGTGGTCGAGAAGGATATGAGCCTGCTCGAAATCAACCCGCTGATCGTCACCAAAGACGGACGCCTCGTTTGCCTCGACGGCAAAATGGATTTCGATAGCAACGCGCTGTATCGCCATCCCGAAATCGTCGCCTATCGCGATTTGGGCGAAGAAGATCCAACCGAAATCGAAGCCTCAAAACACGACCTCGCGTTCATCAAGCTGGATGGCACCATCGGCTGCCTCGTAAACGGCGCCGGTCTCGCCATGGCGACGATGGACATTATCAAGCTGTACGGCGCGGAGCCCGCGAACTTTCTCGACGTAGGTGGCGGGGCCTCAAAAGAAAAGGTCCGCGAAGCCTTCAAGATCATTCTGGCCGATCCGAACGTGAAGGGCATCCTCGTCAACATTTTCGGCGGCATCATGCGCTGTGATATCATCGCGGAAGGCGTAATTGCCGCCGCGCGCGAAATGGATTTGAAAGTGCCGCTGGTGGTTCGCCTGGAGGGTACCAACGTCGAACTTGGCAAAAAAATCCTCAACGAAAGCGGCTTGAAAGTCATCGCCGCAGACGATCTAGGTGATGCTGCCAAGAAGATCACCGACGAGGTCAAGAAGCTGGCTGCGTAACCCAACCGAGGCTATTGGCGCATGGTGTGGATTAGCCTGTTCATTGTGGCTCTGGTGAGCGGAGCGACCGTCGGGCTGATCGCTTCAATCGCTCGCACGAAAGGCCACCGAATGAGCGCGATCACTGCTGGCGTATTGGCGGCGGTCTCAGCATGCGGGCTCGCTATCGCCTACATGGCCTACTTGCAGACACGGACCGGGACTTTGCCGCCCGACCACTTTTATCACTCTGTGCTGGGCAACGCCGTCGTGGTCGGCGGCATGGTTGTGTCGTTTGCGGTCGTGCTCGGCGCCATCGCCAGCTACGTACTGGTCGTGCGTCAGCACTAGCTAGGCGAGGCTGGTTTGCGCGAAATTGGTTGGGGAAAATCAGCGCTAAGGCGTTGGCCGTCGCGGGTCGGGATTTGAGCAGTGTCCTTGATCATCGGCTGATGTCGCAGGCCGTTACGGGCGCAAACGCGTTTGTGTGTCGTTGAACCTGCTGGTCAAGCTGACGCTGGTCCGACCTCGACGCTCACGATCGTCGCCCTTGCTGCACCGCAAAAAATGCGCGACATTGATCCCTCCAAAAAGCCGCTGCTTGCGAGACGGGGCACGAATGTCAATTTTGATCGATGAGACCACAAAGGTCATCTGCCAGGGCATCACCGGCAGTCAGGGCACGTTCCACACCAAGCAAGCCAAAGCCTATGGCACCCAGATCGTCGGCGGCGTGACGCCCGGCAAGGGTGGATCGAAACATCCCGACGCCGAGTTGGCCGACGTCCCCCTATTCGACAGCGTATCTGAAGCGATCTCGAAAACCGGCGCCACCGCAACGTCGATTTACGTGCCACCGCCGTTTGCGGCCGACGCTATTCTCGAAGCCATCGACGCCGACGTCCCGCTGATCGTGTGCATCACTGAGGGCATTCCCGTGATGGACATGGTGCGCGTCAAGCGTGCGCTGATTGGCTCAAAGTCCCGCCTTGTTGGGCCGAACTGCCCAGGGTTACTGACGCCCGGTCAATGCAAAATCGGTATCATGCCAGGCAATATTTTTCTGAAAGGCTCGGTTGGGATCGTGTCGCGCTCCGGCACGCTAACCTATGAAGCCGTCAAACAGACAACCGATGTCGGACTGGGCCAAACCACCGCTGTCGGCATCGGCGGCGATCCTGTCAAAGGCACCGAATTCATCGATGTGCTCGACCTGTTTTTGTCGGACCCTGAAACCAAGTCGATCATCATGATTGGCGAAATCGGCGGCTCAGCCGAAGAGGAAGCCGCTGAATTCTTGAAACGTGAAGCCGCCAAGGGCCGTAAGAAACCCATGGCGGGCTTCATCGCGGGCGTCACTGCGCCGCCGGGTCGCCGCATGGGTCACGCGGGCGCCATCATCTCAGGCGGCAAAGGCAAGGCTGAAGACAAGTTGGCCGCGATGAAATCGGCTGGCATTGCAATTTCGCCGAGCCCTGCTGCGCTGGGCCGCACGTTGGTCGATGTCTTGCGGGCATAACGCCGCTGCATGACACAGACCTGTAGTTTTGCTGGCCCTTAGTGGGCTGGGTGTGAGTGTTGGGACGTTCGGCGTCGGTCTGGCGAAGGCGCCATGCCGTAGGCTTTACAACGAGCGCAGGCCAACCGCTGCGGGGCCGCGCCGCTACGAGGAGGCATCGGGCATGTCACGCCACGCGCCAAACGAAGCATTTCTCCGAACGTCGTTTCTTAACGCGACAAACGCGCCTTACATTGAGGAAATGCAATCGGAATACGAGCGTAATCCAGGCGCTGTCAGTGATGAATGGCGGCACTTTTTCGAAAGCCTCAAAGAAGATCGCCCGGCTGGCGAAGCGTCAGGCCATGACGGTCCGGCGTGGGCCCAGCCGCTGGCATCATTACTCAGCGACAGTACGGTCGACAAAGACTTGGTCGGCGCGCTGACCGGCGACTACGGCGAAGTTGAACGCTCGATCCGCGGCAAACTTGAACGTCACGCCCAAACGGCCGGGCATGAATTTTCAGCCGCTGCATCGATCCAAGCTACGCGCGACAGCATCCGCGCACTCATGCTCATCCGCGCTTATCGCGTCATCGGCCACCTTGCAGCCGACCTCGATCCACTCGGATTGGCTGACCGGCGAATTCATCGCGAGCTGCTGCCCGAAACCTACGGGTTCACTGAAGCCGACCTGGACCATCCGATCTTCATCGATCGCGTGATGGGGCTTGAAACGGCATCCATGCGGCAGATCCTTGCGATCCTGCGGCGGACGTACTGCCGTCACATCGGCGTCCAGTTCACCCACATCACCGATCCGGTTCAAAAGGGCTGGATTCAAGAGCGCATCGAGGGCGCTGAGAAAGACATTCGATTTACGGTCGAGGGCCGCAAGGCGATTTTGCGCAAGCTGATCGAAGCTGAAACCTTCGAAAAATTTTGCGATTTGAAATACACCGGCACCAAGCGGTTTGGTCTCGACGGCGGCGAAGCGATGATCCCGGCGCTGGAGCAGATCATCAAGCGCGGCGGGCACCTCGGTGTCCGCGAAATTGTGCTCGGCATGGCGCATCGCGGTCGTCTCAACGTGCTTGTCAGCGTGATGTCGAAACCTTTGCGGGCCATTTTCAAGGAATTCAAAGGCGGGTCATTTAAGCCCGACGACGTCGAAGGTTCGGGCGATGTAAAGTATCACCTCGGCGCATCCTCCGATCGCTCGTTTGATGGCAATAATGTCCATCTGTCATTGACAGCGAACCCATCACATTTGGAGATCGTCGATCCGGTCGTGCTCGGCAAGGTGCGGGCAAAGCAAGATCAGCATGGCTGTGCGGCGGGCGAACGCACCCCCATTTTGCCGCTGCTTATTCATGGTGACGCAGCCTTTGCGGGTCAGGGCGTGGTGGCTGAGTGCTTCGGGCTGTCGGGCTTGCGCGGCCATCGCACGGGCGGGTCGATCCATTTCGTCATCAACAATCAGATCGGCTTCACCACCAGCCCGCATCTATCGCGGTCGTCGCCGTATTGCTCTGACGTTGCTTTGATGATCGAAGCGCCGATCTTCCACGTCAACGGCGATGACCCCGAAGCGGTCGTGCACGTTGCGAAGATTGCGACCGAGTTCCGTCAACGGTTTCAGAAACCCGTAGTCATCGACATGTTTTGCTATCGCCGCTTTGGCCATAACGAAACCGACGAGCCGATGTTTACCCAGCCCGCGATGTACAAACGGATCAAGGCGCATCCGGGCGTCGTTGAGAAATACGCAACGTTCTTGGTATCCGAGGGTGTCCTGTCGACGGCCGACGTCGATCAGATCAAGGCCGAAGTCCGCGCGAACCTCGACGCAGAATTTGCTGAATCCGACGCCTACAAACCCAACAAGGCCGACTGGCTGGATGGTCGGTGGGCAGGTTTGGCGCGGGCTGACAGCGACGATTGGCGTGGCAACACCAGCGTTTCGATCGACCATCTCAAGGACATCGGCCGTCGGCTGTCGGTCGTTCCCAACGAATTCACGGCCCACAAAACGATCACCAAGTTACTCGATCGCCGCCGCGATATGATCGAAACTGGCAAGGGGATCGACTGGGCGACCGCTGAACATTTGGCTTTTGGAACGTTGTTGACCGAAGGCTTTCGCGTGCGCCTGTCGGGACAAGACGTTGAGCGCGGCACCTTTTCTCAGCGCCACAGCGTGCTGATCGATCAGCTGACCGATCGCCGCTACGCGCCGTTGAAACATATTGCGGCCAGCCAAGCGCAATTCGAGGTCATCAACTCGATGCTGTCGGAAGAGGCCGTGCTGGGTTTCGAATATGGCTACTCGCTTGCCGAGCCCAATGCTTTGACCGTGTGGGAAGCGCAATTCGGCGATTTTGCCAACGGCGCTCAGGTCATCTTCGATCAATTTCTCTCGTCGGGCGAGCGCAAGTGGCTTCGCATGTCGGGCCTCGTATGCTTGCTGCCGCATGGTTACGAAGGGCAAGGGCCAGAACATTCGTCTGCCCGGCTTGAACGCTTTCTGCAATTGTCGGCGGAAGACAATTGGCAGGTGGCCAATTGCTCGACGCCGGCCAACTACTTCCACATTTTACGCCGCCAACTGCATCGCAAGTTTCGCAAGCCGTTGATCCTCATGACGCCGAAATCGTTGTTGCGCCACAAGCGCGTCGTGTCGACGCTCGAAGAGTTTGGCCCCAACAGCGGCTTCCACCGTTTGCTGTGGGATGACGCGCAGCTTGGCGCGTCGGAGATGAAGCTCAAGCCCGACAATGAAATCAAGCGCGTCGTCGTGTGCTCGGGCAAAGTCTATTATGACTTGCTCGAAGCGCGGGATGCCAAAGGCCTTGACGATGTTTACTTGCTGCGTGTCGAGCAGATGTATCCGTTCCCGGCGCGCGCTCTCATCCAGGAGTTGGGTCGCTTCAAATTTGCTGAGATTGTTTGGTGCCAGGAAGAGCCAAAGAACATGGGCGCTTGGACTTTCATGGACAGCAACATTGAATGGGTGTTGACGCACCTCGGCTACATTCATCGTCGCCCGCGCTATGCCGGTCGCCCGGCATCAGCATCGACCGCCACTGGTCTTTTATCGCAACACATCAAAGAACAGACGGCGTTGGTCGCCGATGCGCTTGGCGCATAACTTGAGGACTTGAGAAATCGCATGTCGATCGAGATCCGCGTTCCAACCCTCGGCGAAAGCGTCACTGAGGCGACTGTCGGCAAATGGTTCAAGAAAGCTGGCGAAGCGGTGAAAGCCGACGAGCCGTTGGTTGAACTCGAAACCGACAAAGTGACGGTCGAGGTGCCAGCGCCGTTTTCCGGCGTGATGGGCGAAATTCTCGTCAAGTCAGGGACAACGGTCGCGGTTGGATCGATCCTCGGCGCTTTGCAAAATGGAACCGCAGCAGCCGTTGAATCTGAAGCGGCTGCGCCAGTAGACCCTGTCGCTCCTGGTCCAGCGTCCACGTCAGCGCCACTCAGCTCGGTGCCCATCAATCCTGCGCCACCGCAGCCCGCAGCCCAACAGCCAGCGCCGCATGCCACTCAGTCGGCGCCAGCGCCCGTCCCATCAATGCCGCCGAGCCCCGCCGCGCGCAAAGCGTTGGATGAAGCGGGGCTTGATGCCTCTGCCATTTCAGGGAGCGGTCGGCGCGGACAGATTCTCAAAGAGGATGTAGCCGCCACTGCAGCCACGGCGGCAGCCACTCCCGCCCAAACTGGCAATCTTGCGCCGCGTGCGTCGCCGCCCCCACTTGCAAGTGCCGCCCCGCCGAAGCCGTCAGCGCCGCTTGAACTTGTGGTGCCAGCGCAATCACAACCGAGATCGCAGTCGGTTGCTGTGCAATCATCGCCCGTGCCACTCGCTGTCAAAGATTTGCGGCTGCCGTCTGCCAGCACCGACGCTTCGCGGGAAGAGCGCGTCAAGCTCACGCGCTTGCGCCAGACGATCGCGCGACGCTTGAAGGATGCGCAGAACACTGCCGCCATGCTGACAACGTTTAATGACGTCGATATGAGCGCGGTGATGGCGCTGCGCAACCAGTACAAGGATATCTTCGAAAAGCGACACGGCGTGAAGCTCGGCTTTATGGGCCTGTTCGTGAAAGCCTGCATTCAAGCCTTGCGCGATATTCCAGCCGTCAATGCTGAGATCGATGGCGATGAGCTGATCTACAAAAATTACTATCATATCGGCGTCGCCGTCGGCACAGACAAAGGGTTAGTGGTGCCCGTGGTCCGAGACGCCGATCGCATATCACTTGCTGAAACCGAGCAGAAGATCACCGAGTTTGGGCGTCGCGCGCGCGACGGCAAGCTGACGATCGAGGATATGCAAGGCGGTACGTTTACGATCTCGAATGGTGGCGTTTACGGATCGATGATGTCGACACCGATTTTGAACGCACCGCAGGCTGGCATTCTCGGTATGCATCGCATTGAAGAGCGGCCAGTTGTGCGCGCTGGTCAAATTGTCATCCGACCGATGATGTATCTGGCGCTATCGTATGATCACCGCATCGTCGATGGCAAAGAGGCCGTAACGTTTTTGGTGCGCGTCAAGGAATGCTTGGAAGATCCGCAGCGCTTCATTTTGGAATTATAAGTCCGATGTCGGCACCCTATGACGTCATCGTAATCGGCACGGGGCCAGGCGGATATGTCTGCGCGATTCGCGCGGCACAACTGGGTTTAAGCGTTGCCGTGATCGAGAAGCGCGCGACGCACGGCGGGACGTGCTTGAACGTTGGATGTATTCCGTCAAAGGCCTTGCTGCACGCGTCCGAAGCGTTTGACGAGGCCAACCACCATTTCGCTGTCATGGGCATCGACGTTGCACCGAAGTTAGACTTGGCGAAGATGCAAGCCTTCAAGCGTGACGGTGTCAAAGGCAACGTCGATGGCGTCGCGTTTCTATTGAAGAAAAACAAGATCGACAGTTTTCACGGCATGGGTCGCATCAGCGGCGCGGGGCAGGTCACTGTTACGACCGACGCTGGCGACGCCCAAATGCTGTCGACCAAGGCAATTGTCATCGCGACTGGATCGGATGTCGTGCGCTTGCCCGGCGTCGAAATCGATGAAAAGCGCATCGTGTCGTCCACGGGCGCGCTTGAATTATCATCTGTGCCAGGCAAACTTCTGGTCATTGGCGCAGGTGTGATCGGGCTGGAGCTCGGGTCGGTGTGGCGCCGTCTTGGCTCGGAAGTTGTCGTGATTGAATACCTTGATCGTATTTTGCCCGGCATGGATGGTGACGTCGCGAAGTCGTTTCAGCGAATACTCGAAAAACAGGGCATCGCGTTTCGATTGTCGAGCAAGGTCACCCATGTTGACCATGCGAATTCGGGCACCGGCGTCGTCGCGCATGTCGAACCGGCGGCTGGCGGCCCATCTGAAACCATTCCAGCCGATGTGGTGTTGGTTGCGGTGGGGCGGCTGCCGTTCACCGACGGGCTCGGGCTGGCGGAAGCTGGTATCGCCATCGACGCCAAAAAGCGCATCCTGGTCGACGGCCACTATCAAACCAACGTATCGGGTATTTTTGCCATTGGCGATGTCATCGCCGGGCCCATGTTGGCCCACAAGGCCGAGGATGAGGGCATTGCGGTCGCCGAGGTAATCGCTGGCCAATCAGGCCATGTGAATTACAACGTCATTCCAAACGTGATTTATACGGCGCCCGAAGTGGCAACCGTCGGCAAGTCAGAGGATGATTTACGGGCCGCCGGCATCGCTTACACGATTGGAAAATTTCCGTTTAGCGCGAACGGTCGTGCGAAGGTCAATCGGACCACGGATGGATTTGTAAAAATCCTTGCGGACGCGGCGACCGACCGGATTTTGGGCGTCCATATTATTGGAGCGCACGCCGGAGAGTTGATTGCGGAGGCAGCGGTCGTCATGGAATTTGGCGGATCAGCTGAGGACCTGGCGCGGACATGTCACGCCCACCCGACATTGGCCGAAACTGTCAAAGAAGCGGCACTCGCCGCCGGCAAGCGCGCAATCCACATGTAATCGAGCCAGTTGGCGATGGCAGGCTTTGACAGTAAACGAACTTAATCGATGTCCGACGCGTTACGAGCTTTATGCTGAGGCGGTGTTCCACACCGTCACGCGCCCACTAACCCCTTCCGGAGCCCCGCGGTATGAAATTGATTGTCCCCTACCTTGCAACGATGTTGTTCTTTTTCGCGGTCGACTTGGTGTGGCTCGGGGTCGTGGCAAAAGATTTTTACCGATCCGGCATCGGGCACCTCATGGGTGATGGCTTTAATGTTGGCGGCATTATCGCGTTCTACCTGGTCTATATCGCGGGGATCTTCTTTTTCGCCATCAACCCTGCGTTGGCTTCCGGCGACTGGCAGCGAGCTGCTGTGCTCGGTCTTGCATTCGGATTTTTTGCCTACGCGACATACGACCTGACCAATCTCGCCACGCTGCGGGATTGGCCGATTGGTGTGACGATCGTCGACATCGCGTGGGGTGCGATTCTGACGAGTGCTGCATCGGTGGTTGGTTACTATGTTGCCACCCGCATGTGAGCGGCCGTTGCGCACTGTGAGGTTAAAGGCAAGGGCGAGCTACTCGATGGCTGTCAAAGTGTAACCGACGTTTTGCAGAAGCGTGACAAGGCCGGTCGTGCCCGAAAGATGCAACGCGCCAACAGCGATAAAAACGCTTCCTTTTTCAACCAATGGCAAAGCCGCATCGCGCATCTTAGCGTTGCGCTCGACCAGCAGCGCATTTTTGAAGCCATCGAATGCGCTTGCTGGCACACCCTGTTCAGCCGCAAGTGCGATCTGGAACGGCATCGCTGAACCAAGTTGCCGCTTTAGATACATTTGCACAAGCGTTTCGATCATGTCGTCTGCGCGGTCGGCGTATTTCAATCCGACCTTGAGCATCTGCACTTGCTGGTCCTCAGGCACGCTGGCCAAAGCGCTGAGTTGTTGCTCGATCGTTTCAAGACCAGCGACCGTTGCGCCGTTTTTCTGCGCTTCTTCTGCGATTCGCATGTCGAGCACTTGGGCGCCCGCCGCGACTTTCTTCCGTTCGCAGTCCGATAAGGCCAGCAGCATGTTGACGAGCCAGGGTTTGAACATGCCAGCGAACTCACTCGGCATCCCCGATTTCTGAACAATGGATTGAACGGCGGCGTACTCTGCTTTTGTCAGCTTACTTTCAAGCGTATCGCCATTGCCGTAAACGATGAGATCGGCGGCCTTGGTCATGGCCTGCGCCATCGCCCCGTCTGAAAGATCGGCGACTTCGAGTGCGACGGTCTTGGTTTGCTTGATCGCGGCTATGACGGCGGGCGTCAAAGTTGTCAGTCGGCTGTCACTTAGGTGCATGGTGCCGAATAAAAACGATGGCGCGACATCGGCTTTTTCAATTTTCCAAAGAATGGCGTCGGTATTGGCGAGAGCGCGTCCGTCCTCAATGACTTGGCGATGAAGGGTTGGCGCTCGCGCTGCTAGCTCGCTCAGCATATCGCGGCCCTGGCATTGCACGGCGGATGGAGCCGGTGACTTCTGCTCGGCGGCGATGGCTGGTGCAGCGGACAAGCATGAAGCTGCCACTACGAGATAAACACGGCTGCTGAGGAAACGGTTCAGGCGCATCGCTATCGCTTTCATGCGGTCTGCCGCCCGAAGATCAGCTCGGCTTTCACCGAAGCGCTGCGCGCGGATGCGCTTGATCATAAACGGCCAACAGTCTGTCACGATCAACTTCAGTGTAGAGTTGTGTTGTCGAGAGTGAGGCGTGCCCGAGGAGCTCCTGAATTTGCCGCAAATCAGCCCCCGCCGACAACAGGTGTGTTGCGAATGAATGGCGCAGGGCATGCGGCGTTGCAGTTTCAGGCAAACCTAAATCGCGGCGGATGTCCGCCATTGCAAGCTGGATCAGCCGTGGCGACAGCGGCCCGCCGCGTGCGCCAAGAAACAGCGGACTGTCGGCCGTTATCGGAAACGGGCAAAGCTGCACGTACCGATCGATCGCCGCCGACACGATGGCGATGGCTGGCACCATACGCTCTTTGCCGCCTTTGCCGGTGATGTGCATGACATCGCGGCCGTCGAGCGGTGCCGTCTGGCGCGTCAGTGACAACGCTTCGCTAATGCGCAGCCCGCAGCCATAGAGCAGCAGCATCACGGCTTGATTGCGAGCCGTGATCCAGTCGAGACAGTTAGTGGATGAAGCCCCGACCACCGCAGCCGCGCCTTCGACATTCAATGGCTTTGGCACGGAATGGGGAATTTTAGGCAGCGTGATTTGCATAACGGCGCGATTTTTCAGCGTGTCCTCGCGCTCCATCCAGCGAAAAAACATTCGCAATGCCGACAGCGAGCGTGCCAACGATCGCGATACAACACCGCCTTTGCGCCGGCCAGCTAAAAACGTGCGCAGGGTTTTGATATCGACACGCGCTAGATCGCCAAGGCATGGGGGATGACCGAGGTGGCGCTTCAGGAACGACAGAAACTGGCGCAGATCGCGTTCGTAGGCCTCGCGGGTCGCAACGCTCTGGCCGCGCTCGGCGTCGAGATGGTCGAGCCACGCGGTCACGGCATCCTTCAAGTCACGGCCAAGCGGCAACTGGCTGTCCGCTGCCAGAATATCGTCGATGGTTTCCGCCACAGCGGTCACGTCCTTCGTTGGCTGCCTACTCAAGGCTCGGTCGAAACTTTCGAGCGAAACGCGTTAACGAAGTCTTAACGCGGGTCTAAAGCACTTTGCCAGGGTTGAGAATGCCATGGGGATCGAGTGCTGCTTTGATGGCGCGCATCATTTCAAGCCCAACCGGGCAGCTAAAACGGACGAGGTCATGGCGTTTCATTTGACCAATGCCGTGCTCGGCTGAGATCGATCCGCTGTAGCGATTGACCAACTCGTGGATGGCCGACGACATCGGCTGCCACATCCGCAGATATTCGGCTTTATCCATGCCGATCGGCTGCGTCACGTTGTAGTGGACGTTGCCATCGCCGAAGTGGCCAAACGGAACGGGGCGTGCACCAGGGCAGATGCGCTGCACCACGAGGCCGGCTTCGCGGAGAAATTCTGGGATCTGCACCACCGGCACGGCGATGTCGTGCTTGATGCTACCGCCAGCATATTTTTGCGCTTCGGAAAAACTTTCGCGCAAGGCCCAAAAGTCTTTGCGCTGTTGAA
>JANMII010000068.1:0-2285 GCA_031375665.1 Hyphomicrobium sp.
GGACTTGACGTCACCTCAGGTCTCCAGGTTGCAGCGATCGCTGCAGGTTAGCAGTCGCCCGTCTAATTGGCACGGCGCATCAACGGTTTGGCTCGTGCCATAAATGACTAACGTCGAGACTACGTTGGCGATGGCGATCTGGCTTTCACAACACACCTGCAAAATCGACTTGGCCGATGACGCAAGCTTTAACCGCGCAACTGCCGCTTTGCCAGATACAGCTAGCGGTGGTGGCGTTCGAACCGATTGACCGGTGCATCGTTGGCGTAACCGAAGCCTCGCGTGCATAGTTCAGATAGGCCAAGGCTGCGCAATCGCTTTGACCCCAGAAACTACCAAGAAATAAAATTATTTTCTATTAAATTGGATGTTCAGTCTAAAAATAAGCATATAATGCTATAAGTTTCTAATTTCATGGAACATAGTTTCTCCGATGGCCAATCCATAGCTTGCGACGGCCGTTGGCCGGCGTTTGGAGCTGTACCTTCGGACAAAGCGTGGAACCAAACGTCGTCGTCGGGCGACTACGCAACCCGCTGGCGACCAGGATGGAGGCCGTTCTATTTCATGTCATGGCTCGGGCGGTGTGTTGACAGTTCCAACTTGATCCAACCACGACCTCGACCCGCAGCCTCGGCGCCGATCAACACGCCAACGTGAAACCGTTTGATTTGAACGCTATCGGCCACCGTGATCATGTTAACTCACACACGGTATTTGCTACGCATCACAACGCTGTCGTGGGCCATGCAGTCGCCGATTAGAATTTAGCGTGCAGTTGAACCGGGCTGTTAAAACGAGCCGCGGATATAGGACCCCATAAAGGGGCATCAAAAAAGGCAACTCAAGCCGGTCATTGTTTCTGGAGGAAACACATATGAAAATTTGGCTCAAACCAGCCGTCCGCGAGCAAGACGTCGGCCTTGAAGTCACGAGCTACCTGCCAGCGGAAATCGACGTTATCTGACACGGGTATCGCGAGAGAGTGTCAGCCGCGCACCGGCGGGCTGCACGCGCGGCGGTCGATGGGTCATCGGCCGCCGCGTTCTTTTAGATAAGCGCGTTCTTGGTCGCCGTTGTTGACTGGTGGAAGGCTTCCCGGCCGCTGACGGCATCTCCTCTCAATACGACCGCTGCGCCCGTCGATACGCCGCAACGCATGGTTCTACCAACACCCTCACCGATACTGTCGCGACGAAAAGCACTAGGTCACGTCTCACATGCTCATCAAAATTCTGGGCTCCGCTGCCGGCGGCGGATTTCCGCAGTGGAATTGCAATGGCCACCATTCTGCGCGTGTCCGCGCTGGCCAGGCCGGCTACCGAGCTCGCTTGCAATCGTCGTTGGCTGTCTCCGATGACGGCCGCAATTGGGTGCTGCTCAACGCTTCGCCCGATCTGCGCCAGCAAATCAATGAGACACCCGAGCTTCATCCCGATGCGGCGGGCCCATTGCGCAATTCGCCGATAAAGGCTGTTGTCGTGACCAACGCCGACGTCGATCACATCACGGGCCTGATCAGTTTGCGAGAGGGTCAGCCGTTTTCGATTTACGGATCCGAACGCGTGTTGGCGACGCTGAACGCCAACACCATTTTCAATGTCTGCGCTCCGGATAAAGTCCCGCGTATCGCATTTAAGTTGGACACACCGACCCCGCTCGAAGGCGCAGGCAAGCCGCTCAATCTCACCGTTGAGGCGTTCGCGGTACCAGGCAAAATCGCGTTGTTCCTCGAAAAAGGTGGCGCCGATGGCAACTACGGCAGCCGCGATGGCGACACGATCGGCTTGAAGGTGACGTCACTCACCACCGGCAAATCATTTTTTTATATTCCAGGATGCGCTGAAGTCGATCAGCCGTTGGCGTCACGCATTCAAGGTGCCGACCTGCTGTTTCTCGACGGCACGCTGTTCACCGATGACGAAATGGTGGCGCAAGGCTTGTCGGCAAAAACCGGTCAACGCATGGGCCACATCTCGATGTCGGGGCCTGATGGGTCTGTCGAGGCGATTAAACCGCTGGCCATCAAGCGGCGTATTTACGTCCATATTAATAATTCGAATCCCGTGTTGGATGAAACCTCGCAAGCTCGTACGTTTGTGGAGACCAACGGATGGGAAGTTGGGTATGACGGCATGGAGATCCACTTATGAATACTCCGTCTACGAACACAGTGAGCTTGGAAAAGCGGTCAACGGCGATCCGCGGCAGTGAACCACCGATGTCGGTTGTCGAGTTCGAGGCTGCACTGCGAGCTGTTGGGCCAGAGCGCTACCACGACCTTC
>JANMII010000072.1:0-9177 GCA_031375665.1 Hyphomicrobium sp.
GCCCGGCTTCGATACGAACGAGAACGAGGGCTTCGAAACCAAAGGCCGTGATGCCGTGCGCCTGGCCCGATTGAACGATTTGATCCCACACACTGGGCGCATCGCTGGGGTGGCAGAAAACATCAAAGCCGAGTTCGCCAGTGTAGCCGGTGCGTGAGACGATGACCGGAATTCCGTCGTAGCCGCCGAAGCGTCCGATGGTGAAGCGGAACAGGCCCAATTCATCGAGGGTCGTGCTGCCCGGTGCCGTCCACAACAACGGCCGCAACGTGTCGCGCGATTTTGGACCTTGAACCGCAACATTGTGGATCTGATCGCTGGCAGATTTGAGTTGGACATTAGCGCCCGATTTTGCGGCTTGCTCTTTCAGCCACAACACACTCGCGTCATCGCCGCCGATCCAGCGGAAATTATTCTGGCCCAAGCGGAACAGCGTCCCGTCGTCAATCATGCCACCATGCTCGTAGCACAGCGCCGTGTAGACGATCTGTCCGATGGCAAGCTTGCGAACATCGCGCGGAAACATACTTTGCAAAAACGTTTCGGCATCTGGCCCGACGATTTCGAGTTTGCGCAGCGGTGACAGATCCATGATGACCACGCGCTCGCGGCAGGCCCAGTATTCGTCGATGGCACCTGCTTTGGCGAAATGCTGTGGCATCCAATAGCCACGATATTCCGCGAACGCGCGGGTCAACGCCGACGTCCGGGCGTGGAACCCAGACTCACGCGTCAGCTGCAGGGGGGCTTGAGGTGTCATGCGGTATCCGATCGCGCGCTTGAACGTCGCCGTCTTCGGGTAAACTCGAACTTGAATTTCAGACAGCGACCAACCGTTAGCGGGATCAATGTCGTCGGGACACGACGATGCGCCACACACAATATCGGTCAACGCTTTCATCAAAACGTAATCGCCCGGACGCGACCACGGCTCGTCGAACCAGATCACGTTGTGATCGTCGACATTGGTGTTGTAGAAAAAATTGATGGCTGGCCAACCGCGATAAGTTCCAACACCGGTGTTAGCCATGGCGACGTTGAAATTATCTGAGCAGTTGGCATGGCCGAAATAACCGGCATCCTCATAAAAGCGCGCGGTGCAAGCCAAGTTAAAGGTATCGTGGCGGCCGACCGTATCTTGAATGATCTCGACCAGTGCGTTGCGATCACGGTCGAAAAATTTTGACCCGAGGCCGGGCGTTGGATACGCCAGACCAGTCATGGATCGCGTGGTGGTTGAATCCAATCCGAGCACGGTGCCATTGTCGAGGGCGCGACGATGGAAGGCCAAAAAGTCTGAGCACTGGCGACCCGCAACATCGACGATCTGGATGTATTCGCCTTCAAAAACTTCGAAGCTTTGAGCCGACGCAATGTCGATCGTGATATCGAGGCGCGGCTCGGCCAGCGGCTCCGGCAAGCGGTGACGGGCTGAGTTTTGTATCTGTGCGCGCGTCATGAAAACCAAGATGTCACTTGGCGGGTTTTGCTGCCAGACCGTCATCGGTGCAGCCGGTGCAGCGATGATGGCAACTACGTTGCGCTCCGCCTGGAGCGACATCGATTCGCCAGCCTTTGCGTCGGCCGAGAACACAACGGCGGCTTTGGCGTGCGCAATATCCAAACCCCGTCGGTACAAACCAAAGCGGACACGTTCGGCATCATCGCTGCCACTTGTGAGCATGGCCTTCAGTCCGTCGGCGGACCCGGTGGCTTTCAGGCCGAGTGCGCGAAGTCCGGATTCGCCAGCCGTGTCAAACGCAACGATCTCGACCGGCTGCCCACCATCGATGACGACAAGGTCGATCCGATCGTCGCGATCGAGCGCAAACACCGCTGACCCGCTCGCTTTGACGATGTAACGCTCGACGCAGGGTGCGAGCGCCGGTTGTCCAGCGGTCACGATGCGCGGCGTTCCAATCATCGCCAAACCAAGATCGGTCATGGTGTCACCGCGCGTTTCACGCGACCTTAACGCTGTCTGGGGCTCTAGCGGTCACAGAGTCGGGCGGTGTCAAGAACGCCTCCAAGCTATCGTCCAGCGCTTCGATCCACGGCGTGTGATGCGTTGGCGCCATGTTGCCTGTCAGGGTCGATGGATAAGACTTATCGCGATAGGTCAAAATTCCTTCGACCTTGTGATGCTCCCACTCCTTGAACAGCTTGGCGACGGTATCGACGTCAAGCGGCGGATAGTCGGTCACAGCCAACAGATCGCGCACGTACTCGGTTTGAAAGTCGATCGCCTCGAACGGATCGGCGAGCTTTTCTTCGAGCGCGACCCACTTATTGATGTCGGCTGCCATCTGATCGAATGGCGGAAGCTGTATGCGGCCCAACACGACATCGCGGGCATACCAAGCTTGCGCATCGAACATGTTGAAGGTGTAGTATTGATCTTGCATGCCGATATATATGAGCTTGGGATTGCCGTACCAGAAAATGCCTTTGTAAATCTGCGGCGGGTACAGCCGATTGCGCGTTTGCAGCCGCAGTTGATCGTCGAGGAATGGGAAATTGTGCAGGTAGCCGGTGCATAGCACGATGGCATCGATCTCTTTAGATGAGCCATCCTTGAAGTGCGCGACTTTACCTTCAAGTTTGGTCAGCAATGGAACTTCAGACAGCGTTTCTGGCCAATCGAAACCCATCGGCTTCGTGCGCCAGCTGAACGTCACAGATTTGGCGCCGTACTTGTGGCACTGAATACCGATGTCCTCGGCGGAGTAACTCGAGCCAACCAGCAGCACGTTTTTGCCAGCGAACTCGTCGGCCGATCGGAAGTCGTGGGCGTGCATGACACGGCCGGGAAATTTCTCAATGCCGGGGAAGGTCGGCACATTCGGTGTCGAGAAATGACCGCACGCGACGATAACCCAATCGAATTCGGATGACGTCACCGCATCGCCTTTGAGACATTTGACCGACACGGTGAATTTTTTGGTTGTCTCCGAATACGACACCCACTTCACGGCGGTGTTGAATTTGATGTAAGGGCGAACGCCGCTCTTTTCGACGCGACCCTTGATGTAATCATGCAAAACCGCGCGTGGCGGATACGATGGGATGGGTCGGCCGAAATGTTCTTCGAACGAATAGTCGGCGAATTCCAGGCACTCTTTCGGGCCATTCGACCAGAGATAACGATACATGCTGCCATGCACCGGCTCACCATGCTCGTCGAGGCCGGTGCGCCACGTGTAATTCCACAACCCGCCCCAGTCGCTCTGCTTTTCGTAGCAAACCAACTCGGGGATTTCGGCACCCTTCTGTTTTGCACTTTCAAAAGCCCGCAGGGCCGCAAGGCCACTTGGACCGGCACCGATGATCGCAATGCGTGTTGTCATGGCTAGCTCACTTTTTCACGAGTTCGGTGGATATGCGATTAGGTTTTGGCTGGAAGTGGAAAATCATCCGGCCAGACACCGGGCGATGTGGGCTGGCCGTCGTCGAACTTCGACAGCCAATCGATGGTGGTCTGCTGATAGCGCGTCAGGCCTTTGTAGGTTGCGATTTCAGGCGGCAACGTCGACAGCACGCGCGGCAGTCGGCGGCCCCACTTCGGAACGGTCGCGAGTTCGCGCATTTTGATCAGATAACCGCGGATAGAAAACACAATCGCGTTGGAGCGCGGCAGCCGCCACAGACCTTGCAACTCGACACGCAGATGGACTTTATCGGCGACGTTTTCAGGCGTAACAGACGCTCTATCCGACCCCCACAGATGATACGTTTCAGGGGATGTATCGAGCCGCGGGTTGACGGACATGGTCCAGTTCAAGCGACGCACCGGTTTGCCCAACTGCAAGTTGAGCAAGAATTTGAGCGCTCGATCAAAAACACCTGCTTCGTGCGCCATCGGCACCGGCGCGTGCCATTCTTTGAAGCTCATGCCGACATCGAAATCGAGTGACCAATCGGCTTGCGACGTGACGATGCCAGCATCCATCCACAAATCGCCGTCGCGCTGATCCAGCAAACAGAAATCGCCTTGGCATTGGCGACCAATGTATTCCATTGGCGGGGTCGGCAGTGTCGCGACGTCGCCAAACGTAAATTGATGATCGATCCCCATCGGGCGATTGATCCAGTGCCAGCGATCACCATCCATGGTTAGCGCAAAGTGCTCGGGGTAGTCCTTCGACATGCTGGTCATCAGCAGTTCGAGCAAATCCCATTCTGCCGTCAGCATGTGGGGCAGTGACTGGCAGCGTAGCGGATCGTCTTTCAGCGTGATGGCGCGGTCGCGCATGTCCGAGAGATAATGCTCGTCGATATCGATGGCGAATTCGTACGCTGAACCCTTTGGGCCAGGCAGGTGCGGCTCGATGTTGACGGCGTAGCGGTAGCGATCTTCGTGAAACGGGAATGGAAAGCGCAGGATCGCCGACGGGCTGTTTGAAAAGGTATAATCGCCGCGATATGTTTCGTCCTTGAACATCAGGCCCATGGGTCGTCCCTTGATCAACTAAAGGTCGAGAACGATATGCCCGCCAGCATTTTTTAGCCGTGACACGCAGATCATGATTTTTTGCGCACTCGCGTGCTCGTCGGCCGACAGGAAATGGTCGTGGTGGTCGATGGCGTCGGTGGTCGACACGACATGCGTCTCGCACTGACCACAGGCGCCACCTCGGCACAGAAAATTTGGCGAGAACCCTGCCGCCTCGATGGCTTCGAGAATACTTTGCTCTGGCGCAACGTCGATGATGGCCTTCGACGCGGCAAGCTCGATGCGAAACGGTTGGCCAATTGGCGGCGAGCTGAACCGCTCGTAGTGGACGTTCTCGTTTGGCCATCCGGCCCGGCGCGCTTCGGCAAGGACCCAATCGATCA
Source organism: Hyphomicrobium sp. (assembly GCA_031375665.1). GTDB lineage: Bacteria > Pseudomonadota > Alphaproteobacteria > Rhizobiales > Hyphomicrobiaceae > Hyphomicrobium_B. Next base: position 4,837 of record JANMII010000072.1, read on the forward strand.
TTCCAGTTGGACCGCAAACGTAGAGATGCGTACCGAGCGGTTGGCCATCGAGCAGTCGCCCCAATGCAATCGTCTGTTGGCGATCGTCACAATAGGTTTGTACCCGCCCGCCGTAGAGGTGTTTGAGTTTGTCAGCATAAGCGCCGTGAGCTGCACTGCGCATGGCGTAGTGCAATTCGAACGACGCGCCCTCGCGAGCCAGTTGCTCGGTCATGGCAACAAAAGGCGTGATACCAATTCCGCCCGCAATCATCAGATGACGACGCGCGCGACGGTCAATCGGGAAAAAATTCACCGGCGCAGAAATCGTCAGCTCAGATCCGGTCTGCACATGGTCATGCATGAAAACAGACCCGCCGCGCGACGTTGGTGTTTTCAGCACGCTGATCTCGTAGCCGCTGCGGTCGTACGGTGAGCCCATCAGCGAGTACGGGTTGCGCGTCACTCGCTCGCCATCGCGCATGGTCACGACGGTGTGAGCACCGCCGGAAAATTCCGGCAGCCCGCCCGTGCCGACTGCGACGAGACGCAAACGCTTAATGTCTTTGGCGACCGTTTCAGTTTCCGCAACGCGGACGCGAATGCCGGCAGATGCTGTCATGGATAAAGCACTTCGGTTTTAGGCAGATCGCTTGGGTCTTCAACGTCGATGCAAACACCCATGAAAGCGCCGAGCCGACGCGAATAGTGATCGCGAACTAACAGATGCAGTCCGCAATGCGAGCAGGTGACTGGGTTGGTGGTCACGCCTTCGGTGAAGCCTTTGCAGTGGACGCACTGCACACGACGCTGGGCTGAACCGCGATGCTCAGTAATGAGTGACTTATGATCGATGCCGGCGACCAACGCTTCTTGAATGACGCTGCCGATGAACGGCTCGGTTCCAGCCGCATAAAGCCGCGTGCCCATTTTTGCGGTCGCCAGCACACCGCGTAAGCGGAACATGGCTGTCGGCAGAGTTGGGAAAATCCACAGCGCATCGGGCTTCAAATCGGCGAGTTGTTTGTCGTAGCCGAGCTGCTTATCCAGCGAACGTTGAGCCGACGAGCCCGGCGTGAAGATGATCGTCGATCGCGATAGTACGCACTGTCCAACGTCTGGCCCAGCTTTGCCGACAGCATCGAGCAATGCTGCCGCGCCTTCACCCTCAATCGCCATCAAATTGTGTTTGGCGTTTTCGTCGAGCGTCAGCCCCGGGTAAACGGGGCGGCTGATGATGCCGGGGGTCAGCATGTAATCGGCCCCAAACCAGGCTCTAACAACACGGAGCCGGTGTCCATTGCTGGACCAACTTGCACGCCACGAGAAGCTAGATGAGAAGCTCGATTGGACACGATCGCGATACCCTGAAGATATTTCTTCACAAGCAACGTTAGTTCTCAGCAGTATATTTCATCGATCATCCGAGGCAAGCAGAAATGACTGCGCTCGACAAGTTATTCAAAACCGCTCGCGGTCTCACGCCGACAATGGGCGGGGCCAGGACATGCGCCCTAGCCCTGCTTAAAGATCGACGTCATGGATCGTGATCACGCGGCGCTATCCCAGAACAAAAACATAGTTTGAGATCATGACGACCGCCGCGCCAGCCAACAACGTGAGATACGGCAAGAAGCCGGCCTTTCGAACTTTGAGATCTTCGGGCGTCAGATTGAGGTCGGCGAGCATGTTGGGCGGGAACTGTCCCCTGTCCTGCACGTAATGGCGGAACCAGAACACCGGGATGATCAACGCCGCGGCCGCTAATCCTGCCCATAGCGCCATCGGGTTCCACACTTTGGCGCCAGCACCCATGAACATTGCGTTGATGAAAGCGAACAGCGTACCGAGCCCCAACAACCACGTTGGTGCGCGCCACGGCCGGTCGATATGGCCGTTGTCGATGCGATGGATCCATCCAGCGTTCAGGTTCAAAAAGTTGAAGATGATGTAACCGACGTTGGAGACGGCCAGCACGAAGAAGAAGCTGGTCGCGTCGGCGGCGGCAATGGCGAGCAGGCCGAGGTTAAATACCAAGTCGGTCCACATCGCGCGCGTCGGTGCGCCGTGCTCGTTGACGTGGCTGAGATAGCGCGGCAACCAGCCATCGACAGAGCCCTGATAAAGTGTGCGCGATGAGCCAGCCATCGCGGTCATGATCGACAGCAGCAGCGCCAGGATCATCAGCATGATCATGATGGTTTTCACCATGCCGCCACCCCCGACCATTCCGGCCAGCGCATCGCCGACGCCGGACCCGTCGACGATTGGCGTTGCCAACATGCCGTTCAGACCGAGCACACCTTGGAACGTAAACGGCACCAGCGTGTACAACAGCAAGCACAACAAGCCCGAATAGAAGATCGCCTTGAAGGTATCGGTGCGCGGGTTCTTGAATTCGCTGGTGTAGCAAATCGCCGTTTCAAAACCGTACGTCGACCACGCAGCGATGAACATGCCACCCATGACGAGCGTCCACCCGGCGATGTTCCAAGCGCCTGGCTCCGGCGAATAAGCGGTCGCGAGCGGCACCAGGGGTGAATAGTTCGACCAGTTGATTTGGCCCGTGATGATCGGCACGATGCCAACGATCAGCATCGGCACAATCACCAAAAGCCCAATCCATTTTTGCACGTTGGCGGTGCCGAGGATGCCGCGATGTTGGATCGCAAACACCAGCAGCATCAAGGCCGCACCAATCGCAAACGTCGCATTGAATGAGAACGACACGGGCCCGAGCGCGTGCGTGTACATGGTCCAGGATCGAATGGCGGGCGTCAGTGCGGCGACAGCGTCTTGCGACAGCAGTGCTGCAACGCCGTCCTGGGCGGATTTACCAGCGTTGGCTGTGAGCCATTCGAGGACGCGAGGTGAATCGGCTGCGATGGTTGCCGCGTTGGTCTTCACCCAATCGAGCACCGCGAGATTGTCAGCGGCTGGAATAGGTGCAAGTGCGTTGAGAATGTAGGCCGCAGCGATCGACGTCCCAAGCGACAGCACCGGCGACCAAGCGAACCAGTTGCACCAAACCGACAGCGGCGCGATGAGCTTCGAATATCGTACCCACGCGGCTGCGCCGTAGACGGACGCGCCGCCCGATTTATTGGGAAACAGTCCGGCGATCTCTGCATATGTAAATGATTGGATGAAGCCCATGAGCATGGACGCGATCCAGATCAGGAAGGCGACATTGCCCGTTGTGCCAGCGATGCCGCCGATCGAGAACAAGACGAGGGCGGGGACGCCGCTTGCTACCCAGAATGCGCCGCGCCAATCGATCGTTCGCTGCAATTCTCTCCGGCCATCCAGCGCGGCATCGTAGTTCGCTGTTGTCATTGTTTCCCCCAGAGTTTGCATGCAGCGCATCTCCGAGGGGCCGAGGCAGATCTTCCGCGCCGGGCAAGGAAGTGCTCGCATAAATATTGGTCAGAAGTCGATCGCCAATGCCCAACACTCAATCACGCGATCGGAGCCGCTGTCAAAAAGTTTTCCCAGGAAGAAACACGTTCGCGATCGTTTTTTCGCACCACTCTTCGGCGCTGCACGCGAAGAAAGTCATAGAACATTGAGTTTTCAGAGTGCGAGTGCTCGCAACTGCGAACGCTTATCCAGCGGTGAGCCCATGTGAGCGACTAGCCGGTACGCAAAAAGCCAACGGGCGTGATGCTGGTCGCATCACGCCCGTTGGCTCGGATCGAGTCAGTGACATCAGCGAATGCGAAACCGTCGGCACGGCTCGCAGGCGCCACCTACTCGGCGGGGCTCGCCGTAAAGTTACCGATGATCGCTTTGTGGTGCTTTGATTCCATCCCGATCTGCCAGGCGAGAAACACCAGGAAGAAGCCAAGGATGCCGATGGAGAACAGCACTTCCATACCAGCAAACGGATAGGCCGCCCCGATTTCGGGAAGTTTCGCGAGTGATGTCAGACCCGTGTTCATGATCGAACTCCTTTTGTAAGTTGGGATCCAAGATGTAGAAAAATTGCAGGACTACATTTTGCTTTCGCGCCGTTGCAGTGCGTCGAAGGCTGCTTCCGCACCGGAGATATTCGGATAGGTCGACGTCATGGCATCACCGTCGAGGCCCGTCAGCTCAACGCGTGGGTCAACCCGTAACAAGCCTGCGGCTTTCAAGATGCCGCCGAGGATGTAGGCCGGGATAAAACCAAAGCCGATGCAAAAGATCAGCGAGACGACGGTGTTGCCCATCGGTGTGATAATCGGCAAGCCTTCGGCATTGGTGCCGAACCAGCCTGCACCCTCCGACACAGCCACCAGCGTGCCAGCACTTGGCAGGATCGCTGGATAGCCCCACAGCGCAAAGCCCGCCACGATACCGCCAAACAATCCGCAGTAGCCG
>JANMII010000105.1:0-2026 GCA_031375665.1 Hyphomicrobium sp.
GCTGTCGCCGCCCGTGCCGACGATATCGACGGCGTTGGGTGGCGCATCGACGGTGCGCATGCGGGCGCGGAGAAATTTGGCAGCGCCGGTGATTTCCGCGATGGTTTCGCCGCGCACGCGCAGCGCCATTAAAAATGCGCCACCCAACGCCGTCGATATCGTCGGCACGGGCGGCGACAGCCACGGCTCCTATAACGTTTCAACCGCTGCGGCTTTTGTGGCGGCAGGCGCAGGCGTCACCATCGCCAAGCACGGCAATCGCGCCGTCACATCGCTGTCGGGCGCATCCGATGTGCTGGCAGCGCTTGGTGTCAAACTCGATGTCTCACCGGTCGATGTATCCCGCGCCATCAACGATTCCGGCGTCGGCTTTCTGTGGGCGCCGCTCTATCACCCAGCCATGAAAACCTGGGCGCCGATCCGCGCCGATCTCGGCTTGCGCACGCTTTTCAATGTGCTCGGGCCGTTGTGCAATCCCGCGGGCGTCACCCGTCAGGTGCTTGGCGTCTATGATCGCACGCTGGTTGAACCGATCGCGGAAGTTTTGCGCAACTTGGGCTCGGTCCATGCCTGGGTCGTGCACGGCTCGGATGGCATGGACGAACTGACCACTACCGGCACCACCACCGTCGCTGAATTGCGTGATCGTACCATCACCGTTTTCGACGTCACACCAGAAGACGCTGGTCTGCCACGGGCTAATCTCGCGGCGCTTAAAGGTGGTGATGCGGCACACAACGCGGCGGCCTTGCGTGCGCTGCTGCAAGGAGAGCACGGCGCTTACCGCGACATCGTTTTGTTGAACGCCGCAGCAGCCCTCATTGTCGCTGGCAAAGCCTCCAGCTTGGAAGATGGTGTCGGCCGCGCCCGCATCGCGATCGACAACGGTCGCGCGGCGGCAGCCCTCGACCGCTTGGTCGCCACCACCAACGAGGTCGTTTGATTCGATGGCCGACATTCTTGAAAAGATCACAGCCTACAAGCGCCAGGAAGTCGCCCGGGCCAAAGACATCAAACCGCTGCGCGTCATTGCCGAATACGCTCGTTCAGCGCCGCGCGTGCGCCAGTTTGCGGCAGCAATCGACGCCAAGCATGCCGACGATAAACCAGCGCTGATTGCCGAAATTAAAAAGGCATCTCCCTCGAAGGGCGTCATCCGAGCCGACTTCGATCCGCCCGCGTTGGCGCGTGCCTACGAAGCTGGCGGTGCCGCCTGCCTCTCGATCTTGACCGACGCGCCCTCTTTTCAAGGGGCGCCGGCGTTTCTGGTGTCAGCGCGCGCGGCTTGCAGCCTGCCGGTGTTGCGCAAAGATTTCATGATCGACACCTATCAAGTCGCCGAAGCTCGCGCTCTCGGTGCCGATTGCATTTTGATCATTCTTGCCGAGGTCGATGACGCAACCGCGCACGATTTGGCGTCCGCTGCCCGCGATTGGGGCATGGACGCGATTGCGGAAGTCCACGACGCGGCCGAACTCGATCGCGCGTTGAAACTCGATTGTCGCCTTATCGGCATCAATAACCGCAATCTGAAAACGTTTGACGTCACGCTCGCGACCACCGAGCACCTTGCCCCGCTGGTGCCGAAGGATCGCATCGTCGTCGGCGAAAGCGGCATCGTCACGCCAGGCGATCTCGCCCGCCTCGCCAAAGTCGGCGTCCACACGTATTTGGTCGGCGAAAGTCTGATGCGCCAGCCCGACGTCACCGCCGCCACGCGAGCACTTTTACACCCGCAACACATCGTCCCCCGCTGACACCACGCTTCCCTCCGGCCAGCGTATGTCATCCACCACGTCCTTCTCCCATCGCTACCGACCGCGACAACTCTTCCTTCTCCCCTCGGGAGGTGGCCGAAGGCCGGATGAGGGGGCTAGCCTCACCCACGACAACCTAAGTCCCTCACCCCAACCCTCTCCCCACGGGAGAGGGAGACGAGAAGTCCTGGTCTCACTTTATTGTTCTTCTTTGCCTTCTTCCATCGGGGACGAGCGGTAGAATTTCTTCCTTCTCCCGTCGGGAGAAG
>JANMII010000154.1:0-16487 GCA_031375665.1 Hyphomicrobium sp.
ATCATCAAAAGCAGTCGCATCATCAGTCGTGACATCCTTGATTAGACCGTCATGTGCAAGACTGGATCGCCCCAACCTGACCGCGTTCTGCTCAAGATGGTGCCAAAAAATGGCAGGGGTCAGGCCATCGCAAAATCGTCAGCAGTTCGAAGTGGGATAACTGATTTCCACCGAAGGTATGAATGCACAATTTATCGACGGCTCTGCTCGGCCGGTGGCGCGTTGGGTTGCGGATCAGGCACGGCGGTTTTTCTGCAGATCGATTTGAGATCGTCCCACGCTTGTTTCGAAAGTGCCGGCGTCGCTGCATACATCTCTTGGCGCTCGACCAAAGCGCGGCGTTCGGCCGTCGGGGGATGCGTGCGCAGAATATCGAACTTTTTGATCTGGCTCGGCAAATCCTCACCATCATCTTCACCGCCGATGCGCTTGAAAAAATCAGCCAAGCCAGCCGGGGATATCTGCGCTTCTTTCAAGACGCGCAGCGCTTGCAGATCGGCTTCGCGTTCGGCGGCGCGGGTCGAGCCGAGCTGCGCCAGAACGAGCCCAAAGTTTGCCAGCGCGCCACTCGATCCGCCCATCATTAGCTCAACCGCGGCAGCTAACCCGATCGCACGTATGATGCCTGTTTCAGGATGAAGCTCGATGCCGTGGCCCATTTCGTGAGCGAGAATGCCGGCAATCTCATCGGCGCTGTCGGCATTTTCCAACAGTCCCTTGGTCATCACGATTTGATCGCCCGGCACCGCGAACGCATTCATCAACGGCCAGTCGTAGACGGTGATTTTGAACGCGCGCCCCGTACCGGTGGCATCCGTCAATCGGCCCGTCAAAGATTTCAAAGCAGCCAGACCATCCGGATCGACACAGGCTTTGTGGCCGTCGGTCATGCTGGTGATAGCTTGCTGCCCGAGCCGTTCTCGCCAACTATCGGGAAGTGTCAGAGCGATGCTGCGCACCGGGCTCCACCCGCTGGCATAGATCGCCGCGATCGTTGCGACAAGTACGCCCGCAACCGTCAACCAAGGTCGGGCATTGCGCCAGCGTTCCGCCCGCGCGCCAAGGTGAGGAGCCTTAGCCATCAGCCCGCGCGCAAAGTCTTGGCCCGGCACAAACAGCGACGCGCCCGGCATGTCCGTCGAACTCAACAACGCTTCAACGGCGCGATCACGCAGCGGTTCGCCCGAGCGAACGGATTTATATGGCCAGACGTGCCGAGCAACTGGTGACGTCTGCATAATCTCGATGCCGCTCAACCCGAGCCCCACCTCCGCATCGCGTGCACCAGCGGAGCGCCCATCGCTGAAGCGGGCATAAAAGCGTGCGCCGATGTCGGCTTGCGGGCTGTGCGCCGTGTCGCTGTCGCGGGTATTAGAAGCCATCGATATCGAACATCTGAGCGAGACCTTCGCCGCGCCGTGGCGCGCTATTCTGGCTTTGCAAAATGGCGTCGAAATCAACGGGGCCATCGAGCGACAATCTTGAGACAGTGTAGCGCGCCGTTCGAAACTGGGCAAACGTGGTCGCCATAGTGGTCAGCACAACGATTGGTACCACCAAGAACAGAACGTCGAGGGTTGCGATGGTGAAGCGTGACAGGTCGGTGTCGTCGGATTTCGGCATCGCGCCGGTGAGATAGATGAGAACACCGCCCGTGGTGATGCCGGTCAGCAGCGCACCAACGCGCAACGTCCAATTCGTGAACGACAACCAGGCCAATCCGGCCCCGGTGACGGTTGATCGAAATGACGCCGTGTCGATGTGGGTGTGATGAGCGAAGTGGCGCATCTGGCTGGCGCGGTACCACGCGGTGATGATGGCGCATAAGGCCAACGCGGTCAGCCAGACCAGCGCTAACCGTAACAAACTTGAAAACGCCGGGAACTGTTTGGTTGTGCGCCACGTCTCAAGCGCACCGCTATCAACCGCCAAGTGGAGGGTCACCAGAATGCTCGCCAACAAAATCACCGCGCTGCCAGCCCACGCATACAGATAGCGCGCGTACAGCGGTCGTGACGTTCCAGTGTAGGTCAGCGGCTGACTTCCAAAGTGTGTCGCGGTGGTTGCGATTTGCTGGAGTTTGTTGGCGCGCCACGGCAAGATCCAAAGTGCTGCGATCAACCCGCCGAGTAAAATCGTGCCGCCGATGTTGGGGCCGGTCAACCACGCGGCAGCCAACGCCAGCGCCGTGATCACGATGGCTGGAACAGCCAGCGTCCAGAAGTATGTCCAGCCATAGCCGGTTGAGCTTCCAGTCAGCGCGCCGCGAATGCCACGCCATTGCGAGCGACTGAGCCGGTAGCGTTTAGCCCGATACGTCGCGACCCCGAACAAAAACAGGAAGAGTGTGTAGATAATGAATTGATAGCCTGTCAGCGCCTGAGCCGAGCCCGGTATCATCAAACTAACGGCGACGCCGCCGAGAAACACCGGGACGATGACCAAACTAAAAACGATGATGAGGCCTAAAAACAATTCACGCCCCGTGCCGGTGTATTCCAACGGCTCACCGTTGATGCGCGTGAACGACCAGAGTTTGCGCCGAACCTCGGTTTTGGCCCAGGCGCTATAGAGACCTAGCGTGCCGACCAGCAGTAGGCCGTTAATCAAGCCGAGGCTGACCAAGCGGTCGTCATGGCTTTCAAAGGAAATATCGATGCGGCGTCGGCCGCTTTCAGGGTGGCTGCGGGCTGTTCCTATCCGGCCCGGCCCGCTGTGCTCGTCGTTGACACGCAACACCATGGTTAGGAGGTCCTCTGGGTCGGAGAGACGGTCCGGCGACCCGGCGACGCGCGACGGGCCACGCCATCCGGTGGGCTGCTTGTGAATGTCGGGCGCGATGCCCCACGATGGCCCAACTGGCACCAAAACGTCGCCCAGCCTGAGCCCCGGTGATGCCGAAATCCTCAGCGACTGTCGAACAATGATGCAGGCCCATCAACGTTCTATTTTTACCGCGTTCGCTGAGAGGTCCGTCGCAAGGTCCGGAGCGGTGCTGCGACCGCGCTGGAGTGGGGCGCCGTCGGCACACCTAGCGGCGAATGTTTACTGTGTTGCCACACAGCCACGTTTCGGGCTGGCTGCGCCACGATCGGGCCACAAAGGCCGCGCACCTGAAATCCCATCAACCTGTCGACTGAGCTTGAACCATCGTCCGCGCGAAGTATCGCTGCAGACACGGGCAATCTCACAGCTCCCTTGCCGAGCGGCGCATTCCGTTAGTATGCGGTAGCCGACGCCGGTTTAAGAGCTGAAGAGGATAACAAAAACAATGGACGCCAAAACGTTCGATAAATCGAAATTGCCGAGCCGTCACGTGACGGAAGGACCGTCTCGGGCGCCGCATCGCTCATACTATTACGCCATGGGTTTGACGGAAGAAGAAATCCATCGCCCGTTCGTTGGCGTCGCGTCATGTTGGAATGAAGCAGCCCCCTGCAACATCTCGCTGATGCGCCAAGCCCAGGCTGCCAAGGTCGGCGTCAAAGCGGCTGGCGGAACACCGCGTGAATTTTGCACCATCACTGTGACCGACGGCATTGCGATGGGCCATCAGGGTATGAAGTCGAGCTTGGTCTCGCGCGAGGTCATCGCCGATTCGATCGAGTTGACGATGCGGGGCCATTCCTACGATGCGCTGGTTGGTATCGCTGGCTGCGACAAGAGTTTGCCCGGCATGATGATGGCGATGCTCCGCCTCAATGTGCCGAGCGTGTTCATGTACGGCGGATCGATTTTGCCCGGCACCTACAAAGGCCGCGATGTCACGGTTCAAGATATGTTCGAAGGCGTCGGCATGCATTCGGCCGGCAAGATGACCGACGAGGAACTGCACGAGCTTGAATGCGTCGCATGTCCGTCAGCAGGATCGTGCGGCGGGCAGTTTACAGCCAACACGATGGCGTGCGTGTCTGAAGCGATTGGATTGGCGCTGCCGGGTTCGGCCGGCGCACCAGCACCGTACGAAAGTCGCGACGATTACGCCCGTACCAGCGGCGAAGCGGTCATGAAACTGATCGCGCACGGTCTGCGGCCGCGCACCATCTGCACACGAAAAGCCTTCGAGAACGCGGCCATCATTGTCGCTGCCACGGGGGGGTCAACCAACGCCGCGCTGCATCTGCCAGCCATGGCGCACGAATGCGGCATCGACTTCGATTTGTTCGATGTCGCCGAGATTTTCCGCAAGACGCCCTACATCGCTGACCTCAAACCGGGCGGCAAATATATCGCAAAAGACGTCTACGACATCGGCGGCGTTCAACAGATCTTGAAGGCCTTGCTCGAAGGCGGGATTTTGCACGGCGATTGCATCACCGTCACCGGCAAAACCATGGCTGAGAATCTCGCCGAGGTAACGTTCAACACCGATCAAAAAGTTGTCTATCCGGTCTCAAATCCAATCACGCCAACTGGCGGCGTCGTGGGCTTGAGGGGGTCGCTCGCACCCGATGGCGCAATCGTCAAAGTCGCTGGCATGAAAAATTTGCAGTTCCGCGGCCCGGCCCGCTGCTTCGATTGCGAGGAAGACGCATTCGCTGCCGTTGAAACGCGCAAGTACAACGCTGGCGACGTTTTCGTCATTCGCTACGAAGGCCCCAAAGGCGGTCCGGGCATGCGCGAAATGCTGTCGACGACGGCCGCGCTGTACGGACAAGGTGCCGGCGATCAGGTCGCGCTCATCACGGATGGGCGGTTTTCTGGCGCAACGCGCGGGTTTTGCGTTGGCCATGTCGGCCCTGAGGCAGCTGTCGGTGGGCCGATCGGCTTGGTCAAGGACGGTGATATCATCGCCCTTGATGCGGAAGCTGGCACCATCGAACTCGAAGTCGACGCAGCTGAACTCGAGCGACGTCGCAAAGATTGGAAAGTGCCGCCCAACCTCTATCAGTCGGGCGCGCTGCGTAAATTTGCAGATCAGGTGGGGCCAGCGCGCTATGGCGCCGTTACCCACGCTGGCGGGAAGGCTGAAATTATCTGCTATGCGGACATTTAGTCGAGGACGTGCACGCCTGATTGCAATCGTCGCGAGCGCGGCGGTTGCAATCGTCGGTGTGGCCCATGGTGCGATGGCTGGCGCGGTTACGTTCAGGTCGCCGGACGAAGCATTGAAGGTCGGTATTTCAGCCTACAATGGCGGCTTCTACGAGATCGCAGTTCCAGCGCTTGAGGCGGTTGGCGAGCGTGAGGCTGTGCTGTCGCGCTATTATCTCGCGCGCATCTATGCCGACAACGAGGGCGCATACACCGATCACGTCAAAGCCTTCGCTCTGTTCCGCGGACTTGCGACTGATCTTGGCAATGTCGATGCCGACGATGACGCCGTTGCTCCAATCGCGGCTGCATCGCTAACAGCGATGTCGAATTATCTCCGGCGTGGGTTGCCGAAGGCTGCAATCGCACCAAACGTCGAGGCAGCCGACCGTGCGCTGCACAAGGCCGCTCTCTTTTTCAACGATGAGAACGCGCAGTTCGAGTTGGCCAAAGTTTTGATGCGTGGCGAAGGGCCGGACGTTTCAATTCGCTCGTCCGATGATCCCAACGCAAAAATCGAAATGGGCAGTCACTGGTTATCGCGTTTGTCGCGCAAGGGCCATCCTGGCGCGCAGGCATTTTTAGCGGATCTGATGTGGCGCGGGAAATTCGTCGCCAAAGATCAGCCGACCGCGCTCAATCTGATTGATGTGGCGTTAGCCAACGCGCCTCCGCATGAGCGTGTCTGGATCGCGGACATCTATCAAAACATTTACTGCAACGCCGGGGAAGGCGTGCTCAAGCAAGCGACGGGGCGCGTTGCCGAGTGGCGCAATCGCTACGGTCGCACGCCAACGCGCAAAACGCCTGACCGTGATGGTTTTGCTGATCTGTCAGCCGATCCAGAACGCACGTGTGCCAACGGCGAACCCGTGGTGCCGATTGCCGATGGGACGAACCCTACAAATAATCCTGCTCCTCCCAGTGAACCGAGTGCCGCGCCGACAATCGAGATCCCAACGCTTGAGGCGCCGACATTGCAGGCACCAACACTCACGGCACCGCCAAGTCCGCAGGGCACCGGCGCTGGGTTTACGTTTGGTTCGCAAAACTAGCCGAGTACACTCGGCGTCGCGCATCAATTCTCAATTACGCCAACTCCACCCAAACTGGTACGTGATCGGATGGTTTTTCGCCACCGCGCGGTGACCGGTCAACACCTGCTTCGACCAAGCGGTCAGCGGCTTGCGGCGATAGCAGAATGTGATCGATGCGAATGCCATCGTCCTTTTGAAATGCGCCGGCCTGATAATCCCAAAACGTATAGACCCCCGCTTGCGGCTGACACGCGCGCACCGCATCGGTCAGGCCAAGGTGGGTCAGCGCGCGCCAGGCAGCTCGGCTTTCAGGCTGAAACAATGCGTCATTCGTCCAAGCGTCCGGCCGTTTCGCATCAACGCGATCTGGGATGACATTGAAGTCGCCTGCAAGAACGAGCGGGATTTCTTCACTAAGACGCTGTCGGGTGTGGGCTTCGAGCCGTTGCATCCAGGCGAGCTTATAAGTGAATTTGTCCGTGCCGATCGGATTGCCATTTGGCAGATACAAGCCCGCGACGCGCACAACTGTGTCAGCGAGCGGCACAATAGCTTCGATCCAGCGCGCCTGCACGTCGTCATCGTCGCCGGGTAGACCGCGCGTTACATCTTCGAGGCCAACTTTCGAGAGCAAAGCGACGCCGTTGAAGCCTTTTTGGCCGTGCGTTGCGACGGTGTATCCGAGGTCTTCGAACGCCTCGCGCGGAAAGCCTTCATCGACCGATTTAATTTCCTGCAGGCAAACAACATCAGGGTTGGCTTGGCGCAGATAGGCCGTTGCCGCTTCGAGGCGGGCTTTGACGCCGTTGATGTTCCAGGTCACGATTTTCATGGCCCGCAGATGTGCCATCCGCGCGCGTCAATTGCAAACGGCGTCAGGGGTGCAAACGCGTTAGGCGTGCAAACAGTGTCACGCGTGAACGAAACGAACGGCATGGATCGGTGGCAGTCGCATCGGCGCCGCGCACCAGCTATCGCCTTGATCGCTGGATACCCACAACCCGCCGCTCGTCGAGCCGACCACGAGGTCGTCTCCACTGTCGCTGACCGCAAGGCCGTGGCGATAAACCAGATCGTAGGAGGGGATTTGCGGCAAGCCGCGTGACAGGACATCGAATGAACGTCCGCCGTCGCGTGTGCGCGTCACCACAAACCGTCCGTCGACCGGAATGCGTTGCTCGTCTTTGATGGCTGGCACATACCACGCGGTTAGTGGATCGGTCGGGTGGGCAACCACGACGAAGCCGAACACCGCCGGCTTCACATCTTTTGTTTCGATCCAAGATTGCCCATCGTCGATGGAATAAAACATCGCATTGTGATGCTGCACCCATAAGCGCGTCGGGTCACCTTTGCATTGCGCCAAGCAATGGACGTCTTGAATGTTGGGGTCGTGCATTTGCTCAGGGGGCATGTGATCAGCCCACATGCCGTTACCTTCATTGGCGAAAGTCTGCCCGCCGTCGCGCGTCACCCAAACCCCGCCACACGACACGCCTAGCCTGACGATGTTGGAATCGCGCGGATCGACAAGGATGGAATGAATACCCGGCAAGTCGGCACCGCCGCCAAACCATTTCTGCCGCTTTGGCTCATCCCAAAGCGGCCGATTGAGGTCCCAGGTCCGGCCTTGGTCCCGCGATGAAAACAAGGCGCCCGGAATGGTCCCGCACCAGATCAGGCCGTCTTTGTCATAGCCGCCGGGCTCCAAGGCCCAAATCTTTATGGTGCTCCACGGGATCGTTTTGCCAAAGCCGTCTGTGTCGATCAGGCCCTCAGGCTTTGGTGGAAATGACGGTGCTGCAATTTCGTCGAAGGCCGATTGGTCTTTGGCGCGCCTGTGTATTTTGACGCCGAAATGACCATGTTCGAGCGCGCAATACGTTGATCCATCGCGCGGGTCGGACATTGCCATTGAACAATTATCGCCGAGGAAATCCACTCGCTCGATGGCCCACGATGCGCCATCTGGCGCAAGCGTGAAGAGGCCTTTGCGGGTTGCTGCGAGAATGTGCGTTGGAGCGCTTGGAGAGGCCATGGCTTTGTCCCCCTATGACGGTAAAACAATAGCCAACGGCGGCGGCGGTGTCAGCCGCCAGATAGCGACTGCAGCACATAGATTTCGCTTGCCTCGGACACAATCTCCGACAGGCCGCTGCGGTCGCGGATGGCGACGCCGTCGACATAAACCGACATATGCTTTCGCAAGCCAGCTTGGTCATCGAGGACATAACTGCGCAATCGCGGATTGAGCGCGAACGCGGCGTCGAGAACGTCGCGGACGTGAGCACCCTCGACGATGACCGGTGGCGATGGGACATGGCGTTGAAGGGCAGCAGCGAACACGACACGCGGCATCACGTCTTCCTTCAGGGTGCGATCGGCTTCGTCGTGTCGCAATCAAATCGAAAAGCTGGTGCCGCATCCGCACGATGACGACGCCACCGGATTGTTGATCTTGAACGACGCACCAATCAGTTCATCGACGAAATCAACCTCCGCACCCTCCATGTACTGAACCGAGACGGGATCGATCAGCAGCGTCGCGCCATGCTTTGCAATGACGAGATCGTCGGCAGAGCTGTCGGCCACCAGATCGAACTTATATTGGAACCCAGAACACCCGCCCCCTTCCACCGTGATGCGCAGCATCGGTGTCGCCGGATCGCCGGCGGCGATTTCAGCAATCCGGTGCGCAGCGCGATCGGTCAGCGATATGGTCGGGGTAGTCATCATGGTCAAATCAAGGGCCTAGGTTGCGGCGTGTCCGGTCACATTAGCAGATAGGCGACAGTGGCGCGAAGTCAATCGGGCTGTGGTATGCAGCGAAGGCTTAACAAAATCACCGGCGTTTTCGTTAGTGTGCGACCAAGATCAAAGATTTCAAGCGTTATGACGGCTCTCCCGCCAAAAATAGAAAAGTCCTCTGATTACGGCGCGAATTTGCGCGCAGGTGAACGCGCACTGGCGAACTATGCGGCGAGTGCAATGCCGTCGCGCGGCCGGATGTTTGACGAGCCACCATGCCCGACGCGAAGCCAGTTTCAGCGCGACCGCGATCGCATTCTGCACGCCAGCGCGTTTCGTCGTCTGACCTACAAGACCCAGGTCTTCGTCTTTCACGAAGGCGATCATTATCGCAGTCGCTTAACGCATTCGCTCGAAGTGGCGCAGATCGCGCGAACCATCGCGCGTCAGTTGCGCCTTGACGAAGACTTGGCTGAGGCCTTGGCCTTGGCGCACGATCTCGGTCACTCACCGTTTGGACATGCTGGTGAGCGCGCGCTCGATGCCGCGATGCGCGACTTCGGCGGCTTCGACCACAACGCGCAATCGGTTCGTGTGGTCACGACGCTTGAGCGAAAATACGCAGGCTTCGATGGGCTGAACTTGACGTGGGAAATGCTCGAAGGCTTGGTCAAACACAACGGACCGGTGACCGATACGGGCCATCCCGTCGCCAAGGTCGCGCAGCGAACGCAAGCCTGGCAATCGCTCAGCCTTCAGACATGGGCGTCGGCGGAAGCGCAAGTCGCGAGCCTCGCTGACGATATCGCCTACCTGTCGCATGACGTAGACGACGGATTACGCGCAGGCTTGTTGACGCTCGAAAGCCTCGTCGATGTGCCGCTCGCAGGCCCACTCGCAACGAATGCTTTGCGCCGCGTGCGCGATGCGCCCGACCGTCACAACGATGCGCCGCGTGCGATCTATGATGTGACCCGGCGCATGATCACGGCCATGGTCGCGAACGTCGTCACCGAGACGCGCCAGCGATTGGCTGAGATTTCACCTGAGACCGCAGATGACATTCGCCATGCCGGTCGGGCCTCGGTCGCGTTTACAGCCGACATGTCGCGTGATTTGGCGGCTCTCAAAGCGTATCTGTTTGCCGGCGTTTATCATCACCCACGGGTTCTGCGGGTGATGCAGAGCGCCGAACAGATCGTGGGCGAACTGTTTGATCGCTATCGTGACCTAACGAAAGTTGATGGCTTGCCACCGGCGTGGGTGGCGTTGATGCGGCTGCTCGACGACCGGCAGCGGGCGCGGCTTGCGGCGGATTATCTTGCCGGTCAAACCGATCGTTACGCGCTGGCCGAACATCGTCGGTTGTTTGACGCAACGCCGGAACTGCGCTAGGCGCGGGTCATATCGTCTGTTTCCCGGTGCGTGCAGCGACGCACTCTGGTTTCGCGCAAACGCGCCGGTTTAGCTGGCGCAGACGCGCTATTTTAAAGAGTGATCATGAACATTTTTGCCGATGTCGAGGGCCGTGTCCGCGTCGCGATCGATGCGTTGCAGCGTGACGGCATCTTGCCCGCTGATCTCGCCGTGCCCAACATCGACGCCGAAGCCCCACGGGACGCTTCGCATGGCGATGTTGCCGTCAATGCAGCTCTCGTGTTGGCCAAGTCCGCAAAAATGAAACCGCGCGATATTGCCGATGCGCTCCGTACAAAGTTAGCGACGGCGGAAGATGTCGCCAAAATTGACGTCGCGGGTCCGGGGTTCTTGAACATCACATTCAAGCCCGATGTCTGGCATGGCCTGTTGCGCACCATCCTGAACGAGGGCCAAGACTTCGGCGCCAAGTCGGTCGGCCACGGCGCTAAGCTCAATCTTGAATACGTCTCGGCCAATCCGACCGGGCCCATGCATGTTGGCCATTGTCGCGGAGCGGTCTTCGGTGACGCGCTCGCCAATTTGCTGGTCTTCGCTGGCTTCGAGGTCACGCGTGAATATTACATCAACGATGCTGGTGGCCAGGTCAACGTATTGGCGCGGTCAGCATTCCTGCGCTATCGCGAGGCCTTGGGCGAAGACATCGGCGCCATTCCTGAGGGGCTATATCCGGGCGATTACCTCAAGCCGGTCGGCGCGGCGCTGGCGAAGGCATACGGGCCAGGGCTGCGCGATCAGCCAGAACACGCATGGCTGACTAACGTGCGGACGGTCGCCATCGCGATGATGATGGACATGATCCGCGATGATCTGGCCGCGCTTAACATCCGCCACGATGTGTTTTTTTCCGAGGCGTCCCTAACCGAAAATGGCCGCGATCAGGTCAAAGCCGCCGTCGACGCTTTGCGCGCAAAGGGTTTGATTTACGAAGGGCAACTCGAAAAGCCCAAGGGCCATGACGACGCCGAATGGGAAGATCGCACGCAAACGCTATTTCGATCGACCGCATTTGGCGACGACGAAGATCGCGCGATTCAAAAATCAGACGGCAGCTACACGTACTTTGCTGGCGACGTTGCCTATCACTACGACAAGCTGCAACGCGGCTTTCTCAAACTGATCAACGTGTTCGGCGCTGACCACATCGGTTACATTCCGCGCATGAAGGCTGCTGTTGCCGCGATGTCGGACAAGCAGGCTGATCTCGATATCAAGGTTGTACAACTTGTCCGGCTGTTCAAAGCTGGCGAGCCATTCAAGATGTCAAAGCGAGCTGGGACGTTCGTGACATTGCGCGATGTCGTCGACGAGGTTGGCCGCGACCCAGTCCGGTTCATGATGCTGTATCGCAAGAACCAGGAGACGCTGGATTTCGATTTCGCCAAAGTAACCGAGCAATCGAAGGACAACCCGGTCTTCTACGTTCAATATGCGCACGCTCGGGTTGCGAGTGTGTTTCGCAACGTCGCAGAGCAGATGCCATCGCTCGACACATCGTCCACGGCGCTGGCAAAGGCCGACTTGTCGGTCCTAACCGACGCTGGCGAACTCGACCTGATCCGCAAGCTTGGCGCATATCCCCGCCTGATCGAAGGCGCGGCGAAAGCGCATGAGCCACATCGGGTGGCATTCTACCTGTTTGACCTCGCGAGCGCGCTTCATGGCCAGTGGAGCCGTGGCAACGATTCGCCACATTTGCGATTTATTCAATCAAATGACGGGGTTGCGACGTCAGCAAGATTGGCGCTGATCGGCGCAACAAAGACGGTGATAAACTCAGGTCTGAAAGTGCTGGGCGTCGAGGCGCCGGATGCGATGCGTTAAGCTCGTGATTCGAGGCTGCCATCGACAAGCTGACCCTTCCAGACGCGGGGAAGTCTCGCTGGTATTGGCTTAAAGTTTGGGGCTCGACGGGGGCCTTGAGCCCAATTCATACCTAGTGTTTGAGGGATTTTTGGCGATGTCGTCGCAAAAAGGTTTTCCGGTTTCAAACGGCGCTTGGACACAAGCTGGCGCGCCGATCCCGCCGCAAAACAATCCGCAATTTGGCCAACAGCGCGGCCAGAACGGTGGCCAGCAAGGTGGCGTTCCGGGAAGCGCGCCGACGGCTCAAGATGGTGGCTCTCGCCAGCAGCCGTATGCCCAAGCGCCAGGACCGGACTTTGGCGGATTTGCCGGCCATCCGCTGAATGGCGGCCAATCGCAACCTGCGGGCCAAAACTATGGCGAGCCCTCATGGGGTGACGCTGCGCGCGCAGCGCTGCAACCTCGGCAAGCCAATTGGGATGCGAGCAACGCTGGTGCGTACGCCGGCCAGCCCTATCCGTCTTCGTCGCAAACTTATCCGCCGCAAACCTACCTACCACAGTCTCAAGCCGCGCAACTGAATGCGGCGGGTCAGCCCCGGCCCGCGTATCCTCAGGGTGCAGCGTCACCGTATGGTGCTGCCGAGGGTTATGCTCCGCAATTTCAAGCCAATGCGCCGCTGTCCGCCAATTTGCCGATGTCGAATGTACCGCCGTCACAGCGGTCGCAACCGGCACAAGGGTATGGCAATTCACAAGCCGCCGGTGGCCCATCGTTGGGTGCCGCAGCCACGCCGTACGGCGCTCAAATCGGCACCCAGTATGGGAACCAGTACGACGCTCAACAATATCCAACGGCCCAGCAGACAGCGTCGCGCGCTGCGGCAGCGGCGCAGTCAGGCTTTGGTCAATACCAAGCGCCCGTCACTCCCCACGGCGCTGGCGCTTGGACGGGGCAACCCGCCGACTCGCGTGGCCTCGGCTACGCTCAGGCCGCGCCTGCCACGGCGAGCGGAGTGAGCTTCGCTGGATATTCCAATCCCGACGCGGCAGCTTCGCGCACACAATGGCAGCAGCCCGCATCGCAAAGTTATGGCGCGGATACCTATCAGCAACCGGTCGATGATCTCGGATTTGGCCAACCCGCTGGTGGTGAACTCGACCCGGCTTACGGTGAAGACGATCAAGATTACGAATATGAAGAAGCGCCACGCGGCCGTCGTCCGTTCTTCATCGCAGCCGCTTTAGCTGGCGCGATCATGGTCGGCGGCGGGCTGGCGTTTGGCTACAAGACGCTGGTTGGTAATTCAGGTTCGGGTTCGCCACCGATAATCAAGAGCGCGGAGCAGCCGTCGAAAACCAAACCTGCCGACGCGGGCGGCAAGCAGTTTGCCCATTCCGACAGCAAAATTATGGGTCGGCTTGGCGATGGATCAGCAGCCGTTGCAGCCGGTGGCGCAGCCGGTGCGAGCGAAGCGGCCGCAGCTGACAGTGATAGCGATGCCAGTGGCACCCGCAAAGTTGCAACGCTGGTGGTCGGTCGCGACGGCAGCATCCAGGCGCCCGTGATGACGTCATCTGGCCCGGCTGTGCCAACCGGCGATGTTCCCGGCCTAACGGTGGTCGACGCCTTTGCAGGCCAAGGCGGGCCAGCGAGTGGATCCGCGACTTCAGAGACAAGCGCGTCATCGGCCAGTTCGTCATCGCCACCATTGACAGCTCAAACGGCAGTCGCGGTGATTTCGGAGCCAAGCGCTCCTCCTTCAGCACCTGTTTCAGCCCCACAAGCAACGGGCAGCGTGAACGACGCGCTCGATCCGGACGTGGCGCCACCGAAAGCATCGGCGGCGGCTGTCAAGCCACCCGCAAAGCCAGCCGCCAAGAAAGTAGCAGCACTGGCACCGGCTGGGGTCTCGGACGCCTATAATCCGGCTGGTGGATCATCTGCAGCGACTGCTGCTCCTGCAGCCACTGTCAGCAGCGGTGGCGCGAATGGCTACGTCGCAGTTCTGGCGTCCGTGCCGCGCTCGTCCAGTAGCCGCATGGACGCCTTGAAGCGTTTCGCTGACATGCAGCAGAAGTATTCGTCAGCTTTAACGGGTAAAACGCCGGACGTGGCAGAAGCCAACCTCGGCGCCAAAGGCGCGTATCATCGTTTGGTGGTCGGCCCGCCCGCATCGCGCGAACAGGCGAGTGCTCTGTGTTCACAACTCAAGGCCCAGGGCCACACCGACTGCTGGGTGACGGCCTACTGATGAGACGCGTTTCGCTGGCGACAACGCAATTGCTTCAGCACAGCGCTGGTCGATTGACATGACGGCGGCGCTGATCACCGGTCTCTCCGGACTGACTTTGACCGCAGCTGAGCGTGCGTTTTATCGCGACGTTCAACCCGCAGGCGTCATTTTGTTTCGCCGCAACGTGTTAGATCCCGCCCGCGTCGCAGCTCTCGTTGACGACGTCAGGTCGGCCGTCGGCCGCGATGATTTTCTAGTATTGATTGACCAGGAAGGTGGCCGCGTTCAGCGGATTAAATCGCCCGGTGCGCGCGACCTGCCACCGGCTGCCGCATTCGCAAGCCTGTACGCGACTGATCCGGTTGCCGCCAAAAACGCCGCATATCATGTGGCGCGTCTCGCTGCCGATGATCTCGCGCGGTTTGGCATCACCATGAATTGCGCCCCCGTTTTGGATGTGCCGATCGATGGCGCACACGACATCATCGGTGATCGCGCTTATGGCCGCGACCCAGAACAAATCATCGCGTTGGCCGAGCGCGTCGCGGCAGGTTTGATGGCTGGCGGCATCGTGCCGGTGATCAAACATATTCCAGGCCACGGGCGTGCCATGAGCGACAGCCATCTCGATTTGCCGATCGTTGCAACGCCGCACGCTGAATTGACCCGCACCGATTTCGCGCCGTTCAAGGCGCTTTCGCATCTGCCCGCGGCCATGACGGCGCATGTTGTCTTCACTGACATCGACGCGGCCAGCCCGGCCAGTACGTCGCACACCGTTACGCACGACATCATTCGAACGGAGATTGGCTTTGATGGCCTGCTGATGAGCGACGATCTCAGCATGAAAGCTTTGGCGGGATCGTTCGCCGACCGCGCGCGAGCCGTCATCGCGGCGGGCTCGGATATTGCCCTTCATTGCAACGGCGATCTCGACGAAATGCGCGCTGCGGCTGAGGGTGTGCCGAAACTGACCGGCGAAGCAGCTCGCCGTTTTACGGCCGCCTGTGCGGTCGCTGGTCGGGTTACGCCCTATGATCGTGATGCGGCGGCCATGGTGCTGGCTGAAATCATGGCACGGGCCGCCGCTGTTGCCTGAATCAGTATAGGGTTGCGGTGCGTGGCTGGGTTTTTGGCTCAGTCACGGCAAATTTGATACTGAGCGCGCTGCATTCATTGCAGCCGCCAACAGCATGAAATCGATGATCAACGATCCCCATCAGCCGGCCAGCGCAGATCGATATGGCGACCAGCCATCTTGGGAAGCGCCGACGCAGGAGGATGCGCCGCCACGCGCTGAAGCCTTTGTCGTTGGCATTGACGGTTTCGAAGGCCCGCTCGATTTGTTGCTGGCGTTGGCGCGCACGCAAAAAGTCGATCTTGCTAAATTGTCGATCCTGCAGTTGGTCGAGCAATATCTGACATTCATTGCCGAAGTTCAGAAACTGAAGCTCGAAGTCGCAGCCGATTATCTCGTGATGGCGGCATGGCTTGCCTATCTCAAATCTCGGCTGCTGCTGCCGCGCGACAAAGATGCAGCCGATACCGCCACAGCCGAAGACCTCGCCCAGCGACTGGCATTTCGCTTGATGCGACTGGAATCGATGCGCAACGCGGCCGCGCAACTGCTGACCAGAAAGCGCCTAGATCGCGACGTGTTCCAACGCGGCATGCCAGAACTGGTCAAGACCACGCGCGAGACGACGTACACGGCTGAAATTTACGATCTGCTGAAAGCCTATGCCGATCAACGCCGCCGCACGGTCAAGCTTGTGCATGTCGTCAAGGCGCGCCGCGTTTGGTCGATCAAGGACGCGCGTATCCGGCTGGAAAAACTGATCGGGGCCGGTGCTGGTGATTGGACGCAGCTCGATATGTTCATGGAACAGTATTTACCAAAAGGCGAAGAGCAGCGCACGGCGCTGGCCAGCTCGTTTGGCGCCACGCTCGAAATGGCCCGTGAAGGCATCGTCGAATTGCGTCAAGACGAGCCGTTCGCGCCAATCTATATGCGGCGGCGTGAGCCGGGCTCGTCGTGGGAACGGGTCGGTTGAGTTGCCACTTGCGACGGTTTAATGGGGGCTAGACAAAACTATGGTTCCGCCGAGACTGACATTGGTATCGGACAATTCACGCGACCGCGACGCGACCGCGCACGACACAGAAACCGGCGGTGATCGCGAAGCCGT
>JANMII010000252.1:0-7761 GCA_031375665.1 Hyphomicrobium sp.
ATCGTCAGGAAGTCGACGTCCGCTTGCCGCAAATCGTCCATCACTTGCATGATCTCATCGCGCGTCTCGCCAAGCCCCACCATCAATCCAGATTTCGTAAACACGCTTGGGTCGAGTTCCTTGGCGCGCTGGAGGAGGCGCATCGATTGGAAGTAGCGTGCCCCTGGCCGAATTTTCAGATACAGCCCCGGCACCGTCTCAAGATTATGATTGAAAACGTCCGGGCGGGCGTCAATGACTTGCTCCAGCGCGACGTCCTTGCGAAGAAAATCTGGCGTCAAAACTTCAATTGTTGTCGTGGGTGCGGCGGCGCGAATAGAGCGGATTGTCTTGGCAAAGTGCCGTGCGCCGCCGTCGACTAAATCATCGCGGTCGACCGACGTGATGACCACGTGGTTGAGACCGAGTTTGGCAACAGCGTCACCGACGCGGCGCGGCTCGTCGTCGTCGAGCGCGAGCGGAAGGCCTGTCGCGACATTGCAAAAAGCGCAGGCTCGCGTGCAAATCCCGCCCATGATCATCATGGTGGCGTGACGCTGGTCCCAGCACGCCCCGATATTGGGGCAGGCGGCCTCTTCGCATACGGTATGCAAACCGTGGGCTTTGACGATTGCGCGGGTGGTGTCATAGCCGGGTGAGCCCGGCGCGCGAACCCTAAGCCATGGTGGCTTTGGCAATGTTGGCGTGTCAGCACGCGCTTGTTTTTCTGGATGCCGGACGCGAGCCAACTCCGCTGACGACGGCGATATCGTATCGATCAGCGTTGCCATGCTTGGTTCGCCTTGCCCGCAACTAGCGCTGCCCAACTCGCCGTGAGTGGCGCGGGGTCCTGCTGGTTGTCTACGACATATATGCGCAACTGGTGCAAACGGCGAGGGTGGCTGGGCCGACAACCGTTACTTTGTCTCCCCGCGGGAGGCGTTGGGCTGGACACTCATCGGATGGCTTGGCCAACTCGGCACGCTTATAAAGGAAACGGGCGGCCGCTGCGGCCACCCGTTCGAAATTCTGTCGATGGCGGATCGTTGCGGAGAGCAAGTATCCTGAAGTCTGACTACTGAACCTCGGCTTGTTTGTTGGTCATCGGCCGCATGGAGGTTGAATAGGGTGTGGCTTGAGCCGGGCGACGCGGCTTGGCTGCTGGCTGATAATACCCATCACTGCCGCCACCAGACGCCATCGCCTTGCCCGAGAATTTCTGCCACGTCACGGTCACGCGAGCACCGACCGGAACGCGTGGATAAAGGTCCAGCACATCCTCATTGTACATGCGCACGCAGCCCTTAGACACGTTTTGGCCGATCGTCCAAGGCGCATCGGTGCC
This sequence comes from Hyphomicrobium sp., assembly GCA_031375665.1. Classification (GTDB taxonomy): domain Bacteria; phylum Pseudomonadota; class Alphaproteobacteria; order Rhizobiales; family Hyphomicrobiaceae; genus Hyphomicrobium_B. The sequence continues at coordinate 1,325 of JANMII010000252.1, forward strand.
GTGGATGCGATATGCGCTTGAACCAAGATAGAGTGCCCGAACGCCAAGTGGGTTCATCGGATGACCACCTGGGACCCAGTTGGGCAAACGCGGATTTTCACGTCGCATTTCAGGTGTTGGTGTCCACGACGGATTAATCCGCTTGTTCGATACGAAAGTTGTGCCCTGCCATCGGCTTTGATCGCGCGGGATGGCAACCGGATAGCTGAGCGCTTGGCCCGGAGCGGTGATCAGGTACAAGCGACGATCGCCAAACGACACAATAACTTGGCCGGGTTTATAGCTGGAAGGGAACGACACGGTCTGACGACCGCCGCCGAATTCAGCGCTACCGCCCCATAGAAAATCGATCAATGTCTGGGCGTGAGCCGCTTGCGGCGCAGATGCAACGCCAATCGCCGTCATGGCGGAGAGTGCAATACCGCTGAGCAGGTTTTTCAAAGTCATCGATCGACGCTCCAAAAGTCAAAAAAGATGTCGCAAGGTGAGACCAGCACAGTGCGCATCGAATGGTGAAGAGACTGTATATGTCAGGTCCATTTCGGTTGGCAGAGCAGGGAAGTCACAGTCACTTCATCATTTTGCATCGCGATGGACGAACGGCCCTTTTTGTTGGGCAAGGCCTAAGGCTTGGGCTAGTCGCGATTGTAACGCGGACGCTAAAGGTCGGGTGCGGCGAAGGAACGGCGAAAAATTAAGTTCATGGTGTGTTCTTTTGCGTTGACCTGGGCGTGACAGCCAATTAGAACAAAAACAGAACTACCTTGAAGATGTTTTTGGTCTAATTGTGTGCGAGACGACCGTTGATTTTACCAACCCCATCTTTGGTTTGCAGGCCCTCATTTGAGGAGGCGTTTGAGGATGACGACAAAGATCCAACGTCTGTGGCCGCTGAAAGGTTGCTACAACCTGCTGTCCGAGCTGCTGCTCAAAGTGTTACCCAGTCTGTTTCTCAAACTGGCGCCATCGCCGCACTGCGTGATCGTATTCGCCGGATCGAACACCACACACCGCGATTTGAGCACGCTCATGTCGAGGGCTCTCATGATCAAGTTCCTGGTCTGATCTGCGAGAGCCAGATGTGGCGGCTTGGCGCTCCATCCATCGACAGTCTGTTACCGCGCGGGCTCGAAACGCACGGCGTGCACGAGATCAAAGCTGCAACTCAATGCAGCCGCCCATCGCCTGATGTTCGAACGCGGCCAACAGCGATTGGTGCTTCAGCAGCCGATTGGATGACAGGCCTTGGATTTGCCGCCCGCCTTGCGGTGCGCCACCCGGCGTTGGTCGCGCCGCTGAAAACTGATTTAAGTCCCAGATCTTCGTCGCAGCCGTCGATGTCAAAGGCATTTTCTGTCAGCTCTATGCCTCCGAGACCTTGGATCTTGTGGTGCTGGTCGCGGGCGATGGCGGCTGAATTGGGTCAGCCAAGTTTGGCTGGCCTGGCCCAAATTGGTCTTGATCCTGCCCGCCTTTTGATTGTCGAAACCGCGCGCCAATCTGATGCGCTCAATGCCCTTGAAGATGGTCTCAAGTCGTCCAGCCTAGCTCTGGCCTTCGGGGTTTTTGACGCTGTTGATTTGACGCCGGCCCGCCGCCTTAGCCTTGCCGCTGGCGTGAGCGCAACGCCGTGCCTTCTGATCACGCATCCGGCGGCTCCCTCGGCTGGTGCCACAGCAACGCGCTGGCGGGTCACACGCCAAGCCAGCGCGCCGCACGCTTTTGATGCGCGCGCGCCTGGAGACCAGCGTTTCTCCGTCGCAATCGAGCGCTGCAGGGCGCGCCCTGAAAGCTCCGCTCAGTCGTCATTAGTGTTGGAATGGTGTGATGAAGCGCGTCGTTTCCGTTTGGCTGCCGGCATGGCCGATCATGCGGTTGTCTCGAGCCGAGCCGCGCGCCGTACCGGCTGATGCGCCGTTTGTGCTGGTCGAAAGTGGCGTGCGGGGTTTGACGATTAGCGCTGTTAACGCGGTCGCCGCGAACGATGGCATTCGTGTCGGCACGTCTCTCGCCGATGTTCGTGCGGCTTTTCCAGCCGTCGTTTCGCGCGCCGCTGAACCGCAAAAAGATCGCATCGCTCTGTTGCGGCTTGCGCGCTGGGCTGGTCGATATGGTCCCAATCGTCATGCTGACGGCAGCTTTGATGCTGGCACAAGTGCTGGCACGCATACTGGCCTGCGTAATGGCTCTGGCGGCAGCGGTGTCCAAGGCAACCGCCTCTGGGATGGTCTGTGGATCGATATCACCGGTGTCGCCCATCTGTTTGGCAGCGAAGAAGCGTTGCTCGATGACTTAGTGCACAAGCTGGCGTCATTCGGACTGACAACGCGCGTCGGTCTGGCCGATACGCTGGGCGCTGCGCACGCGCTAGCCCGCTTTGGCTGCGATGATGACGCGTCGTGGGTGCTCGCGCCTGAAGGGCTGACTAAGGCAGCTCTCAACGACATCCCGGTGGAAGCATTGCGGTTGGCGCCGCAGCGCGTGCTGTTGCTCAAGCGGCTTGGTCTGCGTCGCATCGGTCAGTTGATCGATATTCCGCGCGCCAATCTCGAGCGCCGCTTTCGCTCAAGTGAGGCCGCTGCCGATGTTTTGGGTCGGCTCGATCAAGCGCTCGGCCTTGAGCCGGAGCCGCGCCGACCGATGGCGACACCGCCAGTGTTATCGAAGGCCCGGCAGTTTGCGCAATCGTTGATGACGTCGGCGGCTATCGAAGCTGTCGTCGATGATCTCTGCGTCGATCTTTGCAACGAGCTGCAAAGCAATCATGTCGCCGCCAAGGCCATTCGCCTTTCACTGTATCGCAGCGATGGAACGATGGCTGAAATCGTGGCGTCGATGAGTGCACCGTGTTGGGATCGCACCCACATGGCGCATCTGATCAAGCCCAAGCTCGAAACCGTGGACGCGGGCTTTGGCATCGATGTCGTTCGTCTTGATGCGTTGCGGGTCACCCGTCATCGGAATGAGCAGGCGGCGCTAACGACCGGCGGCATCGTCGATGCGCTAGCGCGCAGCGCCCACCCTGCCGCGCTGATCGATCGGCTATCGAACCGGTTTGGCCGCGATGCCGTGACGGTTTTGGTGCCGTGCACCAGCCATATCCCCGAACGCGCCGAGGCTCGCCGTTCGGCGTTGTGTGGCCCAGCACCGTGTGACCCAGCACCGCGAGGCCCAGCCTATGATGAGCCGAAGGCGAATGCGATAGCACCACGCGCGCTGACACGTACCACCGGGACTTCCATCGCGACCTACGTGCCACCTTGGCCTTACGCCAAGGCGCCGCGTCGGCCTGCGTTTTTGCTTGGTCGACCTGAGCCGATCCAGGTTGTTGCCGAAGTCCCGGATGGCCCGCCAGTGCGCTTCATTTGGCGGCGTGTCGAGCGCCGGATTGCTCGCGCTCAAGGACCTGAACGCATTGCGCCGGAGTGGTGGCGGGTGCTGCACATCGCCGACGATGATGCGCGTGCAGCCAAGCTTCCGCGACCGCGCGATTATTACACCATCGAAGATCAGCAGGGTGCAGCCTACTGGGTCTTTCGTCACGGCCTCTATGGCGCCGATGATTGCGATCAGCCGCCGCAGTGGTTTTTGCATGGACTTTACGCATGAGCCGATATGCTGAGCTGCAAGTCACGAGCAACTTTTCGTTCTTGCGCGGTGCGTCCCACGCCGATGAACTGGTGGCGCAAGCGAAAGCCCTCGGTCTCGACGCCATTGCCATCACGGATCGCAACACGCTGTCTGGTGTTGTGCGCGCTCATGTTGCCGCCAAAGATGCGCAGTTGCGGCTTGTGATCGGTGCCAGGCTCGATCTCGAAGACGCGCCAAGTTTGCTGGTCTATCCAACCGATCGAGCAGCGTACGGCCGCCTGACACGACTGTTATCGCTTGGCCAGGGGCGGGCTGCAAAAGGCAAGTGTTCGCTGCGTCTCGCCGATGTTGCAGCTCACGCTATTGGGCAAATTTTTATCGCGTTGCCGCCGCCGCACATCGACATCGCAACCTTCACGGACGAAGTCTCAAAGCTGCGCACGGCTTTGATCGTAGCCCCGCTTTATCTTGCGGCGTCGCACGGCTTCAATGGCGATGACCGCGCCCGCATCGGTATGTTGGCTGCCATCGCCTCGGCGTGCAATACGCCGCTCGTTGCCACCAACGACGTGCTCTATCACGCAGCACACCGCAGGCCACTGCAGGATGTCGTCACGTGCGTGCGCGAAAAGACCACGATTGGTGACGCAGGTTTGCGGCTTGAAGCCAACGCCGAGCGGCATTTGAAATCGGCGCGCGAAATGATGCGGCTGTTCAAGGGCTATGAAGATGCCGTTGCGCGCACGCTCGACATTGTCAAAGCTTGCCGCTTTTCCCTTGATGAGCTGGTCTACGAATACCCCGACGAGCCGGTGCCGCCCGGAAAATCGCCGCAACGCCATCTTGAAGATCTGACGTGGGATGGGGCGGCTGCACGCTTTCCCAATGGCCTGCCCGATAAAATTCGCGCAACGATTGTGCGCGAACTCGCGTTGATTGGAGAACTGTCCTACGCGCGTTATTTTTTAACGGTCTACGACATTGTCGCCTACGCGCGCTCGATCGGTATTTTATGCCAAGGCCGAGGGTCGGCTGCCAACTCTGTCGTGTGCTATTGCCTATCGATCACTGCAGTCAATCCGACCGAGGTCAACCTGCTGTTTGAACGCTTCATCTCGGAAGCGCGCCGTGAACCACCCGACATCGATGTCGACTTTGAGCACGAGCGGCGTGAAGAGGTTATCCAATACATCTATGCTCGCTATGGTCGAGATCGGGCGGGTCTGGCTGCAACTGTCATCTCGTATCGCGCGCGATCTGCCGTTCGCGATGTCGGCAAAGCGATGGGGTTGTCGGAGGATACGGTCGCAGCACTCGCTGGCATGGTGTGGGGCACGCGGTCTGGCGGCGTTCTGCCAGAACAGCACATTCGCGAAGCCGGCCTCGATCCAACTGACCCGCTGCTTGCAACCGTCATTGAGCTAACGCAGGAACTGACCGGTTTTCCGCGCCACCTGTCGCAGCATGTCGGCGGCTTTGTGCTGACACGCGGTCCGCTGACCGAGGTCGTGCCGATCGGCAATGCTGCCATGGACAATCGCACCTTCATCGAGTGGGACAAGGACGACATCGCAGCCCTTGGTCTGCTCAAGATCGACGTGCTGGCGCTTGGCATGTTGACGTGCATTCGCAAAGCCTTCGCCCTGCTTGAGAACCACCACAACCGGCCAATGACGCTGGCGCGCATCCCGCGTGAAGATGCGGCCGTCTACGACATGCTGTGCAAAGCCGATTCTCTCGGTGTTTTCCAGGTTGAGAGCCGGGCGCAGATGAACATGTTGCCGCGCCTCAAGCCGCGCACCTTCTACGATCTTGTTATCGAGGTTGCGATCGTGCGGCCGGGGCCGATCCAGGGCGACATGGTGCATCCGTATTTGCGCCGCAGGTCCGGTCTTGAGGCTGAAACCTATCCGTCACCCGCGCCCGAGCATGGCGACAAGGATGAGTTGCGCCAGATCCTCGGCAAAACCAAAGGTGTGCCGCTGTTCCAAGAGCAAGCCATGCGGATTGCGATGGACGCCGCCAAATTCACTGATGCCGAAGTCAACGAACTGCGCAAGGCGATGGCGACGTTCCGTCGGCGCGGCACCATCGGGCTACTGCAGGAGAAAATGATCTCGCGCATGGTGGAGCGCGGCTACGACGAAGCCTTCGCGACGCGCTGTTTCACGCAAATCAAGGGCTTCGGCGAATATGGCTTTCCCGAAAGCCACGCCGCCAGCTTCGCCCATCTGGTTTACGTTTCATCTTGGCTCAAGTGTCATTATCCGGCGGCTTTTGCGTGCGCGCTGCTGAACGCGCAGCCGATGGGCTTTTATGCGCCAGCACAAATCGTCCGCGATGCGCGCGATCATGGCGTTGAAGCCCGCGAAGCCGACATCAGCTTTTCGAACTGGGATTCGACGCTGGAAGACGATTGTGCAGCTGGCCCGGCGCTGCGCCTCGGTTTGCGCCAGATCGACGGCCTGAGCGAAGCCGACGTCAACCGAATGATCGACGCCCGAACGCAAAAACCGTTTGCTTCAGTCCAGGATCTTGCGGCCCGCGGCAACATCAACGGCGCAACGCTCGAACGGCTGGCAGCGGCTGATGCGTTTCGGTCGCTCGGGCATGATCGTCGCCAAGCGCTGTGGGAAGTGAAAGGTTTGGCCAATGCGCCAGCCCTGCCGCTTTTCACATGGAGTGCAGCGCTGGACACAGGCGAAGAAGCAGACGTTCGACTGCCGGAAATGGCGTTGTCGGAACATGTCGTCAACGACTACCAGACCTTGCGCTTGTCGCTGAAGGCGCACCCGATGAGCTTCTTAAGAACCCGCTTTTCGTCGGCGAAAATCAGTCCGTGTAGC
>JANMII010000244.1:0-2096 GCA_031375665.1 Hyphomicrobium sp.
CGCAAGCGCGATGTAAATTGGAATGCCAATGGTCAGATTGAACGGAAACGTGATCCCGAGCGACAGCGGTATGTAGATTGATGGCTTGGCGTCAGGCAGCGCTAGCCGCATGGCCGCTGGCACGGCGATGTAAGACGAACTCGCGCACAACGTGATCAACAGCGCGGTCCCGCCGAGCGATAAGCCGATCGTGTAGGCTGCAATTGCGCCCAGGCACGAGCCAATCAACGGCATGTAAATTCCAAATACCAGCAACGGTGGCCGTAGATGTTTGCGTCCCTCCGCCACTCCGCGCCCGGCGATCACACCCATGTCGAGCAAGAACAAGCACAAGATCCCCTTGAAAGGATCGACGATAAACGGCGCGATCGATTTCAATCCGTCAGCTCCGGTGATGCAGCCAATCAAAAATGATCCGACCAGCACCACGATCGAGCCGTTGAGCATCACCTCGCGCACGGTTTCCATATCGAATTTCGCGTCGCTTTTGCCGCTGCGCGCCAGCCACAGCGCCATCATGATAGCGGGCGTTTCCATCGCCGCGGCCACGGCAACCATGTGGCCTTCATAGCTGATGCCGGCGCTATCGAGGCTTTGCGTAGCAGCCAGAAACGTCACGATCGAAATCGAGCCATAATGCGCCGCCACCGCCGCCGCATCGACACGCGGCAATCCAGTCGTTGCCATCAGCAACCGAAACGCGATCAGCGGCATCAGTGCGCTCAACACCAGACCGGCGACGATAGACGCGACCAGCAGTCCGCTGACACCCTGCGCGGCCACGCTAGCGCCGCCTTTGAAGCCGATCGCCAGCATTAGGTACAGTGACATGCCTTTGGCGATCGCTTCCGGGATCGTGAGGTCGGATTTCGCCACCGTCGCAGCCAGCCCCAGCACGAAGAACAGAACCATGGGCGACAGCAGATTGGTGGCCGCCAAGTCTAGAAATGATCCCATGCTCGCGTTGCCCCCCGCCCAATGCCTTTGCGGCGCGAAGAACTAGATCGGCTTGCACATTTGCCAAAATGAATAATAATCGCCTCAGCGATCAATTATCGCAATGATGGGCGCGCGCTGGGTAACTACGTCCCACCATTAAAATCAGCCACCTCAATCAATCCGGCAACCGAGCAACCGAGCGCGTCCGCCATGCCGAAACTTTTGCAAAACCTCGACGTGGAATTGCTCCGCACATTCTCGGCAATCGCTGAGGCCCGCAGCTTTACGCGTGCGGCTGAGAAGCTCATGCGCCAGCAATCGACCATTTCACTTCAAATCAAACGCCTCGAAGACGCCCTGTCGCAAAAATTGCTGGAGCGGTCGCCGCGCGCAGTGCGCTTGACGCCAGAGGGTGAAGCCGTGCTGGCCTACGCCCAACGCATCTTGGATCTGAACGACGAGGTCGTGTCGTTGGCGCGCGAGCCGCTGATGCACGGCGTGGTTCGCCTCGGCACGCCGGAAGATTTCGCGACCCACCACTTGCCCGACATTCTCCAGCGTTTTGTGCAGGCTTATCCCTCGGTTGCGCTCGAAGTTAGCTGCGATTTGACGCTTAACCTGCTCGACGGTTTCCGCGAAGGTCGGTTTGATTTGGTGTTGGTCAAGCGCGACCAGACTGCCAAGGCGTTAGCCCCAAAGACGGGCGGAATTCGCGTGTGGCGTGAACCGCTAGTGTGGGTGTCGGGCCACCACGACTACGTGACGACCGCCGCGCAAACCGGAGCACCACTGCCGTTGATCGTTTCTCCGGAGCCGTGCGTCTATCGTCGCCGTGCCACACAATCGTTTGATCGCGCGCGACGGCCGTGGCGCGTCGCCTACACGTGTACGTCGCTTGCTGGTTCGATCGCGGCTGTTCGGGCCGGGCTTGGTTTGGCCGTGCTGCCAAAGACCATGGTCCCGCACGGACTTCACGTTATCGATTCCGGTCCGCTGCCCGATTTGAAGGACACCGAAATCGCTCTGCTGGTCGCGCGGGGCGTTTCGCCCCCGGTCGCGAAATTGCGCGATCACATCATCCGCAGCCTCGGCGATGCGGCGTGAGGCCGAGGCCGCATCTATCCCCGCCATTAACCGCTCATATATATATATATATA
>JANMII010000247.1:0-12508 GCA_031375665.1 Hyphomicrobium sp.
ACATCGCCGAGCAGCAACTCGCGGACTTGGTCCATTTTCTCGTCTGTCAGCTCGCGGCCTGCCGAAAGTCTGATTTCTGACAGCGATGGCGCGTTCATGGGTGTTGGTCTCAGGAACTGAAGGCTACGTCGCTGCAAAATAACGGATTGCGCGACCAAACAAAAGCGAAACTCACAAATGTCGCTAACTCAAGTGCTTGCAGCCGTGCCTTAGACTGCAAAGGTCGTGTCGACCGGGTCACCGCTAGCAGAACGTCAGCTGCACTTTTGCCAGGGACCACAATTGTAGCGACGGCAATCACCGGACCGAGGACATCAAATAGTTGATAGAATGAAAGAATGTCTCGGGGCCGACATAGCCCGGAATACGCCCGACTTCTTTATTGTTTTGAATGAGCACGAATGTCGGCACAATTTGCACGGAGCTATCGAGTTCAAGGTTCGCCTTTTCGAGATCGTTGATGTCGAGGAAACGGACCGGAACATCCTTGGCACGGGCTGATGCTTGATAGGAGGGTAAGACATCGCGCCGAAAGAGACCGCAGTAGATGCACCCGGGTGCTTCCATCACCACCAATTGCAGACGCGAATGCGTCGGCGCGGTTGCGTCGAGATCCAAACCGGCATGCGGTTGTGTGGCGAGCGTTGCCAAAACGCAGACGACCACTGCGAATTTCAGCCCTTGGTCTCTCCAATACGCCACGCGCACCACGTCACCGCCCGTTGTTTAACAGCTGCTTTTCAGCGACCGTCATAGGCGATGCCTGAGCGAATGCGGGTAAAGAGTTAAAGAGGTGGTTAAATTGTGTGTCGGATTGGAACACAGCTTTGGATCGCAATGCGGTTCAAAGCGGGCTGCCGCCTTTCAGAGAGGCTATAAAAAACGCAACCCCGAAACATAAAACCAAACTCGCGCCAACGATCCCAGCCGTGATCTGCACGCGCTCGGCCCACACGCTACCGCGTCCGCCATAGCGCGCTGCCCAGTTGCGCGAGCTGACGGCCATCGCTGCCAGGATCGAAACCGTGATCGCGGTTCCAACCGCCATGGCAAACGTGCCGAGGATACCCGCCCAAAGCATGCCCTGACTGAGGGCAAAAATGAGGAGTAAAATCGCACCCGAACATGGTCGAATGCCGATGGAAAGCGCGATCGGAAGCGCCGTCTTCCACGACCACGCGCCTTGCAGATCTTTAGGCGAAGGCATGTGGGCGTGGCCGCAGGCACAGTCGGGGCCATGGGTGTGCGCTGGATGTTCAATCGGGAACGGCTGTGCCACGCCGGGTGATGCAGCTGCGCGCTGTCGGCTGCGGCGCACGAGCGGTGCCAGCTGCTTCCACAACAGGTAGCCGCCGACGGCTGCGACGAGCCCCCAGCTGATTGTCTCGATCGTGGCTTCAGTCGATCGCATTTGCAGGCTGGTTTGGTTTAAGACCAAAGCCAGCACGCCAACAAAAGTGATGGCTGAAAGGGCTTGGAAAATCGCGGCCAAAAAAGACAGCGCAATCCCGCGGCGCACCGTCTCTTCATTGGCCAACACATAGGACGATATCACAGCTTTACCGTGACCCGGCCCGGCCGCGTGGAGCACGCCGTAGCCAAACGCAATCATAATGAGCGTGGCAGCGGCAGCGATCGGATTATCGCTTTTCAATTGCCGGACAGCGCCCGCCATTTCTCTGTTTAGTTTGCTCTGTGTTTGCAGCAACCAATCCCACATCCGCGCTATCGGGCCGGCATCACGTGTCGGCTTGGTTTCCGCAGTTGTGGTTGCGGTACGGAGTGGCGACCCGCCGGTGTTGGCGCCCAAAGGTGATGCCGTGGACGGGGCCAGCGGCATGCCAAACGGCGATTTCTGCGGAGGCTGTTGCGCCGATGACGGCGCAATCATCATTGTGCCGGCGCATGCCACAAACAGAAGGGCGCAAATTCGCACCACTGAAAGCACTATGATTTTTTGCATGAAACCGTGACGGTCTTGGCAGACGCGTAGTTCAAGCCCTGGCCATCTGCTGGTGGTTGCCCAAGCTCTTGCGCCATTGCTTCACCGAGCTTGGCTGCGTCAGCGGCAGCTTTGTCAGCGGTCGGGTCAGTAAAAGTTGCAGTGCACCCGTCGGGCGCACTGGCGAGTTTCAACGCATCCGTTTTTTCAGGTTCGAAGGCGATGAAGAAAGACGGATCGTAAATTGAAAAATTGAAGCCCTCCGCATCGGCCAGCACGGGCTTTGCCAGCGGCAACCGGAAGTGCAGCCGCAAAATGCCATTGTTATGTTCGAGCCATGCATCTTGCGGACCGTCGAATTTTAACTTGTCACCGCCAAGCTGCGCAAAAGTAAAATAGTCAAAGTCCTTGAGGCCATCCATGTTGACCTTGGCCAGTTCAGCGAGTTCTTCGCGGTCGTATTTGCCGTCGGCGTTCTTGTCTAAACCCTGAACCGCCATCGCGGTGTACATGTCGTCGAATGTCCAGGCATGACCGACGCCTGAGACCGTGCCATTTTCGTAAATCACGGTTGTCTCATACGTCACCCAAACATGCGGATGCGCCTTTGCTGGCGCGGCGTGGCACGCCACAGCTGCGAACGCGGCCGCAATCGCGCTTCGGCTACCGGTGTTAGTCATCAAGGACGTGTCCTGGCCTACTGTTTCGACGTTGCCGTCTGAGATAACTGCTTTGTCTCGAATTTCAAACGCTGCGTGCAACTTCGGGCATCAAACATGGCGATAGTGCGACAGCAGACTGACCCTGTCACGCTTCCAGAACCACGGCTTCGTCCCTTGCGACACCAGATAATTTGTTATAACATCCAAAAACAGACCGTTAGCATTTTGTGCTCTTTTTAGGAACGCCCGCGAGATGTTACCACCTCTATGCCAGTTTTGCCCTTCCGGCTTACGTCCGTTTATCGGCCTAAGCGCGGGGCTGATCGCATCTGTTGCACTTGCTGCGACGGCCGTTGCCAGCGAACCAAACGTCGCCGTCACGATCAAACCGGTGCACGCCCTCGTGTCAGGCATCATGGCAGGTGTTGGAACCCCGACCCTGATCGTCGACGGCGCTGCCTCACCGCACACGTTTACGCTAAAGCCGTCATCGGCCAAAGCGATCAATACAGCAGACGTCTATAATCGTGTGTCGGAAACCGTAGAACCGTTCACGCGCAAGCTTGTCAAAGCTCTGCCAGCATCTGTCAAGCTCGTCACCATTGTCGAACTTTCCGACCTGAAACTTTTAGACCAGCGGGATGGTACAACGTTTGAAGCTCACGACGACCATGATCACTCTGCCAACGACCACAAACCCGGTGATCACAAAGAATCCAAAGATGGCCACGTCTGGCTTGATCCAGATAATGCCAAGATCATTGTCACGCGCGTGACCGAAGTGCTCGCTGTAACTTACCCTGCAAGTGCGGAGCAATTTCGCGTCAACGCTGCGGCATTAACAGCTCGGCTCGATGGTCTGGCCAACGAAATCTCAACCGAATTAGCGCCGGTCAAAGGCAAGCCGTTTGTGGTCTTTCACGATGCGACACAGTATTTCGAAGCGCGATTTGGCGTCACGGCCCTGGGGTCGATTACAATCAGCCCAGACGTGCAACCGAGTGCGAAGCGCTTGACGGCTGTGCGCAAGAAAATGGCGAGCCTGAACGCGGCATGCGTGTTTGCTGAACCCTCGTTCCAACCTAATTTGGTCGCGGCGGTGACTGAAAAAACCTCGGCCCGATCAGGGACGCTTGACGCCGAAGGCATCAACCTCACCCCCGGCCCAGAACTCTATTTTGAGCTGATGCGGGGATTGTCGCGCGAGTTGAAAACGTGTCTGGAGCCGCGCACTTAAAGCCTTAGGTCAAACTTTTGCCGGTGGGCTTCGCACGGTCGGTGAACAGCGGATCATTAGCGAATAAAGGCTCAAGAAAGCGGACACCAATCTGGTCGTCGGCCGCCCAAACGACGATGCCGCTTAAATTACGGCCATCGTTTGTGACGACAGTGATCCGAGTTCCTGTATTTGCAATCAGCGACGTGCCCAAACCGGGTGCAATCAAGCCAAGCCCACCATACGATGCGTCCTGAATTGTAGCGGGGTGGCCGACCGTTTGGCGCGCGGGCATCGCCAAATACAGCGTGGCTGGAACAGCAAGCCTATGGCGCTCGTGCCGACGCCGCTCTGCCCAATGGGGATATTGCAAATAGCCGTTTGCATCAATGCACGGACTGCCACCAGCGACGACATCGCGAAGAATTTTCTCGAAATCATCGGCAACGAGCGTGCCCGCATAGCGATCCGTCGAGCGCTGAAGCATTTGGTCGACAACGCTCTGATCTCCGATCGTTTGTGCGTTAATCGCAGTCACAGCCGAAATACCCGCCGTCGCCGCGCGGCGCCAGCGCGAGCTTGCGTCGACCCAGTCAGCGGACACGGCCGCGGGTATCGTTCTCGGTGATAGTCCAGAATTGTAACGCAACTGCGCATCTTCGATGGCGACAACAGCTCGCGTTGCGGTCCGCGCATTATGAACCAGATCGTTGAAGTGCGTGAGTGCAAATGTGGCTAGCGCGCAAATGCCAGGATTGTCGAGGCCAAGAGATGCTGCCGATGTCAGTCGCGGCTCGCCCGGCAGATAGTACGATGCATCAACATCGTCGGAGACGGGTCGCAAAAATGCCCGTGCTGAGCAGATGCTCGCGGTCAGAGACAGCGCTATCAGTGTAAACTCGAACTCACGAACAATGGCGGCGAGATGCCGAACGTTTGTTTCATTTGGACGATTGAACGCCACAGCTTCATTTTGCACAATTCGGCCCCACTGCGATGTTCAGCAAATCTTGTCTTTGTTTTTCGTCTTCGTGTGGCGTCCACATTTGCACTGGGGCGTTGCGGGCTCGTAAATGGACATGACTGGGAGGCCGAAAAAATGACGTGGTTGCGCGTTGCAGAATATCATTTGTAGGATGTCGATATCCTGACCTGCGCATCAGGCAGCGCTGAAAATAGGAAGGGGTAAACGGCGTGCAGGCTGCACAACACATCCTAATCGTGGAGGACGACCTGGCCGTTCGCCGGATGCTGAAAGCGGTGCTGGAGGAAGACGGATATAACGTTGTCGAAGCGGCTACGATCCGTGACGCCGTTACCGCATTGTCGCGATACAGCATTGATCTCGTGACGCTCGATCTTGGACTTGGCCGCGACAACGGACTGGTCCTGGCGCAGCAGATTCGAGCCGCCAGCCACGTTCCAATCGTCATCGTCAGTGGGAAGGGCAGCGATGTCGATCGCATCGTCGGATTAGAGCTCGGGGCCGACGATTACATCGCCAAACCGTTCAATGCGCGGGAGGTCTTAGCGCGCATTCGAGCGGTACTGCGACGTTCGACGAAATTGGATATGGCACCCGACACGTTTGGCGTGCGCAGTGGGTATGAATTCGATGGTTGGATTTGTGACGTCGCGTCGCGGCGTCTTGCTCGGCCAGACGGCCAGCCGGTTCGGCTAACGACGCGTGAGTTCAGCGTGCTTGAAACATTTCTGCGTCGCCCGCAGCGGGTCCTCTCGCGGCAACAAATATTGGAATACGTTAGCCTCGGCAGTGACGACGTTCTGGACAGAGCTGTCGACACAGTGATTGGACGACTGAGGCGAAAACTTACGCCAAGCACGGTGACGTTGATTGAGACAGTGCAGGGCGCGGGTTATATGTTCACCGCGAAGGTCAAGTCGATCAGAATCGACGCTGACGACGCTTCGATTGCGCCCTCACGCGGAATATAAAGTGTTAGGTTTGTGCCAACGCCTGGAGCACTCGCGAGTGCCACACCACCGCCGGATTGGCTGACAAAACCATAGACCTGAGCAAGACCCAATCCCGAGCCAGACGCGTCCGCTTTGGTCGTGTAGTAGGGTTCGAATGCGCGTGCCATGACGCCTGGCGACATCCCGATGCCGGTATCGGTTATTGAAATCTTGAGATACGGGCCAACGCTGACTGCGCCGTTGGCGAGCGTCATCGCCACCTCAACCTCGACCGGCTTCAGTTGGATTGTGATCGTGCCGCCTTTGGGCATCGCTTCGATCGCGTTGCGCCAAGCGTTCAACAGGACATTTTCAAATTCCGCGCGGTCGAGACGACTAAGAAACAATGTTTTCGAGGATGTTCTGGTCGGCTTCGCGTCGATGCCCATCATCGCCAAGAACTCAGCGATCGTTTGCGCTACATCGATGGTTTGAGGCGAAAGGTGCCGCGCTTGACCAACGGTCATTAGTCGCTCGATCATGCGCGAGGCCATGTCGCAGCCCATGCCAGCTTCCCGCAAAGCTTGTTGCACGCGCGGCTCGGCGTTGCGCATGTCGGCAAGCTCCACGTTACCTTTGATAATCGCCAGAACATTGTTGAAGTCATGCGTGAGACCGGCTGTAAGACGCATCAGCGCCGCACGATCCGTCTCATGTAATGACAGCGAGCGATCTTTGACGATGAGCACGACGTCGGTTTCGTATCCGCTTGGGCTGTTGTCCGCCGTGCGTTGCGGGCTTGTGGCTGGCGTTCTTGGATTGGCATTGGACCGGGTGATCGCCCTGACCGAAAACGTGACGGATTCACCGCTACGACGGCGCATCGCCACTTCAATCCAACGGATATCGACCGGATTTGTCGCCGCGCCTGCAATCAACGTGCGGCGGTCGGTTTGATTTTCAAACACGCAATCGAGGTTGTGGCCGAGGTAACTTTCAGCGTTGTCACCAAATAATCTAAGGAAGGCGTCATTTACGGCGCGGATTGTGCCGTCGCGATCCACAATCACGCAGCCATCGTCGCTAAATGTGAAAACAAGTGCCGCCGCTTTTGACCCTGGCGCGTCGTCAACCGGGCGAGACATCGTCATTGAGGCAAGCAGTCTCCATGGGCACACGCAACATCAACACTAGTTCCAGTACACAGGCTCCACCAGCATTAGGCTTATCGGCCATTGGCGTTCGTTAAGTGACACATCTTGGCACACCAGCGGCACACCGCAGGCACCAAATCACCGCATGAACTCGGGGAGACGATGTGAAGGACAAACATTGATTGTTGCTCATTCTGTCCTCTATTAGTCAACATTTGAACTGCTGATGAAGGACCCAGCCAGCACATGACCTACCAAGCAATTTTGACGACGGCACCGGGTTTTGCTGGTCCACTTTACGCCCAAGTTGCCAACTACCTGCGCGACCGCATCAGCGCCGCCGAGTGGTCTCCCGCCGAGCCGATGCCGAATGAAGCCATGCTCGCGAAAGACATCGGAGTAAGCGTTGGCACGATGCGCAAAGCGCTCGAAATGCTTGAGGCCGAACGCTTAATCCAACGCCGTCAGGGTCGCGGTACTTTTGTGATTGAGGCGTCCGACCATCTCGACATTGAGCGCTTTATGCCGCTGGTCGCTGATGGCCGAAAGCTCAAGGGCGAAGTTGTGTCACTACGCAGTTCGCAAGTGGCGGCTGATGGCGAAGCTGCGAATCGATTGGCGGTTCGAATCGGTGAACCACTTGTGCGCTTTGATTTTGCGTGGCGCGCGTCGCACGGCGTTCGCGTGGCCGAACGTGTGATGGTTTCCCAAACACGTTTTCCAGGCATTGAAGCAACCGAGACGCTGACTGCGCCGTTTCTGTTTCCGATCTATCGCCGGATCTACAAAACGATCGTCAACGCCATCGTCGAGCGAGCCGATTGTGTGGTCTCAGACGCAACGTTGCCCGAAGATCTGCGGCAAGACTCGTCACGACCACTGTTGCGGGTTGAGCGTATCGCGCGCACTCGAACGGGCCAAGTTGTGGAATGGTCTGTCCGCACGATCGTCTTGGGCACTGCACGTTACACGGCATCTGTTGAATAAATGGGCGATGCGCAGTAATCTGAAAAGATCAGCTATTGGTTTGGTCTCGACCGTCGAAAACGTAGCCGGCACCGCGAACCGTGCGGATGGGATCGTGCTCATTGCCGCGGATCAAGGATTTTCGAAGCCGGCCGATGTGAACATCAACCGTGCGCTCGTCAATCTCCGACGTTTGACCCCAAACGCGGTCAAGCAGTTGGCCGCGCGACAAAACCCGCCGTTGGCTTTCCAAAAAGACTTCGAGCATCCGATACTCTGTCGGACCAAGCCGAATTTCCCGACTTCCACGCGTCACTTTATGCGCTTGGCGATCTAAAACGATCTCGCCCGAAATCAGGATATCGCTCATTCTCTCAGGCGACGCGCGGCGAAGCAGCGACTTGATGCGCGCCATCAACTCTTGCACGGAAAATGGCTTCGTAACGTAATCGTCGGCCCCGGTTGTCAGCCCACGCACGCGATCAGCTTCCTCGCCGCGTGCCGTTAACAGCATAATGGGCAGGTTTTGCGTGTCGGTGCGTTTCCGCAGTCGCCGACAGAGTTCAATGCCGGACACTTTTGGAATCATCCAATCCAAGATGGCGAGATCAAAAGCCTGTTCCGACAGCATCAATTCAGCTTCTTCGCCATCAGCGGCATGCACAACGGTGTAGCCCTCGGCCTCGAGGTTGTACTTTATCAATTCAGCAAGTGAGGCTTCGTCTTCAACAACGATAATCTTCGCGGGCATCGATCGAACGCTCTGTGGGGCATGTTGGGCAATGGTTGTGGTCGTCATGACTGCGGCACCGTTATCAGCGTCGACGATGTACTATCGCCCTTTGGCCGGTCATCGGTGATGGCTTGCCCAGTAACGAGATAATGAACATTTTCCGCGATGTTCGTCGTGTGATCGCCGATCCGTTCAATATTCTTCGCGCCGAACAGAAAGTGCGTGCAGAGCCCGATGTTGCGCGGATCTTCCATCATGTAGGTGAGGAGCTCGCGAAACAACGAGTTATACATCGCATCCACTTGCTGGTCGCTATTCCAGACCTGCAACGCTTTTTCGACATTACGTTCAGCAAGCGAATCGAGAACGTTCTTGAGCTGCGCCTGCACCATCTCGGTCATGTGGCGCATGCCGGTGATGAGTGGTTTGGGATGGCTCTCGCCCGCAATCGCCAGCGCCCGCTTGGCAATGTTCTTTGCGAGATCGCCGATCCGTTCGAGATCACCAGCGATCTTTAGAACGGTCATAATATGACGGAGATCGTTCGCGATCGGCTGACGCTTGGCGATCATAACGATCACCTGATCCTGCAATTCACGCTCAAGCTGATCGATGGTGGAATCGCTCGCGACAGCCGCTTCCGCAAGCTTGGGATCGCGGCGCTCCAGCGACATGAGGGCTTGCCCGAGAAGTTTCTCAGCGCACCCACCCATCTGTGCAATTCGGCGATCAAGCAGCCGAAGTTCGTCTTCGTAAGACTTAACGATGTGCTCGTTCATGATGCTGCTGTCCGATCAATCAATCGCATTGCGCTCTAGCCGAAGCGGCCTGTGATGTAGTCCTGGGTCCGCTGATCTTTTGGATTGCTGAAGATTGTTTGCGTGGAATCCTCTTCAACCAGTGTGCCGAGATGAAAGAATGCGGTCCGTTGCGAGACGCGCGCTGCCTGCTGCATCGAGTGCGTGACAATGATGATGCAATAATTCGTGCGAAGTTCATCAATCAGCGTTTCGACCTTGGCTGTCGCGATCGGATCGAGGGCGGAACATGGCTCGTCCATCAAAATGATGTCGGGGTTCACAGCAATCGCTCGCGCGATGCACAACCGCTGCTGCTGGCCGCCCGACAAACTGGTGCCGGAATCTTTCAGGCGATCTTTGACTTCGTTCCACAACGCCGCTTTTTCGAGGCTCGTTTGAACGATTTCGTCCATCTCGGCCTTATTGGCCGTCAGACCGTGAATCGACGGGCCATAAGCGACATTGTCGTAAATTGATTTCGGAAATGGGTTCGGCTTCTGGAATACCATGCCGACTCGCGCACGGAGCTGCACGACATCGAGGCTTGGATCATAGATGTCCTGGTTGTCGATCGTAATCTTGCCCGTGACATGACACGTGGAAATCGTATCATTCATGCGATTGATGCATCGCAGAAACGTCGATTTCCCGCATCCTGATGGGCCAATGAAAGCCATCACGCCCCGATCGGGAATTTCAACGTTGACATCTTTCAGAGCATGCTTGTCGCCGTAGTGAACGTTGACGTCACGGGCCAAAACCTTGGCAGGTTTGGCGTTGCTCGTAATGTGCGCGACGCGTGCGCTTTCGATGCGTTCGACTGCTGACAAATCCACCGTTGCATTCTCCATCACGATCACCACCGACGTTCAAATTTGTTACGCAACCAAATGGCCGCGCCATTCATGGCAAACAAGAAGCCAAGCAGCACAACGATGGCGGCTGCGGTGCGCTGCTGAAAAGCTGCCTCTGGCAGATCCGACCACAAATAGATCTGTACCGGCAACACCGTTGCAGCGTCGGTCACCGTCGAAGGCACATCAACGATGAAGGCCACCATGCCTATCATCAAAAGCGGCGCCGTTTCGCCGAGCGCGTGCGCCATGCCGATGATCGTCCCCGTCATAATCCCTGGCATCGCCAACGGCAAAACGTGGTGGAAGACGGCTTGCTGCTGCGATGCACCAAGGCCAATGGCAGCTTCGCGTATGGAGGGCGGTACGGCTTTGATCGCCGCGCGCGCGGCAATGATGATGGTTGGCAAAACCAACAAAGCTAGAACCAACCCGCCAACCAGCGGCGCAGAGCGTGGCAGATTAAAGTAATTGAGAAACACAGCCAATCCAAGCAAGCCGAACACGATAGATGGTACGGCCGCAAGATTGTTGATGTTCACCTCGATAATGTCGGTCAGCCGATTTTTTGGCGCGAACTCTTCGAGATAAATGGCAGCCAGAACGCCGATCGGCAAACACAACGCGAGCGTGACCAGCAAAGTTAGTGCGGTCCCAAACAAGGCACCCTTGATGCCGGCAAGCTCAGGTTCTCGACTATCGCCCGACGTGAAAAACCGAAAGTTGAAGCCGCGCTCGATCGCGCCACTCGACTTGAGTTTGTCGATGAACACAGCCTCCTGATCGGTCACGCGACGGCGGCTCTCAGGTTGCTCGTAAATCAACTGTGCCCACGCGTTGGCCTTGGCTGTATCAACGGACGTCAGCGGTAGCAGAGCTGGTCCAGTCACAGTCGTTGGTGTTACTTTTTCAATCTTCACCATGCCGCCGTTCAGTGAAATCATCCGGCTCGCATCGCGGGGCGTTAGGACGTGCGCGCCAGCGTCAGCATCACGCGCGACGCCAGCCTGTTCGAGATCTTTGATCAATTGCGAGAACGCGTCAGGCTGAACTGCTGTCAGCGTGATCTCGCCGTTCAGTCCGCTCGGCGTCAGATCAAATGCTCCGGGCAAGGTCGTTTGCCGAATGGCGTCGTCCTTCAGATAAAGGTCGACATCGGCGGAGAACAACAGCGGCGTTTTGATCGTTGTGCCGATGATGTTTGGATTAGCCAACACCTGGGTGCGGACGTCGTCCCCCGCTCCGCTGCTGATCAGTCCATTGAGTGCCTTACGAGGCGTACGGCCCTCGATACCGGGGATCGCTGCGGCGATGGCGGTGCGCGTCAGACTGCCATAATCGGCCGCCCGCAAAACGTTAGGATCACGCTTCCCATCCGGGTCAACGATAGACGCGTCGACCAGCACGTCGAGCACAGCGCGGTGTTCCGTGAATGCGGGCAATGACTTCACAATGATGGCAGTCAGCAGCGTGACCAGAAACACCGCCGTGACAGCCAAAGCGCCGAACCCCAGCCGTTTGAACAAACGCTCGGACGCGTAACGACGTTTGACCCGCGCCGCCGCTTCGTCTGGCGGAATAGCGCGCCGAAGTGCTCTTGGTGCCTGCAGAGATGATGCGGTATCAGTCATATTGTTCCCGATACTTGCGAACGATACGCAATGCGATGATGTTCAGGATGAGCGTGACAAAGAACAACACGAAGCCGAGAGCGAACGCCGCCAGCGTCTTGGCACTGTCGAACTCCTGATCACCGACCAAGATGGTTTTGATCTGCACTGTAATGGTGGTGACGGCTTCCAGCGGATTAAGCGTCAGGTTCGCTGCAAGGCCAGCTGCCATCACAACGATCATGGTCTCGCCAATGGCACGGCTGATGGCCAACATGAAAGCAGAGACAATGCCAGGCAGCGCCGCTGGCAGGACAACCTGCTTGATTGTTTCTGATTTCGTTGCCCCCAACGCATAAGCGCCGTCGCGAAGAGATTGTGGGACCGCATTCATCACATCGTCGGACAACGATGAAATGAACGGAATGATCATCATCCCCATAACGAGACCCGCCGCTAAAGCGCTTTCGCTCGCAACGTTAAGGCCTAGCGCTTCGCCCCAGCCGCGAATAAACGGCGCGACTGTTAGCGCCGCGAAAAACCCAAGCACCACAGTTGGCACACCGGCCAAAACTTCAAGGACTGGTTTGGCGTACCGGCGCATCCTGGGTGAAGCGTATTCAGCAAGATAAATAGCCGAAAGCAAACCGAGCG
>JANMII010000331.1:0-8661 GCA_031375665.1 Hyphomicrobium sp.
CGGGCGGCTGCATCCAGGTTCGGAGAGATGCGTTGCAATCCAGCTTCGATTGATCCGAGTGCCACCGCTAAAAAACGCACAACGAGGGCGAAGGCGACCGCAAACAATGACCCCGAAAGCAGCAGACCGGTCGAGACGCCGACACTTGCGCGCATCCACGTGTCGAGGCTGTTGTCGAAGGCGCCGAGCGAACTGATCAGCCCGATGGCAAGCACGGTTCCGGGCACAGCGTAACCGAGCGACGCAGCTCCACTGGCGGTGGCGGCGCTACTGCTTCGTGAAAATCGAACCGCGTAAGCGAATACAACGGCCAACGCGATGGCGGCGATACTAACCAGCGACGCCAAAACCAAGCTGTTGCGAGCGGCGCGAAAAAACGCACCGATATCGGCTGAACCAATGTGAACTAAAGCCTGATGCGCGAGCACGCCAGCGGGCAAGAAAAATCCCAGCACAACGGGGAGCAGCGCCAGTCCAAGTGCGGTGTGCGCCCGCCAGCCGTTGAGCGTTTCAAACGGAATGGCGCGATAGCGACCCGTCGTTGCCTCACTGTTGCCATTGCCGCGCAAGGTCTTTTCAAGCACCAGCAGCGTGATGATTAGCGCCAGCATGACGCACGCGATTTGTGCGGCACCCGGCAGACTGCCACGCTGTAGCCACGTCGCATAAATACTGGCCGAAAGAGTTTCGACGCCGAGATATTGCACGGCGCCCAGATCGTTGAGAGTTTCCATCAAGACCAGCGTCACGCCGGCTGCGAGGGCAGGGCGGGCCAACGGCAATGCGACCGCCCAAAAAGTTTCCATTGCTGTTCGGTTGAGGGTGCGGGCGACCTCAAGAACGCAGACGGATTGTTGTTCAAAGCTCGCTCGCGCCGTCAGGTAGACGTACGGATACAGCACCAGCGACATCACCGTTATCGCGCCACCCAATGAGCGGATCTGCGGAAAGGCGTAATCGTCCGCACCAGCGTAGCCAAAGGTGGTCCGCAGCGCGGACTGCACCGGGCCGGAAAAATCGAGCAGCTCGGCGTAGGCGTACGCAACGATGTAGGTTGGCATGGCTAGCGGCAGGACGAGCATCCGATCGACGATGTGGCGGCCTTTGAACCGATACATGGTCACCAGCCAAGCGGACGCGGTTCCGATGACCAACGTCAAGCAGCCAGTGCCAAACATCAGCATCAAGGTGTTGGCCAAAGCGCCCGGCAGCACGGTGGACATCAGATGCGGCCAGATGCTGCCACCATCCGACGTCGATGTGCCGAACGCTGCTATCCAACACACGGCAATGATGGGTATCGACAGCACCAGTGCGGCGGCCGTGGCAGCGATGGTCCAGCGCCGTTCCGGCGACGCCCAACGCCGGAGCCGCACGACGATCGTTGGCGCGGGTTCGGGCGCAGCAGAAAGTCGACGCCGCGGACCGGCGCCTTTCGTCGGGCTCGCTGTAGGCGGGGCCACGATGTCAGAGGCACCACGTGTCATGTCGTGGGCTCATCCGTCGGAACACAGCGCAGCGCAACGGACAACAGCGTGCGAGCAGCCGGGTTCATGGTGCGGTGGTCCTTAGTGTGACAGCGCTTTAGTGTGCCAGCGCTTTAGTGTGACGGTGGGCGTCGTCGTGGCAGCGCGCGCAGAGCGCACGTCGCCGGGCAGATTGAATCGGGACTGAGCATCTGGCGGGCTCGCGCAAGTCCCGCCGCAAGCGACTGTGCGCCGTTGATGGTGTCACCGATGTCATCGGAGCCGATCAAAGCCGCAGCAGAGGCAGCTAATGCTGGGCGCGCATCGTGCTGGCTGGCTGCAATGATTGAGATCGCCAAACATTCGTCGCGGCAAAAACCGCGACATCCAGACGGTGAGATTTCGATCGTCCGGTCGGCCGTTGCTTTGACGGCGCGCACAAACTTCGACAAATCGAGCAGTAGCGTTTTGGCCTGGTCGGGGCCAAGCGTGCTGGAAAATGTATTCCAAGCTTCTTCCCAACAGCGAATGTCGCCGCTGGACAGTCCGCCGAACCAGCAGCGAAAGCCGACGCCGACGAGGCGTTCGGGGGCTCGTGCTGGCAGTGGCAAAACTTTGCCGGTCGACGTTTCAGTTGGATCGATAAGGGTGTGGCGTGGCGTGGACATAGCGAAACCTCATGATGGGATGGCTCGCGGTCAAAGCGCGTTGAGCCGGCCGCAGCAGCGCAATAATTATGAATTCGGGCCTTGATCGAAGCGCACGCGGTCGACCATCTCAGACGCCTTTTTGCGAAGCTCGCCAATTTTGGCCAACGGCAAGGTGTCGGCTTTGAGCGCGCCCCACGATGCGACCAGTGGTGAAATCGCGACGCCGCTGACGACCGGATATTCGCCGTTCGCGTCGGCATAGAGCGTTTGCGCTTCCGGTGAGACCAGAAATTCCATTAAGGCCGTTGCATTGGCTTTGTTGGGCGCGTTGGCGGCGAGCGCCATGCCGGTGATGTTGACATGCGTGCCGCGATCATTGGCGTTGGGAAACAGCATATGAACCGAATCCGCCCAGGCTTTTTGCTCGGGCGATTTCATCATGGCGGCCATGTAGTACGTGTTGCCGATTGCCAGATCGCATAAGCCGGCTTGCACATCGCGGACTTGTTCACGGTCGCCGCCAGCTGGCTTACGCGCCAGATTGGCTTTGAAACCGGTCAGCCATGCTTCTGCCTTTTGTTCGCCGAGGTTGGCAATCATCGATGCAATCAGCGCGACGTTGTAGGTGTGCTGGCCGGAACGAACGCAAATTTTGCCCCGCCATTTCGGATCGGCAAGCTCCTCGTAGGTCATAGCTGTTTGCTTGACGCGGTCTTTCGACGCGTAAATGACGCGCGCGCGCCGGGTCAGCCCAAACCAGTGACCGTTGGGATCGCGCAATTCAGCGGGGATGGCAGCCGTGATGACCGCCGAGGATTGCGGCGCAGTCACGCCAGCCGCCACCGCCTGGGTCAGCAAACCGAATTCATTGGTCAGCAGCACGTCGGCTGGGCTGTTGCGACCTTCAGCCGTCAAGCGCTCGACGAGGCCGCTACTCGCAAACACGACGTTGGTCGCGATGCCGGTCTTGTCGCTGAAAGCTTTGAGCAGGGGTTCGATCAGCTTTGGCTCGCGATACGAGTAGATGTTGACGGTGCCATCGGCGTGGGCCGACGATGCGACCGTCAATACGGCAGCGACAGACGTGGCGGCGATGATCAGGGATGAAACAGAGGTCGTGAACACGCGCGTTGCAGCGTGAAAAATCGTTGGCATGGCAGCTCCAATAATCGAGGTTCAAGGCCTCGGTATCGGTTGGTATCGCGCACCCAGGTGCTAACAATACGCGGCTTCGATTGAAGCCATGGATCTGACGTAGCGCGTTGCGGGCGGGCCGGTCAACCGCTGCGACGACGTTGGTTCAACCTTAGAATTCTTATAAGTTTCAGTTGGTTTGCCGATGGGCTGTCAACGCCCACATCAGCCAACGGCCACACTTGAGTTGGTATCGAACGGTCATCGCGTGAACGATACCAAAACCACGGTGCCGCGACCTGCAGCGCTATCAATCTCGATGTCGCCGCCCAATTCGCGAACCAAGCGAACGACCACCGGCAAGCCGATGCCGTAGCCGCCGCCGGCACGCTGCCGATGAGGCAGCTCATCGTTCGCGGTAACGCCAGACAACGCACGTTCAGCGATTTCGAGATCAATGCCAACGCCGGTGTCGCGCACGACCAGGAACGCAGCCCCCGTGTCGAGATATCCAGTCACGACCCGCACGTCGCCGCCTGGTGGCGTAAACTTCAAGGCATTGGTGACGAGGTTGATCAAGATTTGTCGGAGTGCGGTCGCACTGGCGGTTACGATCGGCGTTGCATCTTCGGCATCGAAAGCCAGTGTTAAGCGACGCTCCTCGGCCAGTGGCTGCAGCGTTGAGATGGTTCGCACAGCGAGTGCGTTGAGGTCGATTAAGCCAATCCGATTGTCATCATCGACGGCGTCGGGTTCGCGGCCGAGCATTTTTGCGATGACAGCCAAAGCATGGTGCGCGCTGTCGTGGACGTCAGCGGCGTAGCCGAGGTAGCGCGCATTGCCCATCGTGCCTAGTCGTTCGTCGCGCATGATTTCAGCCGCAGCCGCAATGGCTGTCAGCGGTGTTTTTAATTCATGCGCCAAGCGTGCCACATCGCTGGGATGAAGGGCGGTGATGCCTTCGCTATCGGCGCGAGCTTCTACGGGCGCTGTCGGCGACGGTGGGTCCATGTCCTTTTCAGGGTCGCCGACGGCGAGCGTTGCCTGAGGTGACGGCTGCGAGGCGCCTTCGCGGATGCGCCGCGCAATCTCTTTGAGTGTTTCAGCATCGTTGCGCGCGATCGGTGGCGGGTCGTTGCACGGTTCTGCAGCCGCTGATGTTGAGGTGATATCAGCGCGTGGCAACGCGTTAGAACCAGCGCGCGGCAATGCGTCGAGATCAGTTCGTGCAGATTCATAGGCGTTGACATAGGGCACCGTTGCTGGGGCCGCAGCGTCGTTCGGGTCCGTTAGTGCAGCGACCACGATTGGTGCGTCGGTGATAGCCGGGTCTTTCGTTTGATCATTTGCGCACTGCACCAACATCAAACGCGTCGGCGAGCAGTTGCCATCATCAGTCGCGAGCGGTTGAACGACGCACGACAATTCGATCGTGCGTCCCTTCGCCCAAAAAACCAGCGCGACAGGGTGCGCGCGCGTCGCATCTGTGGCGCTGGCCAAATCTTTTTGCTCGTGGTGCGCCAAGGCTTGCAGCCGCATCAGCGCAGGCATGGCGCTGTCGAGCGGCAGCGGTAGCGGCGCATCTGCCAAAATTTCGAAGGCCTGGCGCGCTTGCGGGTTGGCTGCAATGATCGCGACGGTTTGCAGGTCGATGACCAGCGACGGCTGAGATAATTTCGCGATCGCCATCGACAATGATGCCCAACCGTCCGATCCGTCCAACACGGCTGTGGGCGGAGGATCGGATCGCGCGTTGGTCGCAGACACCATCATTTGGTTATTTGCCAGGCTTTGATGGGTGTTAACCCGCTGGGCTCCGACCGTCCAGGCGATTTGTCATATCTCGGTTGTGGCTTTCGCGGTTGCCAGCGGCAAAGTAACGGTGCGGCAGCACCTATTACGTTGGCTGTGGCTCTGGCGGTGTCGCGGACACGACCTTGGCACCGGCTGCTTTTTACTTGACGCGCGGGGGCCTTCAGTCGTTTTAAGAGCTTCGCGCCGCGCCGCACACAAAGTCGCCGTCGCCTATGCCGCCTTAGCTCAGTTGGTTAGAGCGCCGGTTTGTGGAACCGGAGGTCCTGTGTTCAAGCCACAGAGGCGGTACCACGTCCGCATCGCGGACCATCAATCTGCATTAGGCATTTGGATTTTTGATCGCAGTTCGGGGTGTTGAGCGTGCCCGAACCAAGCCGTCAAGTTAGACCCTTCATCCACTTTGCGTGCGCCGAGCGTACCCGTTGGGCGTGGGATTGTTTGATCCCCGCGCGCCTGCCCCCGATTAGGATGACACATGGCACGTTCCGCTCAAACCCTGGTTCTCGTCCTCGGTGACCAACTGTCGGCAAAATTGTCCAGCCTGAAGGCCACCGACAAGGCTGACACTACGGTCTTGATGGTCGAGGTGGCGGACGAAGCAACCTACGTCCGACATCACAAGAAAAAGATCGCGTTCATTCTCTCGGCCATGCGCCACTTCGCAGCCGAGCTCGAAAAAACTGGGTGGACGGTCGACTATGTCAAACTGGATGACGCCAAAAACACCGGCTCGTTTACTGACGAAGTTGCCCGCGCCGTCAAACGGTTGAAAGCAAAGCGCGTCATCGTCACTGAGCCGGGCGAATGGCGCGTGCGCCAAATGATGGACGGCTGGGCTTCGTCGCTCGGTATCGCGGTCGACGTTCTCGATGATGACCGTTTCGTTGCGTCCCGCGCTGAGTTCGAGACGTGGGCCAAAGGCCGCAAGCAACTGCGCATGGAATATTTCTATCGCGACATGCGGCGCAAAACCGGGCTCTTAATGGACGGTGATGAGCCGGTCGGGGGCCAATGGAATTATGATCACGACAATCGCAAACCGGCGGCTGGTGATTTGTTTATTCCCGACATTTCGAAGTTCAAACCGGATGCAATCACGCGCGATGTGCTTGGCCTTGTCGCCCGTCGCTTTGGCAATCACATCGGCACGCTTGAACCATTTTGGTTCGCTGTGACCCGGCGCGATGCGCTCGTGGCGCTCGACCATTTTATCGAAACGGGGTTGGCGAAATTCGGCGATCACCAAGACGCGATGCTGGTCGGTCAGCCGTTTCTGTATCACGCAGTGCTATCGCCCTATCTCAACGCTGGGCTGCTTGATCCAGTCGAGATTTGCAAAAGGGTCGAACAAGCCTTCGTCGCGAAGAAAGCGCCGATCAACGCGGCTGAGGGGTTCATCCGCCAAATCATTGGCTGGCGTGAATACGTCCGGGGAATTTACTGGTTGCGCATGCCCGACTACGTGAAGCAAAATTTCTTCGATGCCAAACGGAGCTTGCCAGATTTCTATTGGACTGGCGAAACCGACATGCTGTGCCTGCGCGAGGCGATCGGACAGACGATCGAACACGCCTACGCGCATCACATCCAACGGCTGATGTTGACCGGCAACTTTGCAATGCTCGCTGGCATCGATCCCCAAGATGTTCACGAATGGTATTTGATGGTTTATGCCGATGCCTACGAATGGGTGGAATTACCCAACACGCTCGGCATGAGCCAATTTGCCGACGGCGGATTGCTTGGCTCAAAGCCGTATGCGGCGAGCGGCAACTACATCAACAAAATGTCGGACTACTGCGGGTCATGTCGCTACGATGTGAAGAAGCGCACAGGTGACGACGCGTGCCCGTTTAATGCGCTATATTGGGATTTTCTTGATCGCAACCGGCCTAAGCTCAGTAAAAATCCCCGCCTTGGGCAAGTCTATGCGACCTGGGATAAAATGAGTGAAGCGTCGCGCGACGATGTGAAGGTTAGCGCGCGACGTTTTCTGAAATCGCTCACGCCGTACAAAGAGAAGGCCAACTAGCGTTTTCGGCTTTGGCGGCAGCGGTCCGAGCAATAGCGAACCTCGTCCCAAACTTTCTCCCACTTCTTGCGCCACGTGAACGGGCGCCCGCAGGTGACGCAAGTCTTCTGCGGCAGGTCGGCTTTTTTCGGCTTTTTGGGTGGGGCGGGCATTTGGATTGTCGTGGTGAAAGGGCTCTGAGCGTGGTCTTAAGTTACGATTGTAAGCGGCTGGATCGCTTGCAGCAATCATTGGCTCGACACGACACGCGGCGGTCAGGCCGATGGACGGCGATCGCTCACCGGCACCGTGTTTGAGCTGGCGGGCGGCTGCCAAACAAAAAGATGGCGGGGTCTGATCAGGGATTCGCGCCACAGACATGGCCTGCGTCAGACATTGCCCGATTAAAATTTGTTTGTAACGGTCAAATAGAAAGCGCGCGGCGACCCGTAGGAGATGTTGTTGTTGTTATGGGCGCTGATGAAATACGTGTCGTCCAAGACATTCTCGACGTTGAGTTGGGCTTGCCACTGGTCGTCCAGCTTTACGAACAGCGCAGCATCAAGCCGCGTGTAGCCTGGGACTACGACGGTGTTATCGGCCGACGGGAAAAATTCAGTCGAGTGGATTACGCCCAATCCTGCACCAAACCAGTCCGTGAATTGATAGCGGTTCCACATCGAGAAGATGTGCTTTGGAACCATCGGTACGAGATTGCCGGTGGTCGATGACGTTCCGGCATCGACGATCACGGCGTCTTGGTAGCCGTACCCGACCGACATCTGCCACACGTCGGTCATATAGCCGGTGAGAGCGAGTTCGCCGCCCTCGGTTCGCGTAAGTCCGACCTGCTCGGAGACACCTGGGCCAACCGTGACGAGTGTGTTTTCGCGATCGAGCTGATAGAGAGCTCCGGTCAACGCCAGTCGCGGCAGCACGTCCCATTTGAAGCCAAATTCGTTGTTGATGAATGCTTCCGGCGATAGCGACGCGGTTGATGCAGTGAGCGACGCAAACTGATCGCCCGAATACGGCAAGAACGACTTGGAGTGGCTCAGGTAGATCGACACTGGTTCGATCGGTTTGAAGACGAAGCCGAGTCGTGGCGACACCTCTTCATCGACGCGCGAGAATTGACTGCCGTCGAATTGGTTGGTGTAGTCGAGGTCGAAGCGCTCGAAACGCAGGCCGCCGATGATCTGGAAATACTTGGTGATTTCCAACTGATCCTGAATGTACGCCGACGCTGTCGTTAGTTGCGTGTCATTGATCGCGTTGTTCTGCAAAGCGCTGAACGTGAAGTTCGACAGCTTCGTTGTTGGGTTGGCGAACGGCACGTTAACCGACGTCGTGTTGCCGGGGCTGAAGCGGGCATCATAGCGAAACTGCAGTGTATCTTGGCGGCCGATTTCGGTACCGACGACAATCGTGTGGCGAATGCCATCACCATGATCGAGACGGGCCGTCAGATCTGTCTGATTGAAGAAGCTCTGGCGATCGGTGTCATTGTAATAGGCCGCGATTGCGACCTGCTCGGCGATTGCGTTCCAGGGTGGTATGAAGACTTTCACCGAGGCGCTGGCGC
>JANMII010000342.1:0-7357 GCA_031375665.1 Hyphomicrobium sp.
ATGCGACCTGCGCACGCAGAGACATTGCGTAAAAATTCGTGACCTACGATCGACTTACCAGCCCGTGCCACGTTCATCGCGATGGTCGACGTATGCCAGTTCTGCGATCATCACGCCGCCCATCGGCGACAACTTCAACTGACATTGGATATCGACAGTTGCTGTTTCAGGCCGCCTCAATTGGGATTGCGCGCTAACCATATTCAGATAGGGGCTTGGTTGTAGCCACCATCTCTGGTTAATTGCCGCCTCACTTTCAAACTTAGGATTTGGGGTACAAACGAATGAAGCGACTATGGGTTACGGCAATTGCGATTTGCGCATTTGCTTTGTCAGCGCCAGCCTACGCATTTCATCCCGCCGATGAAACATATGGCTACGTCCCGCCGACGTCGACGAAGCGATATGCCAAGCCGGCATCGGTCTCTGTGTTCGGCACGCCCGCACCGAAAGCCAAAAAAATAAAGGCCGCAGACTTCTACGCCGACAAACCATCGAAAAAATTTGTCAAAGGGCCGAAAGTTTTAAGCGGCGGTGGCCGACCAAGCATTTCGCCACTCAAGCCAGCAACGGTCGCATTTCCAAACAGCTACGGGGCAGGCACCATAGTAATCGATACAGCTGGCCGTCGCTTGTATTACGTTAAGTCGTCATCGTCGGCCTACAGTTATCCCGTCGCGGTTGGCCGCGCCGGATTTACGTGGACCGGCACCAAGAAGATTTCACGAAAAGTGGATTGGCCCGATTGGCGTCCGCCAGCAGAAATGCTGGTCCGCAAGCCAGAGCTGCCTGAATTTATGGAAGGCGGACGGCGCAATCCACTCGGTGCGAAAGCACTCTACCTCGGCAGTACGCTCTACCGCATTCACGGCACAAATGATGCGTCCACGATTGGCACAGCGGCATCGTCGGGTTGCTTTAGAATGACCAACGGTCACGTTACGCATCTTGCAAGCATTGCAGGTGTTGGCACGACCGTCATCGTGAAGGGCAAACTGTCGTCAAAAATTGCCAAAGCAGCAAAGTCCGGTACGGACAGCTAAAACGTCAGCGCACGTAGGCGTACAGAACATCGTGCAAGGGTGAGGGCCCGGCCATAATGTTTATGCCGACGGCAGATTTCATGAGATAGAGCGCCACAACCGTCGGCGCTGCGACGAGGGCTGCGGCCGCCAGCGCTATCACTGACAATGCCATTGCCTCGGTCCAGCCCATCGGCTGGGCCGGGGCAATTGCGTTTCTGATGACGGCTCTGATCATGATGGCTCGCCGTTGTGCGTTTCTGAATGAGCCACACAGAGCAAGTCCCAGGCCAGCGCGACCGATGACCCAACACAAGCCTATTGCACGCCGTAACGGCCGCGCGAGCGTAAGGTTTTTCGCCAGTGCCATGCCCATTCACGTCGCCATTGATGGGCCGCTCGCCTCAAGGAACCGCACCGGCTGACCGGCGGCTGGTGCAATGATTTCGCCGTCCCACATCACGCGCCGCCCGCGCACAAACGTCCCAACCGGCCATCCCGTGACCGCCACACCGTCATACGGTGTCCATCCACACCGACTTTCGATCCACGAATTGCTGATCCTTTCACGCCGCTTCAAGTCGACAACCGTCAAGTCGGCATCATAGCCAACCGCGATGCGGCCTTTTCCGATCAAGCCAAAAATGCGCTGCGGGCCATGACTCGTGAGATCCACAAATCGCTGGAGCGACAGCCGACCCGCGTTCACATGATCGAGCATGATGGGCACCAACGTCTGCACGCCAGTCATGCCGGAGTGCGTATCGGGATAGTCGTGATCTTTTTCAGCTCTGATGTGTGGCGCGTGGTCAGACCCCAAAACATCAACCACGCCGGTTTCAATTCCCTGCCAAATCCGCGCGCGGTGGCTTTCGTCGCGCACTGGCGGATTCATTTGCGCATACGCGCCAAGGCGCTCGTAACAGTCGGGTGCAGCGAGCGTTAAATGATGCGGGGTGACTTCGACGGTCGCGTAGTCTTTGTGGGTCGCCAGGAAGTCGATCTCGTCACCGGTCGAAATGTGCAGCACGTGGACGCGTTTGCGATGCTTTTCAGCGAGCGCCACCAGCCGCCGGGTCGCGATCAGCGCCGCCTCAACATCGCGCCACTCCGGATGCGATGACGGATCACCAGCACGGCGAAACCCCATACGCGCCTTTAATCGTGCTTCGTCTTCAGCATGAAATGACGCCCGGCGGGACAGCGCCGCTATGATGCGATCGAGCGTTTGTTCGTCGTCAACCAACAGATCGCCGGTCGATGACCCCATGAAAACTTTGATGCCCGCCGAGCCGTCCAGCCGTTCAAGATTGGAGATATCGGCGACATTATCGCGCGTGCCGCCGACGAAAAACGCGAAGTCGCAAAACATCCGATTGCGCGCCCGGCGAACTTTATCGGCGAGATGCTGAGCCGACGTCGTCAACGGTTTGGTATTTGGCATCTCAAAAACAGTCGTCACGCCACCGGCGACGGCGGCGCGACTACCCGTTTCGAGATCTTCCTTATGTTCAAGTCCCGGCTCTCTGAAATGAACCTGACTGTCGATGACGCCTGGAAGAATGTGCAATCCCCGCGCATCCAGCCTCTCGGCTGCTGTGACCGACCCCAGCTGGCCAATGGCGGCGATGCGTCCATCTCTGATCGCGATGTCCCGGACACCCGTGCCGTCGTGATTGACGACCGTTGCGCCCATAATCACAAGATCGAAGTTCTGGCGGTGTTGATCTAATCCTGCGGCTATCACTTCAGCACCATCCCAGACGCT
Organism: Hyphomicrobium sp.; assembly: GCA_031375665.1. GTDB lineage: Bacteria > Pseudomonadota > Alphaproteobacteria > Rhizobiales > Hyphomicrobiaceae > Hyphomicrobium_B. The sequence goes on from JANMII010000342.1 coordinate 2,791, forward strand.
TGCGTTCAGCAGGTGACCCGCATACGAAACTCGCTGGGTCTTGGCAATGCAAGCGAGGCGCGGTGACGGCAAACATGCCAACAGCTGTGGAATGGACGCCGACGGTCGCTGGCGGGGTGAAAATTACGCGTCTTGAAGATCGCGGTGTCGTAGGCGTTACCGGCCCCGACGGGCGAAATTTTCTGCAGGGACTGGTCAGCAACGATATGGCGTTGGTCACGTCAGATGCCGCAATGTTTGCCGGTTTACTGTCGCCGCAAGGCAAAATCCTGTTTGAATTCTTCATCGTAGCGCACGCCAACGGATTTTTGCTTGAATGCGCCGCCTCACGCCTCGGCGATCTCATCAAGCGGCTGGCGATGTATAAGCTTCGCGCGAACGTTCAGCTGACGGATTTGTCGGCTGACTTTCATGTGCTCGCGCTTTGGGGGGTCGATACAAATTCGCCCGGCGAAACGAGCGGTAGTGTCTCGTACCGCGATCCCCGATCCCCTAATCTTGGCATCAGAATTCTAGCCGAAGCTCGCTTTGCAATCGACATCGCGTCAGCAACGAATGGCATGGACGCATCAAACACAGACTACCACGCCCATCGCGTGTCGCTTAGCGTGCCAGAAGGCGGCCGGGATTACGACTTCGGCGACGTCGTACCCCATGACGCCAACTTTGACCTGCTAGGCGGCGTGTCATTCACAAAAGGCTGTTACGTCGGGCAAGAAATCGTCTCGCGCATGCAAAACAAATCAGTCATTCGCAAACGCATCGTCAAGATTGCAAGTCCAACGGCGTTGATCACTGGCACCGACGTGATGATGGGCCATACGTCGATCGGTCGCGTTGGAACGGTTGCTAACGCACAAGCTTTGTCATTGCTCCGGATCGATCGGGTTGCAGAGGCGATCGATAGCTGCACTGCGTTGACCGTGAGTGATATGCCGATCGATGTCGATCCCGATGCGGTTTCGCGCTATCGCGCAGCGCTCGCCAAGTCGCTCGTCTCATCTGGCCGACCGCGAACAAATTGAACGATGGCACCGCAATCATTACAGCGCTGTCCCTGGCTCGGTATCGAAGACCCGATCTATGCCCAATATCACGACACAGAATGGGGTGTACCGCTAATTGACAGTCGAGCCTTGTTTGAAAAAATCGTTCTTGAAAGTTTTCAATCCGGATTGTCGTGGCTGACGATTTTGCGAAAGCGGGAAAATTTTCGCCACGCATTTGATGGTTTTAAACCAGACCGGATGGCGCGCTTTGAGCAACGCGATATCACGCGACTGATGGACAATGCAGGCATCGTGCGCAACCGCGCGAAAATCGAAGCCGCGATCGAAAATGCCAAGGCCTATCTGGAGATTTCGAAAACGCAGTCATTTGCTTCCTTCATCTGGTCGATGGTCGAACCCTGTCCTTTGCAAAATACACGCGTGCACGTCTCCGATGCACCCAGCCAAACGGAAGCGTCCAAAGATCTGAGCCGCAGATTAAAAGCGACTGGCTTTCGCTTCGTCGGCCCAACAACGGCGTATGCATTCATGCAATCGTCAGGCTTGGTCAACGATCACATCGTGAGCTGCCATCGATATCAGCCGTGCCAAGCGTTGCAGATGGCCATGCGCGTGCCACGGCGATGACCGATGACCCTCATCAAGCACCGCTACGCGCTTGGCAACGCATGTTGTCTGGCCGTCGTTTGGACTTGTTGGCGCCGAGCCCGGTCGACATCGAGATTGAGGACATTGCCCACGGCCTTGCGCGGGTTGCGCGTTGGAATGGCCAGACCATCGGCGCGCACGCCTTCTCTGTTGCTCAGCATTCGCTTGTCGTTTGCGATATCGTCGCCGCGATTGCGCCAGCGCCGACTGCGCGCGTGCTTCGTGCAGCGTTGCTTCACGACGCAGCTGAATATGTCATCGGTGATTTGATCAGCCCATTCAAAGCCGCGATCGGTCTCGACTATAAGGCGTTCGAAAACCGCTTGTTAGCTGCCATCCACGATCGCTTCGACGTCTGCGATATAAGCGCTTATCACCGCTTGGCCATCAAGACCGCTGACAGGGTCGCCGCCTTTTTCGAGGCGACGCAATTGGCCGGATTTGACGTCGCCGAGGCGCGATTATTCTTCGAACATCCAGCGATCCCAGAGACGCTTGCAGAGCAACTTTCGCAGCTTGAGGCTTGGCCAGCAAATGTCGCCCAGCAGCGTTTTCTGGCACGCTTTACTCAGTTGCATGACCCTGCGAATTAGGTCAATTTTACGGCATTTAACGGGCTTTTGCTGCAACAGTTATTCTGAAAATCGCCATGATCACCCGTTAGCCCCGAGGGTGGGGAGCACGGGGATGACACGAAATGAACATGGAACTATCTGGCCGGAGACTGCCGTCGCCTGATAAATCACACCGCATATCTGAGGTTGACGCAATCGAACGTACGCCTGTCGGTATCGGATTAAACGCAGCCATCGTCGCCGTACTCGACGACGAACCAGTGGCCCTCGCCGTTCGCGGTGACCCAGACGCGGCATCCGCAACGGACGCATTGCCGTTCGGGCCCTTCAATCCGCGCGAGCACAGAACACTCGAGGGTGGATTGCGGGCGTGGGTTCACGATCAAACCGGCATCGATCTTGGCTACGCCGAGCAACTTTACACGTTTGCCGATCGTGGTCGGCATCTCGAACCTGGCGACAATCAACCCCACGTCGTTTCGATCGGTTATCTGGCACTCACGCAAGCGAGCAGCCAGCATGGATTGACCAACGGTGTTTGGCGGAGCTGGTATCACTACTATCCTTGGGAGGACTGGCGGAAAGGGCGACCCGAGATCATCGCGCGCGACATTGAACCTCGCTTGAAGACTTGGGCCAACAACGTTTCAACAGCGGCAGCACAGCAACGACCGATCGCGCGGGCAGATCGGGCGCGCATTTGCTTCGGCCTTGACGGCACGGCCTGGGACGAAGAGAAAGTTCTCGAGCGTTATGAGCTTCTCTACGAAGCAGGCCTTGTTGACGAAGCTCGTCGCGATGGCCGAAGTGCCGCCAAGGATTGGCCTGACCAGCCGAAATTTGGTGTCCCGATGCAAACAGATCATCGGCGCATTCTGGCAACGGCGATTGGCCGGACGCGGGCAAAGATTAAGTATCGCCCGGTCGTGTTCGAACTGATGCCCGACGATTTCACGCTGTACGAATTGCAAAAAACGGTCGAGGCAATCCTCGGTCCGCATTTGCACAAGCAAAATTTCCGGCGTCTGGTCGAAGGTGCTGGGTTGGTCGAACCAACCGGCGATGTCAAAACGCGGACCGGTGGTCGACCGGCCAAGTTGTTTCGGTTTCGTCGCGAAGTTCTGCTTGAGCGCCCAGCACCGGGCGTCCGCGTGTCAGCGCCGCCGAGTCGAAATTCATCGCTTTAATTTAAGTCGGATAGACTGGAAAAACAGTCGCTCCTGCATTAAGTTAGCAACCGTCAGGAATGCTCTTTCGGAGCATTTCTGACGGTTCGGGTATCCGGCTTGATCGCCGGCCTTTGATACGGCCTACATATACTCGATTAGAGCATATGTAGTTGTTGGAGGAGACGACGGCATGGCATCGGACATCCACGGTTCGGCAAGTTTGGCACCGGCACACGTGGCGTTAAAAACGCGTGCGGCAGCACCGACGCCGCCACCCTATACATGGTCGCCAGCCCTGCGGACTGAAATGGCGCCGATGTACGCGCGTGTCCAACACGTCATCACGCCGATGGAGTGGCCGCACTACGCGCCACTGATCAAAGCCATCGATGAACTAAAGGTCCAGCGCAACGCTGTCATCCTTGCGCACAATTACATGACGCCCGAGATTTTCCATTGCGTCGCTGACTTTCGCGGTGATAGCCTGCAACTTGCCAAGGAAGCAGCCCGAACCGATGCCAAGATCATCGTTCAAGCTGGCGTGCACTTCATGGCTGAAACATCGAAGCTGTTGTCGCCCAATAAGACCGTGCTGATCCCAGACAATCGCGCGGGATGTTCGCTGGCGGCGTCGATTACGCCCGAAGACGTGCGAATGCTGCGCGAAGCCTACCCCGGCGTGCCGATCGTGACGTACGTCAACACGTCGGCAGCCGTCAAAGCCGAATGCGATATCACGTGCACATCATCAAACGCCGTCAAGGTCGTCGAAAGCCTCGGTGCGCCGCGCGTGCTGTGAATTCCCGATCCGTTTTTGGCGCAATGGGTGCATTCAAAAACGACCGTCGAAGTTTTGACCTGGAAAGGCTCGTGCGAAGTCCACGAACGCTTCACCGGTGAGGAGTTGAATCGACTGCGTGCCGATGACCCCGGTTTGAAAATCATCGCGCATCCCGAATGCCCGCAAGACGTCATTGCCGCCGCAGATTTCACCGGCTCGACCTCGGCCATGATTAACTGGGTCAAAGACAAGCGGCCGAAAAAAGTCGTGCTGGTGACCGAGTGCTCGATGGCCTCGAATGTTGCGGTCGAGGTGCCTGATGTCGAATTCGTTCGGCCATGTAATCTTTGCCCGCACATGAAACGCATCAGCCTTGAAAACATT
>JANMII010000011.1:0-16638 GCA_031375665.1 Hyphomicrobium sp.
GATGACATCGCCCGGCTTGGCGAGAACCAGCGCTGCCGTGTGCGATGGCAGACGCGCTTGAAACATCGGCGTTACCAAACACGCGCCAGCTAGCGTGGCGTCGAGCTGGCTGAGATACTTGCGGTTTTCAAAGAAGCTAAGATGGCGCGACCCAGCATCGCTGAGCGGCCGGATGTCGTCGACCAGCGTTGCTGGATCGCTAGCGGCTGAAACGGTCGCGCCGGTCGCATCTGCGATCGACTGCAGCGAGAACGGTCCCGCGCGATCGAAAAATCCGGGATGTTCCATACCGCCGCCTCCGCCCTCCACCCACTCGATCCGGACCGTCCGGCCCGCCGACCTTTCAGCGCAAGCGACGCCACGCCGTTGTGCTTTGAGATCAACGGACCACGTTCAAAGGTCGTTGCGTCAGCGGCAGTTCTAACGCGAACCGGCGCGGTGGCAAGTCAGCCAACGCGCCGGAGAACCGTCAGACGTGGACAAACGGCGAAAAGCCACTTCCAAGTCGTCAACTTAGAATTTGGTCGAGGCACCAAAGCGGAAGAACTGCTCTTCGTCGAACGAGGCCTTCGATAGCGCTTTGGCAAAATCGACGCGGAGTGGACCAACCGGTGAGTTCCACAACAAGCTCGCGCCGACCGACGAGCGGATCGATGAATCATCGGCGAGGCAAGCCTGACCGCCTGTCACGCACCCAGCTAAGGCACTGTCAGCTCGACCCGACACATTGAAGAGCGAACCCGCATCGGCGAAGATAGCTCCACTCATACCGAGCTCGTCGGGAATGAACGGCAGTGGAAAGCGGGCCTCGGCTGTGGCTGCCCAGTAGGTGGTTCCGCCAAGCGCGTCGTTGGTTAAAAGGTCGCGTGGACCATAACCTGACCGATCGAAGCCGCGAATGGTCTCGCCACCTTTGAAGTATGAGTCTAAAATTTTGACATCATCACCGCCCCAACCTTCGATGTGACCGCCGATCACGCGACCAATCAGCGTGATCTTTTCGGTGATCGGATAATAGGCGCGACCTTCAGCGTTGACACGGACGAACTGAACGTCACCACCAAGACCCGCGAACTCGTTATCGAGCTGCAAGTAGATGCCCCGCGTTGGGTTCTTCGGATGGTTGCGGCCATCATACGTGATTGTCGTTCCAACCAACGATGTATAATAGGCTTCTTCCCGACAATCCACCGGCGCATTGTTTGTTCGATCGGCGTCACGATTGCGTGGGTCAGCAATGTTTGCGTCGCCACAAGCGTCTTTAATGGCAAGAGATGCGCGCTCATCAACTTCGAAGATCTCATCGCGCGACAAGCCATAGCTCGTCTGCATGTAAAGGTTTTCAGCAATTGGGAAACCGAGGCGGACCTGACCGCCGCTCTTGCGTTGGCTAAAGCCAGACTCCTCCTGCTGATCGATTTCTTTATGGTAAAGGTCAAATCCGGCAGCGAGATTGCGATCCAGAAAGCGCGGCTCGGTAAACGATAGGTCAACCTGCTGGCGCTCAAACGAACCCGATAGCTTTAAGCGCAGGAACTGTCCGTTGCCGAGTAAATTGCGCTCGGTCAGCGAGATATCGCCAATCACGCCTTCGTTGGTTGAATAGCCAGCACCGAACGAGATTTCACCCGTTGACTGTTCCACGACCTCAACGTCGAGCACCACGCGGTCAGGCGCTGAACCAGGCCGGCGCTTAACGTCGGCCGTTTTGAAAATGCCCATGCTCGACAAACGCTTTTTGGCGCGATCAACCAGCAGCGGGTTGAAGGCATCACCCTCGGCGAGCCGGAACTCACGACGGATCACGAAGTCTTTCGTCCGCTCGTTGCCGATAACGTTGATCCGCTCGATGTAAATGCGCGGGCCTTCATCGACGACATATGAGATGCCGATCGTACGGGTCGCGAGGTCGGGTGTGGCGCGCGGACGAACGCGGGCGAAGGCAAAGCCACGCTCTGCGATTTCAAGTGTCAGCGCTTCGGTCGTTTTGTCGATCAACGAAGCGTTGTAAACCTCGCCAGTCAACGTTAGCACATCGCCGTTGTATTCTTCCGCTGGAACTTCCGCGAGCGAGCTATCGATTGTCACCTGACCAAAGGTATATGGCTCACCCTCTTCAATGGCGAACGTAATGATGAAGCCCGTGCCGTCTGGATCGAGTTCGGCGTTACCGGCGACAACCGTGGCATCGGCATAACCGTTCTTAAGATAATACTGGCGCACCAACTCGCGGTCCAAACTCAACCGGTCCGGATCGTAGATGCTGGTGCCCTTGAGAAAGTCGAACCAGCCGGATTGTGTCGTCGAAACAATATCGCGCAGCTGGCTATCGCTAAATGCGCGATTGCCAACAAAGTTGATGCCCTTAACCTTAGTCGCAATTCCCTCGGTCACCTCAAACACAAGGTTGACCCGGTCTTGCTCGAGTTCGATGATTTTTGGCTCGACTGCGGCGGCGAACCGGCCCTGGCGACGATAAACGTCGAGAATGCGTTGCGCGTCAGCCTGGGCACGGGAGCGTGTGAACACCGATCGCGGCTTCAACTGGACCTCGTTGACCAGCGTCGCGGTATCGACCTCACTGTTGCCCTCGAAGGCGACCTGATTGATGACCGGGTTTTCGCGGACCGTGACGACTACGGTCGAGCCCTGCGGTTCGATGCCAACATCGGCGAACAATCCGGTGGCGAACAACGCCTTGATCGAGGAGTCGACCTTGGCCGGATTGAAGCTTTCGCCGGTGGTGAATTGCAGATATGAGCGCACGGTCTCGGGCTCTACGCGCCGATTGCCCGCGACCTGGATGTCTCTGATTACGCCTTGAGCGATTGCGGCACCCGACAAATAGGTGGCATCGCCAATCGCTGTCATCGGCACAACTGCACTGAGCGCCAACATTACGCGCAGCAGTCCCGCCAAGATGATGTGCATTCTCTGCATACGCGGTGTCGCCCTCGTCTGCCGCCGAGCCCCCTCGGAATGCGCGTTGCCGACGGCAACATCACATCCACGCAACGTCCCCGTGTCGTCGACCGGCCAGGCCTTGCGCTGTGCCATATGACCGGTCGTTTTGTTCTAAACGGCTGTTTTTCGTATCGTTTAAGTCGTCTCGCCCATATCAACCAGCGCAGCCCTATTGTGCTCGCTGGCTATCTAAAGTCAGCCAACGCGTTGACAACGTTGGCTTGCCAGATTGCCGCTCAGAACTCCGAGCAGTGGTTGGCTTGTTTACAGGAGTCCCGTTCCTAGTTCGCTTTGCGCCGCAAGACTACCAATCGGTCCCCCCGAATCAGCAGCGGCGTTTACGCCCCAGTCCCAAGCTTTTAACGATTCATATACCATCCTGGAAGTGGCAAGTTTACGTCACCGAACGAGATTTAACCGGCCCCGGTCCAGCGCCGCCAGACATTCAGCAAGTCGTTGAAATTGACGAAAATCATCAGCATCATCAACAACGCCAAGCCGACCTGAAAACCCATCTGTTGAATGCGCTCGCTGGCGGGCTTACGGCGGATCGCTTCATAGCCATAGAACATAAGATGACCGCCGTCCAAAACCGGGATTGGGAGCAAGTTCAAAAACCCAATGTTTGCCGAAATGAATGCCACCCAGCGCAGCATTGGCTCGATGCCAAGTTCAGCCACCTTCGCGGTGACCTCAGCCATCAGCAGCGGGCCGCCGAGCTGCTCCGCTGACTGCCGAGCGGTCAAGATATCCCACAGACCGGCGAGCGACGCCGTGATGTTGGAATAGGTTTCCTTGATGGCGAGGCCGACGGCTTGCACCGGGCCAACGTCTTCGGTGACGATTTTATCCGGCGAGATCGATCGTTGAACGCCGATCAATCCTCGCCGTAGCGTCCGTCCAAACGGATCTTTTTGTTCATCAGCGTTCGGCGTCACGACCAACGTAACGGGGGCGCCATTGCGCTCAACGATGAACGCCAGTTCACGACCAGCACTTCCGCCGACGATGCGCTGCAAATCCTCGAATTTTTCGATTTTTGATCCGGCAATTTCGATAATTTTATCGCCTGGCATGAAGCCCGCTCGGGCGGCGGGTGTATCGGGGACCACGGCGTCGACGTAGGCTGGCATCATGCGGACGCCGACGGCCATGTTGAGGCCAGCGTAAAGGACGATGGCGAGCAGAAAGTTCGCCAGCGGCCCAGCAATCACCACAGCGGCGCGTTGCGATACGGGCTTACCGTGGAACGATCCTGCACGCTCTTCAGGTGTTAATTTGGCGGCATTGCCAGTGCCGGGCGCAGACGCCGCGTTCTCGTCATCGACGAATTTCACGTAGCCGCCGAGCGGAATGGCCGCAAACCGCCAGCGTGTACCGTGCCGATCATTGAAGCCAAACAGCTCGGGCCCAAATCCGATGGAGAACGCTTTGACGGTAACGCCACACCAGCGTGCGACCAGAAAATGACCAAGCTCGTGGATGAAGACCACGACCGTCAACACCAGCAGAAAAACAATTCCGTAAGACCACACCCAGCCGGCGAAGGTCGAAAGCTGTTCAATCACGTCGAAACTCCATGGTCGGCTCTAGTGAGCCTTGCGCGTTAATCGCGTAGCAACCGCGTTGAAAACGGGGCCGCGCGCCGGAACTGTGCGCAAGTCGTCTCCTGCTATCCTAACGCGACATGCTGAAATTCTAGCGCGACTCATAGCGCCGAAGTTGCTCGACCGCCAGCCGACGCGCCAGCGCATCGATGGTCAGAACATCGTCGAGACAGTTGGCCGGCTGGATGGACCCACCCCGTTCAGCCGCCGAAATCGTATCTTCGACCAGCGACGCGATGTCCAAAAACGCCAGCCGCTTTGCAAGAAAGGCTGCCACCGCGATCTCGTTGGCGGCATTGAGGACGGCTGGCGCCGCGGCTCCACGCCGCATCGCAGCCTTTGCGACCCGAAGTGCTGGAAACCGGTCTTCATCCGGGGCTTCGAACGTCAACGATCCAAGCCGAGCCAGATCGAGTTTGGCAGTTGGCGCGGCCATTCGCCGTGGCCAAGCCAACGCGACCGCAATCGGCGTGCGCATATCAGGCGGCGCCATCTGCGCCATCACCGATCCATCGGTGTAGCTGACCAGACAATGGACGATCGATTGGGGATGAACCACGCAATCGAGCGCATCGACGCCAACCGGGAAAAGATGAAAAGCTTCGATCAATTCGAGGCCCTTGTTCATCAAGGTCGCACTATCGATCGTGACTTTGGCGCCCATCGACCAATTGGGATGTTTCAGCGCTTGCTCAGGCGTGACGGAGCAAAGCGCGTCGCGCGTCCACGTGCGGAACGGTCCGCCGGAAGCGGTCAGGACAATTTTGTCGATGGTCTCAACGTCAGCGCCAGCCAGGGCTTGGAAGGCTGCTGAATGTTCGCTATCGACGGGCAGCAATTCAGCCCCCGTGCGTGAAATTTCAGCTGTGAAGACATCGCCGGCTGAAACCAAGCATTCTTTGTTAGCAAGCGCGATCCGGCGACCTTGGCTGGCCGCCGCAAACGTCGGTCGCAAGCCTGCAGCCCCGACGATGGCCGCCATCACACAGTCGGCTGGTTCGAGTGCGGCTTCTACAATGGCATTACTGCCTGCTGCGGCGCGAATGCCGGACCCAGCAAGGGCGTCGCGCAAGGCGTCGAGCAGCGTCTCGTCGCCGATGACGGCAAGCTTGGCGTTATGGCGGCGGGCCGCATCCGCCAGCTCTTGCACCTGGCATTGTGCGGTCAACGCCACGACTTCAAATTGGTCGGCGTTTCGCGCCACCAGATCAAGCGTGCTTTGACCAATCGATCCGGTCGCGCCAAGCACGCTTAGTCGGCAACGCGCGCCGACGCCCTGACCGTCAAGACCGCTGCTGGTGTTGGTTCGGCGCCGGTCTGCGGCAGCTCCCATCGGCACACTTGCCCGCAACGCCATCGGCTTAGGATCCGTACAACAGCGCGCGCGCGGGCGCGTAAGCGTCGATGGCAAAAGCCATCAGGGCGGCAGCAAGGCTAGCGGTCACAACCCCATCCATCCGGTCCATGACGCCGCCGTGGCCTGGGATCAGGTCGCTGGTATCTTTCAGATTGAATTCGCGTTTCAGCGCCGATTCCGCCAAATCGCCACCCTGAGCGACGAGGCCGAGGACCAAGCCGAGCATAGCCAGCCACAATGGTGACCCGCTGCTTGTTACAATCGAAAACAGCGCGCCCGACAACGCCGCAGCGCTGACACCGCCAACCAAACCCGACCAAGTTTTCTTCGGCGAAATCGCCGGCCACAACTTCGGCCCACCGAGGCTTCGCCCCGCGGCGTAAGCGGCAGTATCGGTCACGACCACGGTCAGCAGCACGAACAGGGCTGCTAAAAATCCCAGCGGCGCGTCGCCCCGCAACCAACACAGCGCCACGACCGGCAACGCGGTGTAGAGCACGCCAGCAAACGACAACGGCGCTGTGCCGCTGCCAATGAGCAGCGAACCAACTGTAATCGCGCCGATCACTGCGGCGGCAACGCCAAGTCCGGCCATGCCGGACGCCGTCAAGATCGCCGCGACCAACACAGCCGCAATATGAATAACCGATGCGGTATCTAGCCCACCGCCACGGACAATGCGGCCCCACTCCCAACTCATCAGCGCGGCCAGCACAACCGCGAGCCCCGCGAACGCCAGCGGATGGATGTAAATCATCGCCAGCGAGACGGCGGCGACAGCAAAACCCGACACGATGCGTTGGCGCAGTTCGTCGCTAGACTTGCCGGGCGTCGTCGCTGTCGGACTTAATCCACGGACGGAATTTGGCGGCGTTATCTGATGGTCATCGGGCATGGTCACACTCACGCCGTCGATTGCTTGGAGAGACCGCCAAACCGGCGCTCCCGCGCGCGGTATTCCGCAATCGCATTTTCGAACGCAGATTTATCGAAGTCCGGCCAATACGAATTCAAAAATACGAATTCCGTGTAGGCCGTCTGCCACAGCAAAAAATTCGATAACCGCATCTCGCCTGAGGTGCGGATCAACAGATCGGGATCTGGTATGCCGGAGGTGTCGAGCGCGGCGGCCAAGTGGTCCGAGGTAATAGCGTGGGGTTGTAATGTCCCGTTGGCAACATCCTCAGCCAGTCGCCGGGCAGCCTTGGTGATCTCGCCACGTGAACCATAATTGAAGGCGATGACCAGCGTTAGCACGCGGTTTGATTCCGTCAGCTCAACGGCTTCATCGATCAGCGCGGTCAGTTCGTTGTCGACTTGCTGGCGTTCGCCGATCGTTCGAATACAAACCCCAGCTTTATGCAATTCGGCGAGGTCACGGCGGATGAAGCGCTTCATCAACCCCATCAAGTCATCGACTTCTTCGGTGGGCCGTTTCCAGTTTTCAGACGAAAAGCTGAAGATCGTCAGGTACGTAATGTTGAGTTCGATTGCCGACCGCACAGCGCGGCGCACCGCCTCCACTCCTTGACGGTGTCCGAGCGTGCGCGGTAGCCCGCGCTCCTTCGCCCATCGGCCGTTCCCGTCCATGATGATTGCAACATGCCGTGGCGCGATCACCTGTCGGGCACTTTCGGTCTCAGCTCGGTTGCTCATCAGCGTCAAGACAGCCGCCTTCAATCGCGTGGGATGATAGAGCGGCCAAGCTTGCGTTCGCTGACCGATAAAGCGACGCTCGTATCACACTTTTTGGATTTCGGTCTCTTTCGTCGCCAGAGTGGTATCGACCTCTTTGATCAATTTATCGGTCAGTTCTTGCACCTTTTCAGACTGGCCGCGGTGCTCGTCCTCACTCATCTTGCCGTCTTTTTCGAGTTTTTTAATAACATCCATCGCTTCGCGCCGTACATTTCGAATGGCGACCTTGGATTGTTCGGCATATTTGTGAGCGAGTTTCACGAGTTCCTGGCGACGGTCATTCGTCAAGGCCGGGATCGGCAGTCGCAGGACTTGGCCGTCCATAATCGGGTTCAAACCGAGATTGGCTTCGCGAATGCCCTTCTCGACCGCCGTGACATTGCTGCGGTCCCAGACCTGGACCGATATCATTCGTGCCTCAGGCACCGACACGGTCGCGACCTGATTGAGCGGCATCCGCGAGCCGTACACCGTCACTTGCACTGGATCGAGTAAATTGGCGCTGGCGCGGCCGGTCCGTAGACCTGAAAATTCGCGCTTGAGAGCATCAATCGATGCCCGCATTCGGCTTTCGATCTCTTTGATATCGTGCGTGGTCGCCATAGCGTTTCCTCAAAACTCAAATTTCATTTGCGTGCGCGTTGGCAGCTGTTTTGATCGGCCTCCGATGCCGCCGATTGCAAGGACGGTCGCTCCTGCGACAGTGCGCGTCTCTACGTGAACCAGGGCTCCTAAGGGTTCAACGGACGAGCCAACTGGCCGCTCAATCGTTCGCTCACCGGATCACAGTTTGCCGCGCAACACCGCGCACGGCTTTCAAAAGATTGCCAGGCTCTTCGATGGAAAACACAATTACCGGAAGTCTATTGTCACGGGCAAGAGCGATTGCAGCCCCGTCCATGACCTTGAGATCTTTGGCCAAAACCTCTGCATAACTAAGCTCATCGTAGCGGATCGCATTGCTGTCTTTCTTCGGATCGGCCGAATAGACGCCGTCCACTTGCGTTGCCTTGGCAACGGCATCGCAATTCATTTCGATGGCCCGCAACGTCGCAGCGGTATCGGTCGTGAAAAACGGGTTGCCGGTGCCAGCCGCAAACACCACGACATGCCCTTTGTCCATGTAGCTCATGGCTTTGGGCCGGACGTAGGCTTCGCAAACCGTTGGCATCGGAATGGCCGACAGCACGCGCGAGGGTACGCCGATGCGTTGCAGCGAATTTTGGAACGCCAGCGCGTTCATCACGGTCGCCAACATACCCATGTAGTCAGCCGTCGCCCGATCCATGCCTTTGGCGGCGCCCGTCAGGCCGCGGAAAATGTTGCCGCCGCCGACGACAATGGCGATCTTGACGCCAGCCGCAACTGCTTCGGCGACATCGCCTGCCAATCGATCGACCACAGCTGTGTCAACACCGTAAGCTTGTTTGCCCATGAGCGCTTCGCCCGACAACTTCAACAGCAAGCGCTTGTATTTGAGGCCTGCCTCAGAACCCGGTGCAGATAACGTCATGGCTGCCATTTCCCTATCCGACCGCGGCTACCGCTACCCATGGCAAAGATGTCAACGCGCGGCGCGACGCAAAAAAGCGGTTGGACTTTGCTCGTCCAACCGCTCGATACCTATCGCAGCGCGACGGTTCCGGCTAGCGCGGTTGGCCTCGCCTTATTGACCCAATCGCACGACCCAGACCTTAGCACCCGCCAGACCTTAAACTCCGGCAAGCTTGCGGACTTCGTCGCCGAAATCGTCGTCTTTTTTGTCGATGCCTTCACCCAGTGCATACCGAATGAAACCTGCGACCTTGATCGGCGCGCCGACCTTGCCCTCGGCTTCCTTAACGGCTTGAGCGACGGTCTTCGACTGGTCGTGAATGTAGGTCTGTTCGAGCAAGCAGTTTTCCTTGGCATAGGCTTTGAGCCCGCCCGCGATGATCTTTTCCATCATCTCCGGCTTCTTGCCCTGGTTCTTGTCTTCTAAGATTGCTTTTTCACGCGCCAGCACATCGGCTGGAACGGCTGCTGCATCGAGCGCGATCGGGCTCGCGGCTGCGACGTGCATGGCGATCATGCGACCCAGTTCAAACAGCTCCGGTTCGCCACCGGCACTTTCAAGCGCGACCAGCACACCGATCTTGCCGAGACCATCGGCGACCCGGCTGTGAACATAATCAGAAACGACGCCCTCTTTGACCGAAAGCGCTGCCGTTCGGCGCACGCTGAGATTTTCGCCGATTGTCGAGATCGCTTCCTTAACGTGCGTTTCAACCGAATTGGTCGTGCCTGGGTACGTCGCAGCCAGCAGCTTGGCAACGTCGCCATGCATCGCTGGAGCCAAGCTGGCGATATCGCGCACAATGGCTTGGAATTGATCGTTGCGGGCAACGAAATCAGTTTCTGAGTTGACTTCAACGACTGCGCCGACGTGGCCTTTTGCAATCACACCGATCAAGCCATCAGCTGCGATGCGACCTGATTTTTTCGCAGCTTTCGACAAACCTTTTTTGCGCAGCCAATCGACGGCTGCTTCAATGTCGCCATTGGTTTCGGTCAAAGCCGTTTTGCAGTCCATCATGCCGGCGCCTGTCTTATCGCGCAGTTCTTTGACGAGGCTGGCGGAAATTGTGGTCATCATGACACCCATGAAGTTTCTGGTGAGTTTGGAATTGGCGGCTGACGTGTGCAGCACGCTATGGAAATTATGCGGATCAGCTAGCGCATACAGCGCTTTCGATCGCGGTGGCCTTAGATCCAGCTAAGCTGTGCCCGTGTGAAGCGCGGGGCGCCACCGATTGCCGGTAGCGCCCCAATGGCTTCGTTCGTCTTCGGCCCCGGCGGGCTGAGCCGCTTACGGCGTTGCGGAATCCACGATCTTTTTGGCTTGGCCGACCCAATCTTCCTTCGCGACTTGACCCTTGAGCTTCAGCAAACGATCGAGGGCTGCGACGTGATCAGCGTCGAGATCCGACAACTGCCAGAAGTGGAACACACCCGCGTCATTCAAGCGAAGCTCGAGCTTCGGATTGATGCCGGTGATGCGCTTAAGATCATCAGCCTCACCGCGCGGCGCTTCGATGCCCTTAAACAGCACTTTCGGCAAGTCTTCAGCCGGTGGCGATTCTGAAGCACCAACGTCAACGCCAGACGACCCTTGCGACCGCTCAAGACCATCCAGTGCGGCACGAGCAATGAGATCGCAGTACAGCGTAATCGCGCGGCCAGCGTCATCGTTGCCGGGTACCGGGAAATCGATGCCGTCCGGATCGCAGTTGGTGTCAACGATCGCTACAATCGGAATACCGAGTTTGCGGGCTTCCTGGATGGCGATGGCTTCTTTGTTGGTGTCGATGACGACCAACAGATCCGGCGTCCCGCCCATATCCTTGATGCCACCGAGCGACTGATTGAGCTTCTCGCGCTCACGGGTAATGGTCAGAATTTCTTTTTTGGTGCGGCCCTGCGGGTCGGCCAAAATGTCGTCGAGCTGACGCAGGCGGCGGATCGACTGCGAGACCGTTTTCCAGTTGGTCAGCGTGCCGCCAAGCCAACGATGGTTCATGTAATATTGCGCGCTGCGCTTGGCGGCTTCGGCAATGCCGTCAGCGGCTTGGCGCTTGGTTGCAACGAACAACACACGACCACCGGATGCGACCGTATCGGAGACCTTGTTCAGGGCCTGATGCAGCATCGGCACGGTCTGGGTCAGATCAAGAATGTGAATTTTGTTGCGTGATCCGTAGATGAACGGCGCCATCTTAGGATTCCAACGGTGGGATTGATGGCCAAAGTGCACGCCAGCTTCCAGGAGCTGACGCATATTAAAGGCGGGAACTGCCATTCGAAACGTCCTTTTTTTCCGGTTAATCCTCCGCGAGTTTTGAGAAGAAAAAGCCAATCCGAACAAGGATTTGGAGTTTTCCACCGGAGCGGCTAGGCGGGGCTTTTCATCCGCGTCGTGCATAAACTCGCGTGTGAGATGTCGGCTGTATGGACGACCGCACCGAAAAACGCAAGGCGGGGGCCGCCAATCTGGGCAGATTAAGGCCCGATGCTCAGACCGTTTCAGTCGTGCCACAACTGGGTCAACGACCGTGCGAGGACCCTTGCCACAACGGGGTCAACACCGGTCGCCCGACTTGGGCCAGTGCCAATTTCGGTGGCCGTAAACCATAGCAATGACAAATAATGGGCCAATTCACCGGTTGAAACGTTAACCGAACGGATTGCGTATTTAATTCTCACAATTGAGTTGTTTGGCTTTAGGTCCGGAAGGTAGCGTTGCGTGCAAAAATCGACTTCGTTCGAGCCGTCGCTCACTCTGCCGGTCGAAAACGTCGTTGGCAGCGAACCGTCACCCATCACTTTGCGCATTTTCGGCCACCGATCTGATCGCCAAGAAATCTACGCGCTGCGCTATCGCGCTTATCACGAGGCCGATTTGATCGACACGTCATCGCGGCGGGCATTCTCCGACGCCTACGATGATTTGCACACGACCAAAACGGTCGGGGCTTACTACAATGATATCTGCGTTGGATCTTTGCGGCTGGCGTTTGGCGAAGGCGGTGCAGACATTCCGACCATGCCGTGCCAAGCGGTTTTCGCCGATGTGCCTCAGCTGTCCTCCGCGACAACCGGCAAAATCGTCGAGTTCACCCGCCTTGTGGTCGATCCTGCCATTACCAATAACTCTTTGCGCTCGACTCTTTATGGCGCACTGGTCCGCGGCGGCATGATCGTCTGCAATGCAGGCGACGCTGATTTCGCCGCGATCGCGGTGCTGCCAAAAATGATGAAATTTTACAAATTCATGTGCGGATTTGAGTACATCGCTGGCCCGCGCCCATATCCCGGCGTCACCATGAGCACCAACCTGATGGGCCGCGGATTTCGTGGCCTTGATGCCCGGCGCAGTGACCGCAATCGGTTTTTCACGATCACCGATGCCGAACTCGCTGCAGCGCGAACCGCGTTCTCGTTACAGCCGCGCGCGAAAGTTGCCTGACGGCGCGCGCTCAATTCACGCGATCGGTGATTTGAACACGAAAAACGCCCCACAAATGATCAGTGCGAAGCCGATGGCGTGATTAACTGTCAGGCTTTCGTGCAAGACAAATACTGAAAATCCCGCGAATACGATCAGCGTGATGACCTCTTGCATGGTCTTCAATTCAGCCGCCGAATAGACCGCGTGGCCGTAGCGGTTGGCTGGCACCGCGAAGCAGTATTCGATCAGCGCGATCGCCCAACTGGCTGCAATCGCCAGCCACAGCGGTGACGTCTTGAATTTGAGGTGGCCATACCACGCTATGGTCATGAAGATATTCGACAGGCTCAGCAAAATGATTGGCAGCAGCCATGGCGGCACCGTCAAACCCAGCACTCTCATCCCCCAAATCTCCTGTTGCCGCGCAGCAGTTTCGGCAACAACCTATGGCCGAGCGTGATATGCGGGCCAACAAAACCCGCAACCACTTCCGCCGCTCAGCCCCTCGCACTTTGGCAAAGACGTTACATGACGCCACACGGACTGCGGAGCCGAAGCCACATCTGGCGAACCGGCCGCAACCCAAGCTATAAGGCCGGATCGCCCGTTTGACCCACTCGCCCAAGGAATAAATCACAGTGATGGATTATCTCATGCAGCTGGCCGCGGACCCGGCGGCTTGGCTCGCGCTCGCGACACTCATCGTCATGGAAGTCGTGCTCGGCATCGACAATCTCATTTTTATTTCCATCCTGACCAACAAGCTGCCGGAAAATCAGCGCGAGCGGGCGCGAAAGATCGGCATCGGCGCTGCTCTCTTGTTGCGGCTGATGTTGCTCGCGACCGTGTCTTTCATCGTCAAATTGACCGAGCCTGTCGTGACCCTGCTCGGCAAAGGGTTTTCGTGGCGCGACCTTATTCTCATCGCTGGCGGTCTGTTTCTGGTCTGGAAAGCAACCAAGGAAATCCACCACAAAGTCGACATCGATCCAGGCCCCGATATGTTCGACGACAAAAAAGTCGGTTTGGGCTTTGCAGCCGTCATTGGCCAAATTTTGGTGCTCGATCTGGTGTTTTCGATCGATAGCATCATCACCGCCGTCGGTATGACCGAACACATCCCGATCATGTTTATAGCCGTGATCGTCACTGTCTTTGTCATGCTGTTGGCGGCGACACCGCTCGCGAACTTCATCAACAACAACCCGACCATCGTGATGCTAGCGCTCGGCTTCTTGCTAATGATTGGCACCGTGTTGATTGCCGAGGGTTTTGGCGCTCACGTCCCGAAGGGATACATCTACGCGGCGATGGCGTTCTCCGCCGTGGTTGAAGGTCTCAACATGCTTGCGCGAAAGCGTAAGCAGGCAGGCGGAAAATAATCGCCCGGCACGGCGGCGGTCGAAAGCGACCGCAGCATCACGGTCTAACGCGGGCGCGCTGACACTGAACGTTCTCGAAGACTACAAAAAAGCGGCCCCTTTTTATGGGCCGCTTTTTTTATTGGTGCAGACTTAATGAAACGCGACGGCGCTCTTTTGACAAAACTCAAACCATCAATCGCGCAATCGCGCCCTCGTTACGTCTTGCAGGCCGAATCAAGCTTGGTCATCGCAGTGTCGAGAACTTCAAGATCAGGCGACCCATCGGAGAGGTTTTCGCCGGCGGCCCACGCCTCCTCGAATTCGGCTCCAAGTGTCTTGAAGTAGCCTTCCATTTCAGCGTTGGCGGCTTCCGCTTTTTTCTCGTCGTCTCCGATGTCTTCCATTTTTTTCACCATCGCGCAGTACGCAGCGAGTTTTTCCGGTGTCGCCGTAACTTGATCAAACGTCTTGACCGCTGCCTCGATCTTAGGATCTGCAGCAAGGGCCACTGTCGCAAACGACAGCGAGCACACTGTAAGGATGAAAATTTTCCGCAACTGAGGGCCTCCTACGCGGGCTTCGTCAAAAAATACGGGTTAAATTAGGGAAAGTTCTGGATTGCAGCAATTGCTTCCTTGTCAAGGCGATCGTGGTCAGGGCGATCGTGGTCAGGGCGATCGTGCGATGCACCCAGCCTTGCAATAGACAAGCCGCTACAAGCAGCAGCTTGGCGTCTGCCTTAGGTCCAAACTCACCGGCCATGGTCATGCTCCAAAACGTCGAGCTCGAGGAAAGCGGCATGATACCGCTCCCCCCGAAGCCGCGAACTTTAGAGCCTAACGCCACACGCAGACGTGGCGTCCAAAGCGCAGCGCGCAATGGCGATGCTTGCGATACTTCTTCCAGCCCTTCCGGTATCCGCGATCGCCGTGATAGTGGCGATAGGTTCGATAATGAACTTGCTCAAGTGTGTTGGCGTTTGCGGCCTTAAACCCGCCGAGCTGGCCGCCTGCTGGGGCCGCGTTGGCCGTGCCGACTGCGGAGACTGCGAGCAGCGACGCGAAGGCTGCCAGGATTACTGTTTTTTTCATTCTGCAACGTCCTCTTTTGGTTGCGACGCATGAAACGCGTCTGCATTCAACAACGCCAACTCAAAAGAATTCCGCCGCGAATTTTTAGAAATAATGTGCTCAGTCGTTCAGCCCACGTTCATGTCGACAAACGTCAACGCCAAACAAAAAATAGTCTGTCTCGGGAGCGCGACGTCGCTGCGCTTTTTGACAATGTTCCGTTCAACCTTCGGTCACTTCGGCGACACCAGCCATAGCAGCCATGAGGTTTGCGTCATTGGGCGAAACATCGAACCGCCCAGGAATTACAAATTCAATCTCACGCCCACGATCATCCAACGGCAGAATGAGGCGCACATCACCGCCGCGTTGAGATGGTTTCAGTTTAGCTTTGACGTCCGCAAGCCGCGACGCAGACGTCGCAACGATACGGCGATCCAGAACAACGCGCATGTTGCGCGGAATAGCAGCGGCAGCTTTATCGAGGGCTTCGAGCGACTGGACGCGCAGTTTTATCGTCTCACCATCACGCTCGGCTTCAACCGAGACGACCACTGGTGTTCCAGGCTCCAGAAGATCTCCGCACTGGGCGAGCGTATCGGAAAATATGACCGCCTCGAATTGTCCGGTCTTGTCGGAGAACATGGCGAACGCAAACTTGTTGCCTTTCTGCGATCGGCGCTCACGCGCTGAAATGACGATGCCAGCCAAGCGCCCTGCCGTGGCACCGCGCTCGATCAACGCTTCAAATTCTGTGAAGGATCGAACACCGAGCTTCGGCAAAATCTTATCGTATTGATCGAGCGGATGACCCGACAGATAAAATCCGACGGCCTCGAATTCTGCAGCCAACCGTTCCATCGGCGTCCATGTCGGCGCTGTGCGCAAAGCGAGATCGGGCGCCTTATCACCGCCGCCGAATAAATCGGTCATTCCTTGTTGGCTATCTGATTGGCGGCGTTGTGCTAGGGCCAGAATTGTATCTGCGTTAGCGGAAACCCGCGCGCGGTCGGGATGCAGACTATCGAACCCGCCGCCTTTGGCGAGTGTTTCGATGCCCCGCTTATTAAGCGCTTTAGGGTCAAGGCGATTGGCGAAATCTGCAAGCGAGACATACGGCCCGCCAACGGCACGCGCTGACACAATCGTCTCAACCGCGCTCGCGCCGATGTTCTTCAGCGCTGCCAATGAATACCGAATGGCGCCACGCTTATTGCCGACTGTCGGCGGCTCAGCGCCAAAGTCAACGCTCGATGCGTTGATACATGGCGGCAACATCGCGATGCCAGATTTGCGCGCCTCGTTGGCGAACATCGCGAGCTTGTCGGTGTTCGCCATATCGAGCGTCATTGAGGCGGCGATAAATTCTTCGCAGAAGTTGGCCTTCATGTAAGCGGTGTGATAGCTCACCAGCGCATACGCCGCCGCGAGCGATTTGTTGAATCCGTAGCCGGCGAATTTATCGACCAACTCAAAAATGCCGATGGCATCGTCGCGGCGGACATTATTTTTAATCGCACCTTCAACAAACCGCGCCTGTTGCGCCGCCATCTCGACTTTGTCTTTTTTGCCCATCGCGCGCCGCAACAGA
>JANMII010000013.1:0-15768 GCA_031375665.1 Hyphomicrobium sp.
TCGCCAGCCATGGTGTTGCCCCTGAGCGAGCGAAAAAATGCCTCGGATCTTCTCAGCCATCGAATTGCCGGACGACCTCCGCGATGAACTCTATCGGTTGCATCAACCGATGCCCGGTGCACGCTGGGTTCATCGCGGCAACTATCACATCTCGCTGCGCTACCTCGGTGATATCGACAGGTCGGCGGCGCGGTCGTTTGGAGACAATCTGGCTGACATCGAAGTCGATCCGTTTGAAATTCGTGTCACAGGTCTTGGCGTTTTTGGCGGCAACGATCCCCGCACTGTGTTTGCGGTGGTCGAGCCATCGGCCGAATTGGAAGCACTGGCCCGGGCCCATGAGAAAGCTGCACGTCTCGCCGGTTTTGCGCCAGAAAAGCGACCATTTCGGCCCCATGTCACGCTGGCGCGGCTCAAAAATTCAGACCCCCGTCCGGTGGCTCGGTTTTTGACACGCTATGGCGGTTATCGATCCCATCCGATGCTGGTGACCCGAACGGTTGTGTTTTCTTCGCGCCCCGTCACGGGCGGCGGTCCCTACGCAATCGAAGACGTGTTTGCGATGCGTGGATGCGGCTTCGCTTATGAAGATCAAGACGAGCAATGGTAAATCCGAGGTCGGCGCGATGCGGCCGATCACATCGTGACGACGAGTTTTCCGGTTGCCTGGCGACGATCCAAAAGATCGAGCGCTGAGCGCATATCATCGAAGGCAAACTGCGTCGGCGCGGGTGTTGGCAAAACGCCGCTTTCAATCCAGCGCACGACCATATCCATGTTCTGCACATGACGGGCCGGATCGCGACGGACGGCCTCTCCCCAAAACACGCCGCTGATCTCAGCGCCTTTAAGCAGCAGCAGATTGAGCGGGATTTTGGCGATGTCGCCTGACGCAAAGCCGATCACGAGCAAGCGCCCCTTCCACGCCAGCGCGCGGACCAGCGGCTCAGACGCATCGCCGCCGACGCAGTCGTAGACAACGTCAGCGCCAACGCCGCCGGTTTTATCGCGCACTGATTGTTTGAGATCGCAACCTGGATAAACAAGACCCTCACGCGCACCGTGGCGCGCCGCAATCGCCAGTTTTTCCGGCGACGAGGCAACTGCAATGACGCTGGCTCCGAGTGCCGTCGCGACCTCAATCGCCGCCTGACCCGCGCCGCCGGACGCGCCGGTGACGACGACCGTTTCACCAGCAACGAGGCGGCCGCGCTCGATCAAGCCATGCATGGCCGTCCCGTACGTGACGGACAATCCGGCTGCGACCGCATCGCTGATGCTGTCTGGAACGCGGACCAACGCGCTGGCTGCAACGGCGAGCTTTTCGCGAGCACCACCCCAGTTGACATAGGCCATGACGCGGTCGCCCGGCTGCCAGCCATTGACGCCTGAGCCAACCGTCTCAACAACGCCTGCGATTTCAGCGCCGGGGCTAAATGGCAAATCCGGTTTGAACTGATATTTGCCGCGTGTGATCAGTGTATCAGCAAAGTTCAAACCAACGGCCTTGACGCGCACAACCACGTGGCCCGGCTCGGCGATCGGTTCCGCAATCTCGTCGAGTGTAAGATCGGCCGGCCCACCGAGGGTCTTGCAAATCATGGCCTTCATGTGACACCTCCCGCCTCACCCGAGCACTGACATGATGCTATGACCAAATCCGCTTGAACTCTCAACAGCCGATCGTGCCCTGGGCGCCTCGCGCGTGGGTGATGGCGAATGCGATCGCGCCGAGTGGCTTTTTTTCGAGCGTCGCGGCGGGCCATGTCAGCAATTTTAGATTGAAGCGAGCGTGCAATCCGCGATGACGAACCCAATCATCAGAACCAACACGAGTTGGCCGCCGACCGCAAAAGGCTACTTTGCCATCGGCGCTGAACGCATGTCGAAATCACTCAACCTTGGCAATTTGATGCGGTCCGCGCACGGCTTTGGCGCGAGTTTCACCTTCACGGTTGGAGCGACCTATCGCGCACTCGAAGCTCATGCCGATACGTCGAAAAGCCAGCTTCATATGCCGCACTACAACTGGTTGACCCTCGACGACATGGCTCTTCCCGGAGAGTGCAAACTGGTTGGCGTGGAACTGCTTGATAGCGCCATCGATCTGCCGAGTTTTAGACATCCGTTGCGGGCAGCTTATGTGCTTGGGCCGGAGATGGGCTCTTTGTCGGAGCCGCTGCTCGCGCGCTGCGACTATGTCGTCAAGATCCCGACCCGCTTTTGCGTCAATGTGGCGATGGCGGGGGCGATCGTGATGTACGACCGGGTGAAATCGCTGGCGCGGTTCGCCGACCGGCCAATCGGCGAAGGGGGGCCAACGTAATGCCGCAGACGTCGGCGGTGCTATTTTTAATCGCAGCACTCTTCGTAGTGACCGCGCAACCGGTTTCAGCGCAGGCCACCATCACCAAAGCTGAGACCTTCTCAGACTGGTCCGTTTACGTTGACAGCTCAACGCCACATCAATTTTGCTTTATCACCAGCGAGCCTAAAACAAGTGCGCCGTCGGGCGCGAGCCGCGACGCACCACGCGCTTACATTTCCGCTTGGCCCAAAGACGGCATTAAAAGCGAAGTGAGCTTTCGCATGGGATTTCCGATGAGTGATAAAGCCAATGGCAAAACGACCGTCAGCCCTGCCTCGTTCGTAATGTTTGGAACGAATGATCGGGCGTTTGTGGCCGACGCCATTCAAGAGCTCAAGCTCGTCGACGCAATGAAAAAAGGTTCGACACTCGTCGTCGAAGTCACGTCCGAACGCGGGACCCGCGTCACCGATACCTACTCGCTGACCGGGCTTGGATTGGCCTTGCAGTCATTGCAAGACACCTGCTTTTGAAATCGCATGACCGTGGCGCCACGTTAGCGTTGATGCCGCTTGGTCCGCAGGTGAACATACAGTGCGCCGTCGCCACCATGCTGAATGGCTGACGTCGTATAGCTGACCACAAGCGGTCTTAGATCCGGCTCTTCCAGCCAGCGTGGCACATTGCGCTTCAGCACGCCGCGATCGCGATTGACCGTCATATCGAAGGGTGCTGACGGATCGCGGTCGGTGATCTTGCCTTTGCCCGTAATGACAAGTACCCAGCGCCGCCCTTTGCCCTGGCAGTTGATCAAGAACCGGCGCAGTGCGGTGTGGGCTTCGTCTTGGCGCATACCATGGAGATCGATGCGGGCTTCGATGTCGACTTGGCCTGAGCGAATCTTGCGAACTTTTCGGCGATCGAAATCAGCGATCGGCGGCGGCTCGGGTGCTGACTTTTTTGCAGGCGATGGCGGCGGTAGCGCAGCGTGCGCTTTTGCCAACGTCTTGTGGCTCGCCGGTGCGCTCGCTCCCGCTGCGGCTTTGGTTCGCGGCGCAACAGCTAAATCTTTGCTGCGCTCAAGGGCAGCGTGGACGCGGGCTTTCGCGCGCTTCAATGGCTCGATGGTTTCAGCCGCAATTGACCACAAATCAGCTTCATCCGTATCGAGAAGCGGTTTGCGACCCATCTTTGCTGATGGCTTCTTCACGGTCGACCACCATCTGCCGCGTCCAGTGTGTTCGCCACCGCAGGTCCAACCTGATCGCGGGCCACCAGCACATAAAACTTGCCTGGGTGCTTGGTGATCCCAGCGGTCCGACCGGCCGCATCTCCCGAGCCAAAAAATATATCGCCGCGTTCTGGTCCCTTGATAGCGGAGCCGACATCCTGCGCGACCATCAGACGGTTAAACGGCGCGCCCTTGGTCGCGTGCGTCAGCGTTGGCGATGAAACGTAAATCGGTGTGCCAATCGCGTGAAACGCCGTATCGACGGCGAGACTGCGCCCCGTCTGCAAGGCGATTTGCAGCACGCCCATGGCGCTGTCACCTTGCGCTCCGCCGAGTTCGCGGAAGAACACATACGACTGGTTTTTCCACATCACCGGCTCCGCGCGCTTGCGATCGGCCTTCAACCACTGTTTGAGGCCCTGCAGCGACATCTGGTCAGCCGTGAAGGCGCCCTGGTCGATAAGGTGACGACCGATCGATGTGTAGGGATGGCCGTTTTTGCCATCGTACGTAATGCGAACCTTTTGCCCATCGGGCAACTCGATGCGTGCCGAGCCTTGGATTTGCATGAAAAAGACTTCGACGGGATCGCGAAAATACATCAACTCCAGGCCACGGCCGCGCAACGCACCTTGCTCGATTTCAGCTCGTGTCAGGTAGGGTTGCAAGCCTTGCTCGGTCTGGCGCATGTGAGTCAGCGTTGCGCTTTTGGCGCCACGCTCGCTTTCCGCCACCATATTGATCAGGTCTGGCGGGCGACGATAGACGGGCGTTTGATAGTCGCCCGTTGGCGTCCGCGCACCTTTGACGAGTGGCTCGTAGTATCCAGTCAACAGCCCCGTTGGAGGCACGGCCGAAGACACAGCGTGGGGTTCAAAATAATGCTCGAAAAAGCTTTTGGCGCCCGCGCGCGTTTGAGGCGTGCGCTGTTGCGCCGTCAGCAGCGCGAGTTGGCAAGCGTTGAGCAATGCAAGGCTCGGCTTGCTGACCCCTGATTTAGCGCCAGAGCCGGCTGCGTCCAACACCGGTTTGCACGACGCCACAAAGGCTTTCCAAGCGGCCAAGTGATCGTCGCTATCCCAGCCGGGCAACTTTGGAAACGCGACTGGGTCTAAGATCGCTGCGGGCGTCGTCGTCATCGCGGGTCTCGTTCTGGCGAGGTTGGTCGTCCATCGATCAGGCGACCGATCCATTGGTCCGGCAGCGGCGATCGGCGCAATATAAAGCAGCGCTGCCAGTGGTCCGAGCGCGGACGCGACTTTCGCTAAATACTCCAAAGGCGCTGGCGACGCTGCGCGTACAGCCCGCGCCCACAGCGTGCCAGCCGCGTTCCGCCTGCGCTGGATCCATCGCCAGATCTTGACCACGCCGCATCCCCCGATGCTTCGAAATGCAATCCGGGCGGCAGAGTGGCTTAGTTCGGGGCTTGTGTCGCGACCAATCGCCAATTGGGGTTCGACAATGCTCGCGCCGTCGACACATCACGGCTGAACGTCCAAATATCAGTCACATTCTTGATCTTCTGGGGGTCGCCAGCGATCACCTCGCCCGCCCGGTTGCGCGTTGCGGTGATCAATTCGCTAACAAAGCGCACGGTCATAAAGGCAGTGCCAGCCTTCATCTCGGCTTCAATGATGTCAGCTTTTCGAATGCCGACAAACTGTTGGTCGATCGCATCACCACGACCCTCGCGATCGGCAATGGCTGCAACAAAGCCATCGTTGACTTCGCGGCTGAGCAAATCCTTCAGCGCCTTTCGATCGCCGTCAGCGAACGCCGAAACGATCATTTCATAAGCCGCCGACGCACCTTGCACGAAGCCCTCTGGCTCAAACCGCGGATCGAACTTGGCGACTTCGAGTAGTCCATCTGTGACGCCCGGATCGACAACGGGATAGGCGCGGATCCGCGCTTCGAGCGACAGGCCGTCCGGCTCGGGCATCGCTGCACCCTCAGCGTTTTCAGTTGCCCGTCGTGGCAACGTGATCACGTCAGCCGTCCCATTTTCATTCTGCATGGCGGCCTGCTCGCGTTCCCGGGTTTTCAGCCGTTCAACGCGCGCCTCGTCTTCATCGCTGCGATGGCCAAGCACACTGCGCAGCTTCAAAATCGCAACCACCGCTACGATAAGTGAAATCAAGGTAATGACGTCGAACTGACCATTCATTCAGCTGAGCTTTCTCGCGCTTAGATCTTAAATTGGCTGAGCCGCCACCGTCTTATACGGTGTCGCTGATTACCCCGGGCAAATTTATCTAGGGTCGCAATGCCACAGATGGAAGCCCAATCGCAAATCTCGTTGTGTTGCGAGGTAATCCATAACCTATCGCAAACGCCAGTCGGCGTCCGGCACTCTCTCCAAATAACCGAAAAATGTGCTTGAAGTCACGGGGCCAGCAACCGACCAGCCGGGTTCGCGCGCCGCTCAGATAACGGCTGCGTAAAATCCCCGCGTCTTTCAGCTATTTCCGCCGCGATCACCGCTGGCGCCGGGTCGACCGCGCACGTTCGGCAAACGACAGGAGCTTGGCAAAAATCGTCGGGATGGCGCCGGTGGCCCTCGCCACGATTGCAGGTTATGGTCTCAAATAACCCGGCGGATGATGATGTCGCAACGCTCGAAATTAGCTGCCCTATTTGCTTTGGCAGCAATACCCTTGCTTGAAATCGGCATTCTTATCCGGCTTGGCCAATCGATTGGATTTGGCCGCCTTGCCCTCGTCGTGATCGCGACCGCGATCCTCGGCACCATGGTGATCCGCCGAACCGGCGTATCAATGGTCACGCGCGCGCTACAAGGGCTCAGCGGTGGGCGCGACGGAGTCGAGCCGATCCTTGACGGATTTCTGCAAGTCATCGCCGGAGTTCTGCTGATTTTTCCCGGCGTGATATCAGACGTGATGGGTGCGCTGCTGTTGATCCCACCCGTGCGGCGACGATTGATTTCAAGCGGCATATTAAAGATCTTTGGTACGGCCTCGTTGGACGCCGGTTTTGTGCGACCCCGTCCCCACCCGGGCCGGCCGTCAGCCGATAGGTCGGCGGATGGCCCGAACGACCCAACGGTTGGCAATTCAGATCGCACCGTCATCATCGAAGGCGAATATGAACGTGTCAGCGAAAAAACCGTTGAGCCAGAGCGCGCCGTCCGCCGAGCACCACGCGCCTGAAATAGCGGCCTCGATCATTCGGTGTGGGCGACCGCCCAACCGTTGATTGCGTGACCCTCTTTGGCATGTTAGCGCACCGACCCTAAGATGCGCCAATCGATAGGCCATCACATTTTGCTTCAGCGAGCCGCGCAAGACGGGCTTGCTCGGGCGGCACTGGAGAGTTGGGAGACGACGATGGGAGAGCCAGTGAACGGCAAGAACGGTACTGGTGAGGTCGCCAAGCCCGACCCCTCGACGCCAATCCAAGCAAAAATCGTTAGCCAATATTTGAAAGACTTATCGTTTGAAAACCCGAACGTCCGCAAGCTGCTATCAGGCGGCGGCGAGACACCCAATTTGCAAGTCGAAGTCAACGTCAACGCCCAGCGTATTGAGGGCGACCTGTACGAGAGCGCGATCGAGCTGAAGGCGACGGCTGAGAACAACCTTGGCACGATCTATGTGCTTGAAGCCGTCTACGCTGGCCTCTTCAAAATCGAGAGCATCCCAGAGCAAGCGCTGCAGCCGTTTTTGCTGATCTCGGGCCCGTCGATGATCTTCCCGTTTTTGCGCCGCTTGGTCGCCGACGTGACACGCGAAGGTGGGTTCCCACCGCTGCTGCTCGACCCAATCGATTTTGCCGGGTTGTTCATGCGCCGCCAGCAAGAGCGTAAGTCGGCGAAAGCCGACGCCTGATTGAAGACGTGGGGCTAATTTTTTGACGCCTCATGGCGCTTACTTAGGATTTGTCGTCGGCGTTTGTCGTCCAGTATTTCAACCAGACGGCTTTTGCCCCAAGCGTTTCGATAAAGCTGCGATGCGCGACCCGGTCGGGCGCGCCGATCCGATCAGCCAGCGGCGCTGGCCTGATTCGTGCCGCTTGTGCGCCGGAAAGCGCGTTGCGACCAGCCCTTTCAGCTTCCGCCGCTGCAGCACTGTGAAGGCCAAAGGCCGCCTGCCGCTCGCCCAACAATTCAACGTAAACTTCAGCTAGTAGCAAACTATCGACCAAGGCACCGTGCTTTGTACGACGCGAGCCATCGACACCATACCGTTTGCACAGCGCGTCAAGTGTATTGGGGCCAGCTGGATGCTTGCGTCGCGCCAGCGCCAAGGTATCAACCACGCGCGTCATCGAGATGGCTTTGAGCCTTAGCCGTTCAAGTTCAGCGTTCAAAAAACCGATGTCGAACGTGGCGTTGTGAATGACCAGCGGATCGTTGGCGATAAATTCGAGAAACGGCTTCGCAATCGCGCCAAACAGCGGCTTATCACGCAAAAACGCGGTCGAGAGACCGTGGACCGCTTCAGCTTCCGCCGGAACGTCACGTTGTGGATTGATAAAGCAATGATACTCGCGACCGGTTGGGATGCGGTTGTAAATTTCAACGCAACCGATCTCGATGACGCGATCGCCTTTTTTCGGATCGAGCCCTGTTGTTTCGGTATCGAGAATAATCTCGCGCATCGTGCCCACCCCGTGACAGGCGCCAGACGTCTCGTCTAGCGCCAGTGGCGATCATAGGCGGTCGCTGGCAGATCGGCGAGCCTTGCAAGCAACGCATCCACTTGTGTGTGACAGGCCGCGATAGTGCCATTGGTATCAATCACGACATCGGCCCTGCGGCGTTTTTCGGCATCCGGCATCTGGCGCGCGAGCAACGTCGCGAGTTTATCGGACGTCATGCCCGGTCGCGCCAACAGCCGGTCGCGCTGAATATCCGACCGCGCACTGGTCACGACAACGACATCGACGATCGCTTGCCCGCCACTTTCCAGCAGCAATGGAATTTCGAGTAAGGCGCACGTGGCGCCACGTCTGGCGTTTTCGCGCAAAAATGTGGCCTGCCGCGCACGAACGGCTGGATGGACAATAGCTTCGAGATCGCGAAATCGGTTCGGCGCTGCAACCAACGCCGACGATAACTTCGCCCGATCGACCCGGCCGTCGGTCGTTGTGCCTGGAAAAGCCACTTCGATCACGTCAGCCAATGGCCCCTCGTAAAGCCGGTGGACCTCAGCGTCGGCATCGAACACGGCGATATCGTGAAATCGAAAACGATCTGCCGCGGTCGATTTACCCATGCCCATCGATCCGGTCAGTCCGATGATCACCATCACGCAGCCTCGATATCGAGCGCAATCCGCTGCATCAGGTCGTCTGTGACCTCGGGCGTTACGCCAAACCACTGCGCAAATCCCGGTACGGCTTGATGCAACAACATGCCAAGCCCTCCCACAGTCGCCAGACCGTGATGCCGCGCAGCGCGAAGAAATCGCGTTTCAAGCGGCACATAAACCAAATCAGCCGCGATGCACGCGGCCGGCGCGGAGGCAACATCGATGTCGGGATCATCGATGTTGTTCATGCCAAGCGTTGTCGTATTGACGATCAAGGCTGCATCGCCGACGTGGGCATTGCGCGTCGACCAGGCATGCGCTGTTACGCCGATGCCAAAATGATCGGCCAACGCGTCCGCCCGTTCGATCGAGCGATTGAAAACCCGGATGTCGCGCCGCCCGCTTTGCATCAGACCGTACACAATCGCCCGTGCCGACCCACCGGCCCCCAACACGAGCACCGCGCCATCGACCGTCGTCCACGCCGGAGCTGTGGTCGTCAAATTGGTCATGAAGCCGTAGCTGTCAGTATTGGAACACGCCAATCGGCCGTCTTGCAGCCAGATCGTGTTGGCGGCACCGATCGCGACGGCGGATGCGTCTTTAATTGCGGCCCGTTGATAAGCGATCTCTTTGTGCGGGACCGTAACATTACATCCGACATACCCGCGCTCAGCCAAACTGGTTAGAAAGCGATCAATATGCTCAGGTTCGACGGCGACTTTCGTGTAGCTGCCAGCAATGTTGTAGGTCTCGAGCCAATAGCTGTGGATCAACGGCGAGCGCGATTGGGTGATCGGCCACCCAACCACGCAGGCATTTTTTTTAGATGGTTGGATCATGTTGCCACGACACCAAGTGCGCGTAGTTGGTGCAGCAGTGGCACCAGCGGCAGGCCCAAAATCGTAAAGTAGTCGCCGTCAATCTGGTCGAACAGCTGAATGCCTGGTCCTTCCAGGTGATAGCAGCCGACCGTCGTCAACACGCGATCGCCTATGGTATCGAGGTAGGTCTCAAGAAACGCATCACTAAACCGGCGCATCGTTAAATGTGCGGTGGTCGAGCAGTGGAACATCACCTCGCCATTGCGCACCAGTGCGGCACACGACACCAGCTCATGACTGCGGCCGCGCAGCCGATCGAGCGTGTCCCGCGCTTCGCTTCGCGTTGCCGCTTTGGTGATCATGTGACGTCCCAGCGCCAACACCTGATCTGAACCAATGACGTAACACGATGGATGAAGCGCTGACACCGCCATAGCTTTTTCCACCGCCAGGACAGCCGCCAAATCACCAGCCTCGACGCAGTCACTTTCCGACATCATGGACGCTCGGATCGTGCCTTCATCAACGTCGGCTGGGACGACGTCAAATGTTAAACCGGCGGCTTCCATCATCGATCGGCGCGCGACACTCGCTGACGCTAGGATCAACCGTGGCGTGTTATCATTGTCCATGGACGGGCTCGCGTTCGGCTTTCTTGTCGCGCTGGCGATCGTGAAGCAACTTGAGGATCATGGTGGCGGATTCTTCGATCGATCTTCGGGTCACGTCGATGATGGGCCATCCGTATTGCGCCGCAACTTTGCGCGTAAACGCGATCTCAGCCGTGATGGCGTCGCGATCGACGTACGAATTGAGATCGCGATCGGCCATGAGAACTGCACGGTTGCGGCGGACATCGGCGATCCGATCAACATTGGCAACCAAGCACACAACAAAAGCTGAATGCGGCTCTAGGAGATTTTCGGGCAGCGCCACTTCGGGCACCAACGGCAAATTGGTGGTCTTATAGCCGCGCTGCGCGAGATAAAGACTGGTCGGTGTTTTCGAGGTTCGCGAAATGCCAAGAACGATAATGTCGGCATCACTCAGGTTGTCCGGTAAGCGTCCATCGTCATGCGCCATGGTAAAATTCATCGCATCGATGCGTCGGAAATAATCCGCATCAAGGACGTGCTGACCCGCGACCGTCGGCGTATGGGGTGCGCCAAGATAGCTCTCAAACACTTGCATGATCGGCTGCAACACCGCGAGGCACGGCACCTTCAGCGTTTTGCAGTGTTGCTCCAACTGTTCAACCAGCGATTTATTGACCATCGTGTAGAGCACGATGCCCGGCTGTTTATCGATCTCTGAAATGACGCGTGTGAGTTGGCGCTGTGTTCGAACCAACGGATGCATGTGCTCGATCGGACGCACCATCGGATATTGAACGGCGGCTGCCTTCGCGATTGCTGCCAGCGTTTCGCCGGTCGCGTCAGACACCAGATGCATATGAAATTGACTGGGCAGGGTCATCGTTTTGGTCTTTCCGGAACGTCCGCGTAAGCTGTGCAGAACTTCGACGTTTTCAGCTCTCGGTCTGACCGCGCGCCAGGTTGAGACAACAACTTGCTGGAAGCGGACCAAGATACCCACATCGAGACCGGCGTGAATGGTCTTATGCCGAAAAGTCCGGTACTCAAGCTCAACCTCGTCATCTGCCCTTCATCCCTGGCTTATCAACACGTCGTGCCATCGGGTTGGTGACGCATCAATCTCGCAAGTTCCTGAATGCAGACAGGTTTCGCGCTCTATTGCTTTTGGGGCGAAAGCCGGACTAGACCTCGTCGGCCGAAGTTTGTGACTTGGACGAGTTGTGGGCAAGCTTGGGGCAAACGGCTAATCACCGTTAACCAACGCGGTAAGAGTCATAATAGAAAGATTCAAAGATCTTTTCTAAGTTTCAAGTGAAGGGAAGGCCGCCGTGCAAAAGTCCGAAACATCGACCGTTGAGCGGCGTTTTCTGGCACCCTTTCGGGGCGATGCGGTATCGCCACCGCCGATCTGGTTGATGCGTCAGGCTGGTCGCTATTTGCCTGAGTATCGCGCGACGCGCACCGAGGCCGGTGGGTTCTTGAATTTATGCTACACACCGAAACTTGCAGCCGAGGTCACGCTCCAGCCGATCCGGCGCTACGGCTTCGATGCCGCCATTTTGTTTTCAGATATTTTGGTTGTGCCCGATGCGCTCGGCCAACACTTGACGTTCGCTGAGGGTGAAGGTCCTCGTTTAGAGGCCGTTCGCGAGGTTGCGGATCTCAGCCGACTCGCCGTATCAAAAACGGCAGCGAAGTATGCGCTTGTGTGGGAAACGGTACAGCGGTTGCGGCAAGATTTGCCGCGCGAAACGGCATTAATCGGGTTTTGTGGGGCCCCGTGGACGGTTGCGACGTACATGGTTCAAGGCGAAGGATCGACCGATCAAGCCAAGGCCCGTCTGTGGGCCTATCGCGATCCGGTCGGCTTCCAACAGCTCATCGATATGTTGGTTGAAACGTCGATCGACTATCTCGATGGTCAGGTCAAAGCCGGTGCGGACGTGCTGCAGATCTTCGACACCTGGGCTGGCAGTTTACCCGATGATCAATTCGATCGTTGGGTGGTGGAGCCGACTAAAGCCATTCGGGCGGCCATTAAAGCCAAGCATCCCAATGTGCCTGTGATTGGTTTTCCGCGCGGCGCTGGACCCATGTCTGGCTGGTACGTCAGCGAGACCGGCGTTAACGGTATTGGCTGCGATACGGCAACGCCGCCATGGGTCATGAGCGAAGCGTTCGAAGACGAAGATGTGGTTGTTCAAGGAAATCTCGATCCGCTGTTGCTTGTGTCGGGCGGCGACCAGATGAACGAACGCATCGATGAAATTCTTGACGAGATGGACGGCAAACGGTTCATCTTCAATCTCGGCCACGGCATCGTGCCTGAAACACCGCCAGACCATGTCGCACAGCTTGTGAAGCGTGTCCGCGAGCACAAGGTATCGTAGTGGCAAACGCGGCATGACCTCGCCAATGAACAATCCAGCATCGGCTGGCGCTTCGGCTGGAAAACGTGCGGGGCTTGCGCTGACTGGCACAGTCGTTGCGGTTGCAACCGTCATGCTGGCGCTCGGCGACGCTGCGTACCTGTGGATCAAGGCGATCCATGTGGTGGCCATCATCTCGTGGATGGCCGGGCTGCTATATCTGCCCCGCTTGTTCATCTACCACTGTGAGGCGCCGGTCGGATCTCAACAATCCGAGACCTTCAAGGTCATGGAGCAGCGCTTGCTGAAAATCATCATGACGCCAGCGATGATCATTTCATGGGTTCTGGGTTTATGGCTTGGGTATGTCGGCGGTCACTTGGCTAGCGGATGGTTTCTCGCGAAGTTTGCTTTGGTGTTTGGACTGTCGGGGGTGCATGGATCTTTCTCGGCAGCAGCGCGCGCCTTTGCTGAAGATCGAAATACCAAGCCGCCGCGGCATTGGCGGATCGTCAATGAAATACCGACGGTTTTAATGATCGCGATCGTCATCCTGGTGATCGTGAAGCCGTTTTGAACCTATGCAGATCGGCGACGGTCTGTTATACCACTCCCATTCCTCTTCAGGACTAAGGTCCGACGGTTCCCCCGTCGTGGCCGGTTGGCGCCAAGCCGACCAACGCTGCCATCGTGAAGCGCCCGCTTTGCTCAAGGCTCGTTCATCCGCCGTTCCTCCCACCTGTCCCTGCCCGGCCGATTTACGGCCCCGGAGTATTTCATGAAGGATATGAAGCTCGAAGATTTAAAGCGGAAGTCTCCCGCCGAGCTGGTCACGTTTGCCGAAGAAGCTGGCGTCGAAAACGCGTCGACAATGCGCAAGCAAGAGTTGATGTTTGCGACGTTGAAGCAGCTGGCCGCGCAAGAGACCGAAATCACCGCCACTGGCGTCGTCGAAGTGCTGCAAGATGGCTTTGGCTTTTTGCGCTCACCTGAAGCCAACTATCTGCCAGGCCCCGACGACATTTATGTTTCGCCGTCGCAAATCCGGCGCTTCGCGTTGCGCACGGGCGATACAGTTGAAGGTCAAATCCGCTCACCGAAAGACGGCGAGCGCTATTTTGCGCTTCTCAAGGTCTCAAACATCAATTTTGAAGACCCAGAAAAGACCAAGCACAAGAGCCATTTCGATAATCTAACGCCGCTGTACCCAACCGAGTGGCTGAAACTCGAAATTGAAGATCCGACTATCAAAGATCTGTCACCGCGCGTCATTGATATCGTCGCGCCGATGGGCAAAGGCCAGCGTGCTCTGATCGTCGCGCAACCTCGAACCGGCAAAACGGTTCTGTTGCAGAACATCGCCCACTCGATCACGACCAACCACCCTGAGTGCTATCTGATTGTGCTGTTGATCGATGAGCGGCCGGAAGAAGTCACCGACATGCAACGCTCGGTCAAGGGCGAGGTGATTTCGTCGACGTTCGATGAGCCGCCATCACGCCACGTGCAAGTTTCAGAAATGGTCATCGAGAAAGCCAAGCGTCTCGTTGAGCACAAACGCGATGTCGTCATTCTGCTCGACTCGATCACGCGCCTGGGTCGTGCCTACAACACCGTTGTGCCGTCGTCTGGTAAGGTGCTAACGGGCGGTGTTGATTCCAATGCATTACAGCGTCCGAAGCGGTTTTTCGGTGCGGCTCGCAATATCGAAGAAGGCGGATCATTGACGATCATTGCAACCGCTCTGATCGATACCGGATCGCGCATGGACGAAGTGATCTTCGAAGAATTCAAAGGCACCGGTAACTCGGAAGTCGTGCTCGATCGCAAAGTGTCCGACAAGCGGGTGTTTCCAGCGATCGACATTGCGAAGTCCGGCACGCGCAAAGAAGATCTTTTGGTGCCGAAAGATCAGCTCAAGAAGATGTACGTCTTGCGGCGTATCCTCAACCCGATGGGCACGCAGGATGGCATCGAATTCTTGATCGATAAGCTGCGCTCAACCAAGACCAACGGCGAATTCTTCCAGCAAATGAACACTTGAACGAGCCGCATCGTTCGCCGACGAAAAACAAAGGCCGCGCTCGTGCCAGCGCGGCCTTTGTCCAATCAGGCCGCAGGTCAACAGCAGCTATTCCGCAGCGTGCAACCGCTCGACATGCGCCTTGGCTTCTTGAGCCGGTGTTGGCTTTGCGATGCGATAGCGGTCAGGCTCACCGGCGCCGGGCTTATAGACGAACGGAAAGATCATCTGTTCGAGGAACGAGTGCCGGGGAAAATTCGGCACTTCATCTAGTCCCATGTCGTTTTCGGTGATGGGTCGCGATGGGTTCGGGTTGAACGTTCCAAGCAGTTTGTCCCACACGGTCAGGAACAGGCCGAAGTTACAATCGCCCTCCGTCCCCCAGTTGACATGATGGAGATGATGCAACCGACCAATCGATAAATGACCTTCGAAAGGCCCGAGCTTGGCGTCGACGTTGGAATGTTGGACGATCAGCGTGATCGAGATCATGAACCCCAGCATCACGGCCACATCGACCGGCATTCCCATGATGACGAGCGGCAGAGTGCCAACAATCATATCGATCGATTGATGCAAGGGATGACGCACAATCCCGTTAAAGCCGTACAGGCGACCAACGCCGTGATGCACGGCATGAAGCCGCCACAGCGGCGCAACGCGGTGACTGAGATAATGCATCATCATGAATGCAAAATCCGCGATCAGGAACGCCATGATAAACTGAGCGGCTAGCGGCCACTCCGTCGGCCAAATACCTTGAAATGGAAACAACCACGTGATCAAGGGGATCAAAACGATCCCGTTCACAGTCGATTGCTCGTAGATCAGCGTGTGAAGAAGATTCGCTTTCGTGTCGCCGTGCTCGGGGTGCTCGTTCCAGTTTTCAAAAAACGGTGCCACGCGTTCGGCGAGGAACGCCATCGCAAAGGCAAGTCCGAGTAGTGGCGCCAACCACACATACGAATGTCCACCTGCCACGATTGCCAACGCCGCGACAGGTAACCCGATCAACATGGTCGGGACGTAAAGATATTGAACGATAGTTTTTTTCATTTTCTTGGTCGCGCCACTGGTCGACTGCGTCACCGCACGGCCGCTTGGCCAAGAGCGATGCAAGCGTCTGTTTGCCGTTGTGTTTTGC
>JANMII010000024.1:0-27299 GCA_031375665.1 Hyphomicrobium sp.
TGGGCGGACGCATAACGGAGGTGGGGACATGAGCATCGAGCGCAACGTCGTATTCTGGATTTTGGCGGCACTTGCCGTCGGTTTCGCGATCCAGCTTTTGGCGCCGGTGCTGTTGCCATTCGTGATCGGTTTGACGCTCGCGTACTTCTTCAATCCGCTGGTCGATGGCCTATCCGCGATGCACGTTCCACGCTGGCTCTCTGCGACCCTCATTTTGCTGATCAGCATCGTTTCGGTCACACTCGCGATTGTGTTTTTGCTGCCGCTCCTTGCCCAGCAGGTGGCAAGCTTTATCGATGCGCTACCGAGCGAATTGGCACGCTTAAAAATCGTCGTCGAGGAAGCGGCGCGCGAGCGGCTCGGCGATCGCCTACCAGCGGTTCAAGAGGCTGTCTCGAAAGCCATGGCAGGGTTGACTGAAAGCCTGCCGGGCCTGCTGTCGAATGTTGCGCGTTCGGTCTGGGACCAGGGCACGGCAGCCTTTAGCTTTTTATCACTGATGCTGGTGACGCCGCTGGTGTTCTTTTACGCCTTGCTCGACTGGCCAAAAATAATCGCGACTGTTGACGGTTGGTTGCCGCGCCAGCAAGCGCCACACCTCCGCCGACTTGCAACTGAAATTGATCAGCGCGTGTCGGCGTTCATTCGTGGCCAGGGTCTCGTTTGCTTGGTTTTGGCGATTTTTTATGCCGTTGCACTGAGCGCGCTTGGGTTGCGCTATGGTTTGCTGATCGGACTTTTGACCGGGGTATTGAGCTTCATTCCGTTTGCCGGTTGGGCGCTGGGACTAATCACAGCGACCATCATGGCCGTGCTGCAATTCTGGCCCGATACGACGTCGGTTCTGCTTGTGCCAGGCGTGTTTTTGGCTGGCCAAGCTCTTGATGCGGCGGCGTTGTCGCCGCTCATTGTTGGATCAAAAATCGGCCTACATCCGGTCTGGCTGATTTTTGCCTTGCTGACCTTCAGTTATCTGTTTGGATTTTTAGGGTTGTTGGTGGCTGTGCCGGTTGCTGCAGCCCTCGGCGTCCTTGTCCGCGCCGCATTGCAAACCTACAGGGGCTCGTCGGTCTATCATGGCGTGGACAGCACCGCGCCGTGAGCTTTCACCGGCGCTTGAATTAAATATCACTGACCCGCGGAAAAAAAATGCCGGCTCAGCCGCACCAACTGGTCTTCGAGCTTCCCCACAGGCCAGCGCTTGGCCTTGAAGATTTTCTTGTCTCCAATTCGAATGCCGCCGCGGTCGCCTTGGTCGATCGTTGGCCTGACTGGCCGGTTGGAGCCGCGATCATTGCAGGCCATCACGGGTGCGGCAAAAGCCATCTCGCCAACGTCTGGCGGCTGCGCACAAGCGCTGCGTCCATTGCCGCCGCCGATCTCACCAAAGAGGCGGTGCCAGCGCTGGCTGCAGCGAGTGCGCTGATTGTCGAAGACATCGAAGCCATCGTAGATCAGGCGGCGTTGTTTCATCTATTGAATATCGTCCGCGAACAGCGCTTTGCGATGCTGCTGACCGCGCCGAGTGCGCCAGGTGACCTTGCGCTTTCGTTGCCGGATCTATCGTCACGGCTCAAAGCCTTGCCACTCGCGATGATTGCACCACCCGATGACGCTTTGCTTCGCGCTGTCTTGGTTAAGCTGTTTGCTGATCGTCAACTTGCGATCGAGCCCTATATTGTCGACTACATGTTGTTGCGGATGGAGCGATCGATGGCGTCGGCGCAGCGGCTTGTGTGCGACATTGATCGGGCTGCCTTAAGCCAGCAAAAAGCGGTCACGCGGCCGCTTGTTGCAGCTGTGCTTGAAACTGCCGCACGGTAGGTCTGCGATCACCGTCGATACACCCCAGACCCCTGTCACGAGGCCGTAAAAAACGGCGTGCCTCTTGTCCGGCGTAAAGCCGCGATGCTAGGTCGAGACGAGGCCGTTGCTGACCCGATATCGCAGTTGGCTCCAAATCGTTGGATCAGATCATCGGATCGACGTAACTTCGACAAGGAAACCCGAATGGCGACGCAGCGCGCGAAGTCCCCCGTTCAAGCAGCCGTGCTTGAGGTGCCGCAAGGGCCAGACCGGTTCTACAATCGTGAGCTGTCGTGGCTGCAATTTAATCGCCGCGTCTTGGAAGAGGCTCGCAACGCATCGCATCCATTGTTTGAGCGCTTGCGATTTTTGTCGATCTCCGCGTCCAACCTCGACGAATTCTATATGGTGCGGGCGGCTGGCGTTTACGGACAAGTCAAGGCCGGCGTGACGACGCTCTCGGCCGACGGCGCCACGCCCATGCAGCAACTGGCTGCGATTAACAAATTCGCAGCCCAACTGGTCGCAGAGAAGCAAGCAACCTGGCTGGAACTGGTCTCCGAACTTTCTGAAACTGGCGTGTTCGTGTTGCAGCCAGAGGATGTCACGGCTCGCGAGCGCGACTGGCTTGAAAAGCTCTTCATGACGCACGTGTTTCCGATCCTGACGCCGATCGCAGCCGATCCCGCGCATCCATTTCCGTTCATCTTGAACAAAGGATTGTCGATCGTCGTCGAGATGGTGCGGCGCTCTGATCTGAAGGCCATGAGCGGGCTCATTCCCGTGCCGGGTCAACTGGAACGGTTTATTCGCCTTGAGGTCGATCCATCAAAGCCGAAAGAAATCCGCTTCATGCAGATCGAAAACATGATCAGCATGTTTTTAACCGAACTATTTACCGGCTTCGACATCAAGAGCCGCGGCGCCTTCCGCATTCTCCGCGACAGCGACATCGAATTGCAGGAAGAGGCTGAAGATCTCGTCCGTTCCTATGAAAGCCAGCTCAAGCGGCGTCGGCGCGGCAACGTCATCCGTCTCGAACTTGAGGCGCGAATGCCCGAGCGCATGCGCAAATTTGTCATCGAGGAGCTCGAAGTTCGCGACGAAAGCGTGTTCATCAAGGATGGGATCTTGGCGCTAGCCGACACCTCGCAACTGATCGTGAATGATCGTCCTGATCTGCAGTTCAAGCCGTTCCCGATTCGCTTTCCAGAGCGCATCCGGGAATTCAGCGGCGATTGTTTTGCAGCCATCCGCAAGAAAGATATCGTTGTCCATCACCCCTATGAAAGCTTCGATGTCGTCGTGCAGTATCTGCGCCAGGCCGTTGCGGACCCCAACGTCATGGCAATCAAGTGGACGCTGTATCGCACGTCGCGTGACAGTCCGATCGTGCAAGCGCTGAAGGAAGCGGTGGAGGCTGGCAAGTCCGTTACGGCTGTTGTTGAATTGAAGGCGCGATTTGATGAGGCGGCGAACATTCGCTGGGCGCGCGATCTGGAGAGTGCAGGCGTTCACGTCGTCTACGGCTTCACCGAATTGAAGACCCACGCCAAGCTCGGCATCGTCGTGCGCCGGGAAGGCACAGAGCTCACCACCTACTGCCACATCGGGACCGGCAATTATCATCCGCAAACGGCGCGCGTTTATACCGACCTGTCGATTTTCACGACCGACCCCGACATCGCCCGCGACGTCACCCGGATTCTGAATTTCGTCACCGGTTACGGCGAGCCAGCCGAATTGGAATGTATGGCGGCGAGCCCGCACGGCATCCGCAACCGGATCACGGCGCACATCGCGGACGAGATCAAAAACGCGAAGGCTGGCAAGCCATCCGGTATTTGGATGAAGATGAATTCGCTAGTCGATGCTCAGATCATTTCGGCACTCTATGAGGCGAGCAACGCGGGCGTACCGATTGATCTGGTGGTGCGCGGCGTGTGCTGCCTGCGGCCGGGTATTCCGGGGATGTCTGACAACATCCGCGTCAAGAGCATCATTGGGCGCTTTCTCGAACACGCCCGAATTTACTGTTTCGGCAATGGCGAGGATTTGCCATCGCCTAACGCTGCGGTCTACATCAGCTCGGCCGATATGATGCCGCGCAACCTCGATCGCCGGGTGGAGGCCATGTGCCCGATCAAAAATCCGACCGTTCACGCGCAAATTCTCGACCAGATCATGGTTGCTAATCTCAAGGACAATCAACAGAGCTGGCGGATCAATTCAGACGGCACCAGCACGCGCATTGTGGCTGGACCGAACGAGGAACCCTTCAACGCCCATAAGTATTTTATGACCAACCCCTCGTTGTCCGGTCGCGGACAATCGCTAAAGGAAGATCACCCGCCGCATTTTGGCGAGACTTCCTGACACTCAGCCCGCGTGAAGGACCCCTTCGTGACCCGCCTAAAGGATCTCCTCGCGAACACTGCGCGATCGAACGACCTTGAGCCGATAGGGATCATCGACATTGGTTCGAACTCCGTGCGCCTCGTCGTCTATGAGGGGGCGGTGCGCGCACCAACGCCGTTGTTCAACGAAAAGGTGTTGTGTGGTCTTGGCCGCTCGGTCGCAACCACCGGCAGCTTGAGTGAAGACGCCATCGATCGAGCCATTGCCGCACTGACACGGTTTCGCGCCATCAACCGCGTGCTGCGCGTCAAGAACGTCAAGGCCATTGCGACCGCCGCCGTTCGTGAAGCCAAAAACGGAAAAGACTTCATCCAGCGCGGTGAAAAGGCCGCCGGTTGCTCGATTGATGTGTTGTCGGGTGAGCGCGAAGCGCGGTTGGCAGCGCAAGGCATCATGATGGGCTTCACCGATGCCGACGGCATCGCGGGCGATCTGGGCGGCGGCAGCCTCGAACTGATCGACCT
This sequence comes from Hyphomicrobium sp., assembly GCA_031375665.1. GTDB lineage: Bacteria > Pseudomonadota > Alphaproteobacteria > Rhizobiales > Hyphomicrobiaceae > Hyphomicrobium_B. The sequence goes on from JANMII010000024.1 coordinate 4,689, forward strand.
CGAACGCGATAAACTCAAACAAGCCACGACCTTGCCGCTCGGCGGGCTGCGCTTGATCGACACCACCGGCAACAAAATCGAAAAAGCGCTCGATGTGGTCGATCAGGCGATCGCCACACTGCCGTGGGTCAAGCAGGGTGCGGGGCGAACCTTTTATGCTGTTGGCGGCACTTGGCGCGCACTGGCCAAAATGCACATGGAAGGCGCAAATTATCCGCTCCGCGTCATGCATGGCTACAAGCTGCTCGGACGCGAAGCGCAAGATTACGCTGAGAGTGTCCGCAGGTCGCGCAAGCTGACAGAGTTGACGGGTCTCGCCCATGTTGCCCGCGCGCGCCGAGAAGTCGTGCCCTATGGCGCATTGTTGCTCGAGCGACTTCTGCGCCAAATGCAACCGCGCAACGTGATCTTTTCAGTTTACGGCATTCGGGAAGGGCTGATCTACGGGTTGTTGTCGCCGCATGAGCGTCGTCGTGATCCGCTTTTGAGTTTTTGTGAAGATTACGCAACGCTGCGCTCGCGGTCGGTGGCGAACGCTTATGAATTATGTCGCTGGACCGATCAGATTTTCGATACGAAAGACTTCGAAGAGACCGACGACGAAAAGCGATTGCGTCATGCGGCCTGCCTGCTATCCGACATTGGCTGGCGGGCGCACCCGGATTATCGCGGCGAGCAAAGCCTGAACATGATCGCGCAGGCCGGCCTTGGCGGTGTCGATCACCCGGGGCGGATTTTCTTGGCGCTGGCGGTTTATCATCGCCACGACACGTCTGACGAAAGTCCAGATCCGATGGCGGACCGGCTGCGCGCGCTCGTCAGTCGTCGGGTCCAGCGCCGCGCCCGGATTATTGGGTCAGCGATCCGCACGGCCCATATGTTGTCGATTGGAATGCCGGGCGTCATCGACGAGACGACGCTGAGCTACGAGCCGGGCAAGCTGGTGCTGACGATCCCCAAGGCCTACGCCGGTCTGGATGGCGAGCGGTTACGCCGTCGCTTTGATGGCCTTGCAGCACTCGTTGGCATGAAGCCCGTGGTCACGATCAGCCGCTAGTCGGCAGCGGGGTTCGCACCTGGTGTGCGTTAAATCGACCCTGATGGCGCCTCTCGATCCGCCCCGACTGTTGATGGCCAACGAGGTTTCTGACCTGGCTCGACGTCGCCATTTGGCAAACTGGGGAAACGGCACGGCGGGGGCTGCACGGATCGCGGTTTTGTCTGCTACACTCTCGACGCGCGCTGGAATACCCCGCGCTGACCCTTTGAACGGACCTAAAGACATCCTCGATGGCTGACGATCTCTATGACATTCTGGGCGTGTCCCGTCGCGCCTCGGAGGACGAGATCCGGCGTGCTTTTCGCACCCTCGCTAAGGCCAATCACCCAGACGTCAACCCCGGCAATTCGGCAGCGGTTGAACGCTTCAAAAAGATCACCGCAGCAAACGATATCCTCGGCGATCCCGACAAGCGCCGAGCCTATGACGCTGGCGAAATCGATGCCAAAGGCGACCCGCGACGCCCGATGTGGGGGCGCGCTGGCGGACAACCGGGCGGCGCCTATCCTGGTGGCGCGCGACCGGGACCCGGCGGGCGAGGTCGGACATCGGGCGGGTTCGATGATTTTTCTTTCGGCAACGTTTTTTCAGACGTCTTTGGTGGCGCTGCCGGAGGTCGAGCTCGGGGCACGGATTTGCGCTACGCACTCGAGATTGAATTTCTGGAAGCGGTTGTCGGCACCAAGAAGCGGGTCACGTTGCCCGAAGGCGGCGTGCTTGATCTCGCCGTACCGGAAGGCGTGACCGACGGTCAGGTTTTACGTCTAAAGGGCAAAGGTGCGCCCGGTGTCGGGGGCATCGAAGACGGTGATGCGCTGGTCGAAATTAAAATCAAGCCGCATCCCGATTTCAAGCGTCAAGGCGACGACATTCTGCTCGATCTGCCGATTACGATTGATGAAGCGATCTTGGGTGGAAAAATCGAGGTTCCAACCCCGTCAGGTCGCGTGCATTTAACGATTCCCAAGGGCACGAGTTCGGGTAAAGTTTTCCGCCTGAAAAGCAAAGGCGTCAGAACGAAAACCGGTGGTCATGGCGACGAACTCGTTACCGTTCGGATCGTGCTGCCCAACGACGTTGACGATAGCCTGTCGTATTTCTTTTCTGAGTGGCGCCAGAAGAACGCCTACGATCCCGGGCGAAAATAACTCGTGCGCCGATGGTTGATCAGAGCGGCGCGGTGGGAATCGTCGGGACCGCGCGGACCTCGCCATTGACAAGCGTTAACGCGAGCTCGCCACGTTTGAGCTTCAACGCGGCCTCACCGAACAAGGCGCGCCGCCAGCCCGTCAAAGCGACAATGTCAGGCTCATCGAGCGTTGCGAGCTGCTCTAAGTCGTCGCTGTCGGCAATGATGCGCGGCGCAACGCCATGCTCGGCGGCAGCTGATTTCAGTAGCACCTTCAACAATTCGAGTGTCGCGGTGGCTTCCGCTGAAAGCGATTCCGTCCGCTCGACCTTGGGCAATGTTTTGGGATCGCGCGCCAAGCCGATCTTGACGACGTCGATGATCTCGCGGGCACGCGACGATCGCGCAAAGCCATCAGACAGCGTTCGAAGCTGGCCGAGGGCATCGGTCGACGACGGCATTTGATTGGCGATGTCATACAGCGCGTCATCACGCAAAATGCGTCCACGCGGCACGTCTTGCGCTTGCGCGAGCCGTTCGCGCCAGGCCGCTAACTCAACCAAGACGGCGAGCGATTTTCGGCCTTTGACCCGCAGCTTCAAGCGTTGCCAGGCTTTATCCGGATCGGTGTCGTAGGTTGCAGGGTTGGTCAGGATCGACATCTCATCTTCCAACCATTGGGCCCGCCCGGTCTTTTCCAGTTCCTGGCGCAAATGGAGGTAGACGTCGCGAAGATGAGTCACATCTCCGAGCGCGTAGTCGAGCTGCTTTTCAGACAGCGGCCTCCGGCTCCAATCGGTGAAGCGCGAAGATTTGTCGATATCGGAACCAACGATTTTTTTGACCAGATTGACGTAACTGATGCTTTCGCCAAAGCCGCACACCATGGCTGCGACCTGGGTATCGAAGACAGGTGTTGGTACGACGCCCGCCTTTGTGACGACGATTTCGATGTCCTGGCGGGCCGCGTGGAAAACTTTGGTGACGGTCGTGTCGGCCATCAAGTTGTAAAACGGCGCGAGATCTAATCCGCTGGCCATTGGATCGACAACGGCTTCAGCGCCCGGACCCGCCAACTGGATCAAACACAACTGCGGCCAAAATGTCTGCTCGCGCAAAAACTCCGTGTCGACCGTGACGAAGTCAGCGGTCGCCAGAGTGCTGCACAGAGATTGAAGATCAAGGGTCGTTGTGATGACGTTCATGCCGCGTCGCGTATAGCCCATGATGCCGGTGTTGTCGCCTATCGCCGACGCCGTGATTGTCGCGTTTGATCGAACTGCGCCTAAACCGTGGTTACCTTGACTTTCCAGGGCCAGCGTGCGCTTTTCCGCGTCGATTTCCCGTTACATTCTGTTTGAGGCGAGGGGCCATGTCCGAGGCCAAACTGCACCGTTACCGTTCCACCACCTGCGGCGGCCTGCGCCAAGCCAATGTGGGGCAGACGGCACGGCTGTCAGGTTGGGTGCATCGGGTTCGTGACCACGGCGGCGTGCTGTTTATCGACCTTCGCGACCATTACGGCATCACCCAGGTGGTGGCCGACCCCGATAGCCCGGCCTTCGCTGCCGCCGAACAACTCCGTTCGGAATGGGTCGTTCGCATCGATGGCATGGTGCGCGATCGCCTGTCTGGCACCTCCAACTCCGACTTGCCAACTGGCGACATCGAAATTTACGTCACCGAAATCGAGGTTCTGTCGGCTGCCAAAGAGTTGCCAATCCCGGTCTTTGGTGAACCGGATTACCCGGAAGATCTGCGGCTACAATATCGCTTCCTCGATCTGCGGCGCGAAACTCTGCATGCCAACATCATGAAGCGGCTCGCCATCACGGCATCGATCCGCCGTCGCATGTCGGAGGCCGGCTTCTTTGAATTCTCAACACCGATATTGACGGCGTCATCGCCGGAAGGCGCGCGCGATTTTCTCGTGCCGTCGCGTGTTCATGCCGGAAAATTCTACGCGCTGCCGCAAGCGCCCCAGCAATACAAGCAGTTGCTGATGGTTTCCGGTTTCGATCGCTACTTCCAGATTGCGCCGTGTTTTCGCGATGAAGATCCGCGCGCTGACCGCCTGCCTGGCGAATTCTACCCGCTCGATGTTGAGATGAGTTTCGTCGAGCAGGAGGATGTCTTTGCAACCATGGAGCCGGTCATCACCGGCCTGTTGGAAGAATTCGCCGACGGCAAACCTGTGACCAACGGCTGGCCGCGCATCGCCTATGACACGGCGATTACCAAATACGGCTCCGACAAACCCGATCTGCGCAATCCGATCGAAATGCAGGACGTTACCGAGCATTTCCGTGGCTCGGGTTTCAAAGTCTTTGCCGGCATGATCGAGAAAGATCCAAAGGTCCGGGTTTGGGCGATTCCGGCGCCAACCGGGGGATCGCGCGCGTTTTGCGACCGCATGAATTCATGGGCGCAGGGTGAAGGCCAACCGGGCCTTGGCTATGTGTTCTGGCGCGAGGGCGAAGAAGGCGGCGCTGGACCGGTTGCCAAAAATATCGGACCTGAACGGACCACGGCGATCAGAGATCAACTGGGTCTCAAGGTCGGCGATGCGGTCTTTTTTACTGCCGGTGATCCGGCGCGGTTCTACAAGTTTGCCGGCAGCGCGCGTGATCGGGTCGGGCAAGACCTCAAGCTCATCGATGAAAATCGTTTCGCACTGGCGTGGATCGTCGACTTTCCGTTCTACGAATGGAATGAAGACGAAAAGAAAATCGATTTCTCACACAACCCGTTTTCGATGCCGCAGGGCGGTGCTGCGATCCTGGATGCCGCCAAGAGCAACGACGATTTCATCAAGATCAAAGCGTTTCAGTATGACATCGTCTGCAACGGGTTCGAAATCGCGTCCGGCGGCATTCGCAATCACGTGCCTGAGACCATGGTCAAAGCCTTTGGCATCGCGGGTCTTGGTGCGGATGTAGTGGAGGCCCGCTTTGGCGGCATGTATCGCGCGTTCCAATACGGTGCCCCGCCGCATGGCGGTATGGCGGCTGGTATCGACCGCATGGTCATGCTGCTGGTCGGCGCCAAAAACCTGCGCGAAATTTCGCTGTTTCCGATGAACCAGCAGGCCAATGATCTGTTGATGGGCGCGCCAAGCGAAGTCGCGCCAAAGCAACTCCGCGAACTCAGCATCCGCGTCATGGCGCCGGAGCCTGGAAAGGCGTAGGGCCGCCGCTTCTGACCAGTATCTAGAAACAATAAAAAACGCCCGGTCTTTCGACTGGGCGTTTTCAATTTTGAGGCTGCCGGCGAACGATTAATTGGTTTCGATGGTTGGCTTCTCACGACGCAAGTCGATGGCGACGATCGTCGTCTTGCCATCCTTAAGCGCCGTGCCAACCCAACGACCTTTTTCTAGCAACAACTCAGACACGTTCGAGTAGCCCTGGCGGATCAGATGCTGGCGCGCTTCAGCAGCGCCCGATGCGTCTGAGAGTACAGCGGCCTGAGCCTTCGCCGTCTCAGCCGGAGCTGCGGCTGCGGACTGTTCTGCGAGTGCCGGAGCTGCGAAGGCGGCTGCAGCAAGCGTGGTCAAGACCAATGTGCGGATCATGGTGCGTCTCCAAATTTTTTGATTGGGGGAGGTTAACGGCCGGGACCGAATGAAGCGGCAAAGCGCTTCCACATCGGCCCCGGTTGTGACGCGGCGAGCGCGCCCTTCGTCGTTTAGATCAAGTCGATTTCGGCTGGCAGGTAGCTGGTCACTTCGAGGCCGACTTCCTGCTCGCGCACGGCTGGCTTGTTCCAGATTTTCATGACGTGTCTCCTCCAGATGATGGTGGCGAACCGCGATCGATCGCGTTGCCGATGACTAGGAGATAGGGCCGTTCCATCGCGATTGCCAGACACGTTGCCGTGGTACAAACGGCCGCTTCCGTGATCGCGCGTGATGCACAGATCACCGGTTGGTGAACGACCACCGTGCCACTAGTTTTACGCGCAGGGATGACGTTTTTGTAATGCGACAAGATCCAAAGAACACGAGCCGACTGGGCTCATTGGTCTTGTCAGCGCACCTGAGATGCGACAAAAAACACAGGTGTTGTGGTGCGCTGTAAATTTGGAAAGATGGTCGGATGATATCGCGGATCCTCGCTGTGTTTGTTGCTTCGTTGCTCGCGATTTTTCCGCTGGCGGCGAAGACGCCGGATCTGGCTGCGGAGTGGAATGGCGCTGAAATCAACTGGCGTGACATCAAGAGCGGCATCTATGAAGCGTCGAACAGCGGCAAGACTGCGATTATGGTTTTCCATGCGCCATGGTGCGCGGCGTGTAAGCGTTATCGCGAGGTCTTCAAAGATCCAGGCGTCGTTGCTGCATCGAAATCTTTTGTCATGGTTTTGATTGATGCCGACGCTGATAAATCAACCAACGGCGCTTTCTCGCCGGATGGCACCTATGTGCCGCGCACAATCTTCATGAATTCCGACGGCGATGTATTGAGCAAGTTTGTTGGCAAAGACCCCAAGTTCCCCCACACCATCGACGTCGACAATCCTGACGAATTGCGAACGCTTATGCTCAAAGCATCGGGCGGCCTGGATGTGGTGCCCGAAGTCAAAACCTCGACAGAGGCGCCTTAGGCGCCAGCACAGATGGATTGGTCAGCGCAACTTTTTCACTATTGTGAACGCGGCACCGACCCATCGTTTTGGGCTGAGCCCTTCAACGCGGTGTCCAACGCAGCGTTCATCGTTGCAGCCTCGGTCGCGGCTTTGCAATTCCGGGCTCACCGCTTAGCCAACGGACCGTCGAATGGTGATAGCGCGGTGCAGTCTTTGATCGCGCTCGTGTTCGCTATCGGCGTCGGCTCGTTCCTGTTCCATGCTTATGCGACGCGATGGGCGTCAGTTGCCGACACTGCGCCCATTGGCATCTTTATGCTGGCGTATATCGTGTTCGCGTTGCGCCGCTTTTTGGCCTTGCCGTGGTTGTGGATCGCGCTCGCACTGGCGACATTTTTGCTGTCGATGCGGATCGCTGGCGCAGTGACCTGCGGACCTGAGTTGCTTCCAATAACATCGGCTGCGGGTCGCAGCTGCATGAACGGATCGCTTGGCTATGCGCCAGCCTTTTTAGCGTTGCTGATTTTGGCAATGGGGCTAGCCGTCGTCCGCCATCCGGCAGCCAAGCTCATCGCGGCGGCGACCCTGGTTTTTGCCGTATCCCTCACGTTTCGGACGTTGGACTTCGAGGTGTGCGCCATGACGGAGTTTTTAGGCCGCGTCCGTGGCACCCACGCGTTGTGGCACATCACGAACGCCGTGCTTCTCTACCTGCTGCTTCGGGCGGCGATTTTACACGTCCAGCATCCGACCGGCGCACCATCGCGATAATCTGATGTGCAATCACGTACGGCGAAGGCGTTGCTGTTTTCGGGAACACCAGCCATAACGGCACCGGTTCGCGGACGTGGTGGAATGGTAGACACACAGGACTTAAAATCCTGAGTTCGAAAGAGCGTGAGGGTTCGAGTCCCTCCGTCCGCACCAAAGCGGGTTCGGTGTTTGCTATCGCAGCAATGGCGCATAAAAAAAGTCCCCGACATCGCCGAGGACTATTAAACCAAAGCGCTGAGCCTAATCACTCAGCAGCTTCTTTGTTGAGCTTGCTCTCGGCAATCTTGGTAAGCTTGACATCGGCTGAATGCTCTTCTTTGAGAGTCTGGGCGAGCACCTTTGCCGCGTCATCCATGCCGAGCAACTTCGCCCACGACACCAGAGTCCCGTACCGCGTGATTTCGTAGTGCTCAACAGCTTGAGCAGCAGCGATCATGGCCGCGTCGCGTGTATCGGGGTCCTTGATTTCGCTCATTAGGTCGTTGGCTTCTTCAAGAATGCCGTCGATGGCCGGACACTTTTCGCCCTTGGCTTTCACGCCCACCATTTTGAATACATTGTCTAAGCGGACGATCTGTTGTTTGGTTTCGGCCAAGTGGCCGTCGAAAGCTGTCGCGAGCGCAGAAGAGTCTGCGGCTTTCGACATCTTAGGCAAAGCTTTGAGAATTTGTTGTTCGGCATAATAAATGTCCTGCAACGTGTGCACGAACAGGTCGTTGAGAGATTGGATTTTCATGTCACGCTCCCGGTTGGTCTGCGATTTTGCGCAATGCGACCGAGGTGCTTTGATCGCATAGCTGGCGAGCTGTGAAACGTGACGCCCCCAACTTGGTTCCGGTGCTGCAACTCGGCGGCGATCACAACGCTGTGCGTTTGGACTGATCGCGCGATTGAACTTTTGCGAGGCTGGCGGCTGATGTTTCGGCCAAAATTAACGCCGCAAGCACTGCCAGTGACGATGAAACGAGAATGACGTGAAGTATGGAAATCATCATCACAACAAAACCTTACAATTGGGCTGGGTTTGCCAGCGCCGCACATCACTTCCAAATCACTACCGGCCAAACGATCAACGGCGCAGCGCCGTCGAAACACCAACAAGCTGCAGCGCAAAGGTGTGGGTGGTGCGCTTCGATGGCGTGGAACGCGGCTCTGTGGCGTGGAGTTCCCGCTTAACCACGACCGCCGAGGACGACTGCCCATCAGCGATAGGAGCGTTTGGCCGCGCTCGCCTTGAGAGAGTACGATCGAGATCTCAATGTTGCATCGTGTTGCGTTGGCAGGCACAACCTCGGTATCGGCCGGTCCGCGGCAACATCAGCGCCGTGTGATAAGGATATCAAATGGACGATCCAGCAAAGCCTCCTCCGGCATCGACGCCAGCAACGCCCCACAACCGTTCGGGCGCCAGCACACCGGATCGCACCGAAGAACGGTTTGAACGCTTGCTGGAGCGCCTGCATGAATCCTTGCCACACCGCATGGCAGTCGCGGTCGCATGGCTCATCCGGCCCGAGATGATTTGGGTTCGCCTGCCGTTGGCGGTTGTGCTGCTCGCGGGCGGTGTATTTTCGTTTTTGCCGCTGCTGGGCGCCTGGATGTTACCACTTGGGATCATGCTTCTTGCGGTCGATATCCGGCCGGTGCGGAGTTGGGTCGTGCGCGTTTGGCCAAAGATCGAAGCGCGAATCCGGCTGTTTCGGTCGAAGCGTGCCAAACGAAAACAAGCGCGGGATGAAACTGACAGCCGGTCGTCGTAATCAGGCGGCAAGGTCGCGCCAGCCATAAAGCCAGTCGTAGCTTCGCATGATCGACTGCGGCGGTAGTTTAACCAGCGCTGCATTGCGGGCGAACGCCGCTAAACCTGACAAATGATAGATGCGCCCGTTGCGGGCCGAGGCGGCTGCCACGCGCGCAGCACGGTCTCGCCGGGCGTGGGCGTAAGCGCGCATCGCGGCCGGAATATCGCGGTGCTGTTGGCTAAGGCACCGCGCAACCACAACCGCGTCTTCAAGCGCCAGAACACCGCCCTGTGCCAAAAAGGGTAATACCGGATGAGCGGCATCACCGAGCACGGCAGCGCAGCCGCGCGACCATGTCTGCGATGGCGCACGGTTTTGTAAGGACCACATGCGCCACTCTTTTGCGGCAGCGATGACGTCGTAAAGTTGACGGGAAAAGCCCCGCGCGCCCTCAAGAACGGCGTCGCTGGTGGCGGCTGTGCTCCATGAGGCTGAAGCGTTGATGTTGTCGACAATAACGATGAAGGCCGTCTCAGCGCCACCGCTCACCGGATAGTGGACGACGTGCGCGCCGGGCGCGAGCCAGACGTGGACGGCGTTTGGCATCTCAAAATGGGCAGCAGCCGCAGCCGGTAAGAGTGTCCGGTAGGCGGCTTTGCCGATCGGCTGCAATGGCACGGGTTGGCCAATCGCAGTGCGTAGCGTCGACCATAGGCCATCGGCGGCGATCAACGCGCAGGCGTGCCGGTGTGCGAGTTCTGGCTGCTGCACATCTTGCGAGGCGGTGGTTTGCGTTTCAATCGCGATGTGTCCGGCCTGCTCGTCGAAGCCGACCACGGCTGACCCTGTTACCAACGTGATGAGTGATGAGCGCTCCGCGGCACCGAGCAGTGCTGCATGCAAATGCGGACGCTGCACCGTCCAATACGGTGCGCCATGACGATCTTCGATCCAGGCGCTAAGGGGCAGTTTGGTGAGGATGCGGCCTGATCGCCCGTCGTGGACCACAATGCACTCCGGCACAGCCACAACTCCGGCGAGTGCGTCTGCGATGCCAATTGCGCGCAAAGCGTGGACACCGTTAGGGCCGATTTGAATTCCAGCGCCATCCTCGGAAAAGGCCGCCCGCTTTTCATGCACCGTCGAAGCAAGGCCGCGTTGGGCCAGCGCAAGTGCCGTCGCTAGACCACCGATACCGCCGCCTGCGATCGCCACCGGCAGGTCACGAGCGGTCATCGTATTAGGCCGCGTCGGCGACGAGGCTGTTCTTGGGGTCGCTCTCGGTCGCGGCTAGACGCGCGTCGTGAATGAACAGCGTCGAGCAGTAGGGGCAAAGGATCTGCCCGTCCTGACCCATGTCAAGATAGACGTGGGGATGGTCGAAAGGTGCGCGTGCGCCCATGCACTTGAATTCTTTGACCCCGATGAAAATACGCTCGGCGCCGCTGTCGTTGGCGAAGTGGGGTATAAATGCGCCGGCCATGGTTCTGTCCGTTCGTCGATGCTGATCGATCCGAGTATAGAGATCGTTGCGTTGGGTGGGTAGGGGCGCTGCAGCCAGCCATTCGCCGCAGGGAAATAGGCAAACATCATGCGGCCGCCCAAAAACGCTTGTCACCCAACGCTTGCAACGAGATCAGAGAATGAATGACGATCATCGCCATCGCAGCCACTTCGACAGCGATGGCGTTCAAATTTCCTTCTTTGATAGTGCTGTGCATGGCGAGCAAATCGCGCGCGAAGGCGAAGCAGGTCTGCCGGTCGTGCTGATCCATGGCTTTGCGTCAAACATTGCGATGAACTGGGCGTCGACGGGCTGGATCAAAGCGTTGTCGGCCGATGGTCGACGCGTCATCGCCTTCGATAATCGAGGTCATGGCGGCAGTGCGAAACTCTATGATTTGGCGGAATATGGCGCACCGCTCATGGCTGAAGACGCGCGCCGGTTGCTTGATCACTTGGCTATCAATCGGGCGCACATCGTCGGCTATTCGATGGGCGCGCGGATTGCGGCGTTTCTCGCGCTGTCGCATCCAGCTCGGGTCGCGTCGTTAGTGTTTGGCGGGCTTGGCATCAACATGGTGCGCGGCATCGCTGGCACCGGACCGATCGCGCACGCTCTCGAAGCCGCGTCGATCGATGATGTCACCAACCCGACCGCGCGGACATTTCGTGCCTTCGCCGAACAGACCAAAAGTGATCTACGAGCGCTGGCAGCGTGCATTCGCTCAAGCCGTGCGCCATTGACTGCCGAGATGGTGGGAGAAATTGCCTGTCCGGTTTTGGTGGCAGTCGGTGAGCACGACGTGATCGGTGGCTCGCCCGATGCGTTGGTTGCCCTGCTGCGAAATGGTCGCGCACTGACGATTGCGGGGCGCGAACACATGAAAGCCGTCGGTGATCGTCATTTCAAAGACGCGGTAGCCACCTTCATTGCGGACGTTGAACGGGAAAGCGATCGCTAGTTCATCGTCGAAAATTCGGTCATCACAACGCTGTCCATACAACGATGTGGAATCGGCTGCGCTCAACCCGATTGATGGCCGCCGGGCTTGCGCGCTGTCGCCTTGGCACGACCAAACGCGCACCGTAAATTAGCCGAAAACGCGCTCTAACGTTGGTGAATCGTGACTAAGGGAATGGGGTCCTTAACGCCACGTTAAGCCTAACGAGGGTAGCGTCCCCGCCCATGGTGTTGCGTTTGTCCCGGTTTGCGAAAGCTGTTCCCGCCCTGCTGTTGTCAGCTGGAGCGCTGTGGGGCTGCAGCACCGGAGGGCCAGACTTCGTCGCCAAGGTTGAGCCATGGCGTGGGGCCGAGGAACGCGCGTGTGTTGCATCAGGCACTGTCCGCAAAACTCGTTTTCTCCGTGAACGCTCAGCACTGAATGGTCCAAGCACCTGCGGGGCGGAAGCGCCGTTCGAAATGTCAGCGGCCGACGGCGGCCGCGTGTCGCTACGCCCAGCAGCCATGTTGCGATGCCCGATGATCCCGCAGGTCGACCGCTGGGTCCGTGATGTCGTTGAACCAGCCGCCCAGCAGTATTATGGCCAGTCGGTCGTCGAAGTCACGGTGGCTGCATCATATTCCTGCCGGCCGATCAATCATGTCTCGGGTGGACGGTTGTCAGAGCACGGCTATGCCAACGCGCTCGACGTTTCGAGATTTACGCTGAGCAACGGCGAACGCATCACCGTCAAAGGCGGCTGGGCTGGGACTGAGAGCGAGCGCAGGTTCTTGCGTGCCGTGCATGACGGCGCCTGCCAAACGTTTACAACGGTGCTTGGGCCCAACTACGACCGCAATCACGCCGATCATTTCCACATGGATCTCGCCCGCCACGGCCGCGACGGCATGATGCGGATCTGCAAATAGCCGTAGCCGCCAAATACCCAACACCGCAACGCTAACTCAGCCAACTCGCGAGTTGCACACCAGCCATCGTGCGACTGATTTTGCTTTTGTTGCCAGAATACTGTCGAGAATTTTAAGGACGGATTTGTCGTCTGTAGGTTAAGCTTCAGCCCGTAACCACCGGCGGCCGCTGCTTAGCATAGCCGCGAAGACATAAAAATCGGCGATGGCCTGGCAAGTTCTCAAGAATGTTTTGGGGTTGAGCGACGGCGGCGGATTGCGCAGCGCCATGGATCAGCTTCGCGCTACACTTGGGCTCGAACAAACGAGCTTTGAACACACCGCCACCTCAAGTGTCGCCTTTACGATTGCGGTCGTCAGTTTGGCTGCAAAAATGAGCAAGGCTGACGGTGTATCGTCCGACATCGAAGCGCACGCCTTCGAGCAACAGTTCGAAGTGCCGCCCGGCGAGATCGAAAATGTTCGCCGCGTCTATGCGCTCGCCAGCCAGGATGTGGTGGGCTTCGATACATACGCTGGAAAAATCGCGCGTATGCTCGGCGACGACACCGACCTCAAGATTTCGGTGTTGGAATGCCTTTTCCACATCGCCAGCGCCGATGGCGTGCTGCATCCAGCCGAAGACGACTATCTGGCCGATGTGGCGAAAATATTTGGCATCTCAGACTGTCAATTTCGATGTGTACGGCGCGCGTTCGTTGTCGATCCCGACAGCCCCTACGAAGTGCTCGACGTTGCGCCCGACGCCAACGACGCCACGATCAAGGCGCGCTATCGCGAGTTGGTCAAACAGCACCATCCCGACGTGTTGGTTGCCAAGGGCGTGCCGCCTGAATTCCTGGCAGCGGCCCAACGGCGATTGGCTGCGGTGACGAGCGCGTACGACGCCATCCTCGTCGATCGCGGCCAACGTGCCGATCGGCAACTGGAGCGCAGTTCGTGACCTTCACTGCCGACACCGCGATCGTTTCGCAGATCGTAGCGGCTCAGAATACGCAAGAGCGGCGAGGGACCACACGGGTTTCGCTGCTGATTTTGCACTACACCGGCATGCCGTCAGCTGAAAAAGCCATCGACTGGCTGGCGCGGGCCGAGAGCCATGTGTCGTGTCATTATGTGGTCGATGATCACGGCGCGGTGACGCAGATGGTGCCAGAGCGGTTGCGCGCCTGGCACGCGGGCGTCTCGTATTGGCGCGGCGAAACCGATGTGAACTCACATTCCATTGGCATAGAGATTCAAAATCCTGGCCATGAGCACGGCTACCCAGAATTTTCCCCACGCCAAATGCGCGTCGTCGTGGCGTTGTGCCGAGACATCGTTGATCGCCACGCCATTGCACCCGATGGTGTACTGGCGCACTCCGATGTCGCGCCCGGACGAAAAATTGACCCCGGCGAAAAATTCCGCTGGGCCCGTCTCGCTCGCGGCGGTGTCGGATTGGCGATACGGCCAGCGGCTATTCGCACAGAGGATTTGGGCTTCGGCCTCAACGACCACCACGACCGAATAGCCGCAGCGCAACGCAGGCTGCGCCAGTTTGGCTACGACGCGCCGGTGACCGGCCTGCTCGATCAGGCGACGGCCAACATCATTAAATCGTTTCAGCTGCATTTCCGCCAAAAGCGCGTTGACGGGCGGCTTGACGTTTCGACTGAAAAGACACTTGACCGGGTGCTTGCCGAGGTGTCGTCACTTCACGTCGCTTGATGCAGCGCTTCGTGCATGATGCTGTCGGTGATCTGGTCAACGAGGCGGACATATGAAATTCGGATTGATGGTTTTCGTCGCCGGACTTTCGATCATGGCTGCGATCGCAACCGGTGCTGAACAAACCGGGCTGGTATCGCGGCAGGCCGACCTCACGGCGTTGCAGATCACTCAGGCCTTGGTTGCGGCTGTGCCTGGCCGCCGGGTTGATTTTTCGAGCCGCAACCTGACATATCTTGATTTGTCCGACCTAGATTTTAGAGGCGCGTCGCTGGCAAGATCGGACTTTTATGGCGCCGACTTCACCGGCGCTAACCTGACAGGCGTTGATCTGTCGAACACGCGACTAGATCGTGCGGTGTTGATCCGAACCAATCTTGCTGGCGCCAATTTAACCGGTGCCACGATCCTTCGCCCGACAATTTACTCAGATCCAACGTCGAAATTATCCGATGCACCGCGCTTTGCCGGAGCCAATTTAACAGCCGTGCATGTTCAGGCCGACTTATCGGGCGCAGATTTTCGTGGTGCGGATCTGACCAAAGCCGATTTTAGTCCACTGGAAGGTCGGCCTGGTCAAGGCACGTTGCAAACGTTACCCCGAAACGTTCTGAAGTCTTGCGATTTTTCAGGCGCGCGATTGACAGGCGCAAATCTGACACGTGTCATCTTTTGGTTTTCACAATTTACCGGTGCCGATTTACGTGGTGCGAATTTTTCTGGTGCCGATCTTTCAAATGTCAACTTCAGCGGCGCCGATTTGACGGGCGCTGACGTGACGGATGCCGATCTCGATGGCGCGAATTTTGTCGGAGCGCGCGGCGTCGAAGCGATGTTGGGTTGGGCACAGGCGATCAACGCCGATCGCGCGCGACGTTGAGATGTCATGAGCTCCGTCGTGTAGCCCGTAACTTATCACGCCTCACGAGATAACCGCGATCCCCGTAAATCCACGATATGACCAGCAATCGATGTGTAATTTCGCGTCATTCAGAAACTGAAAAACGGTTTCATTCGTTGTGGTTATGTGTCTCAATGCTGTCAGTGCTTCGTTGCGTTGGCCCATGAATTATCCGACGCAATGAACTTGGTGTCTCGACGCTATGTCCTGACACTGAGTCTCGCGCTCATCGGCGAACTCGTGGTAACGCCTAGACCATAGCCTCTCGCACTTCGAGAGCCCAACGGAGGTTGCCATGATCGAACCGTCCGCCGCTGGTGCGTTCCAAATCAATCGACTTGTGGCGTGTGCGGCCGCCGCAGCGGTTTCAATATTGCTCGCCGTGCCCGCGAACGCTGTCAGTACGCGCGTCAAATTTGCCTGCGCCAAAGACTTCTATGCCAACTGCCGGTCATTTGAGCCCAACAGTGACGAGGCGCGTGCGTGCATGCGTTCTGCCGGTCAGCGATTGTCACCTCGGTGTGTCAATGCGTTAATCGCCGCCGGTGAAGTTAGCGCCAAAGAAGTGGCGCAGCGGTCAGAAGCGGCAGGTCGATGATGTTTCTTTAAGAACGTGCGGTGAAGCCGGCGACCTAGCATCACGCGTCGGCTTGACGTTCACGGCTGCAGCGTCTTTATCACGCCACCAGCCGGCCGGACGGCCGCTGCCGGAATACGTTATGGCGAAAGCGCACCCTAAAGGTCGTGAAGCTCAGCGTCCGGTGGAGGAAAGTCCGGGCTCCATGACGACACGGTGGCGGCTAACGGCCGCCGGGGGCAACCCCAGAGATAGTGCCACAGAAAACAGACCGCCTCCGATGGCCTTTGGGTTGTCACGAGGTAAGGGTGAAACGGTGCGGTAAGAGCGCACCGCGCAGGCGGTAACGTCTGCGGCAGGGCAAACCTCACCGGGAGCAAGATCAAATAGGGGTGGGCGCGCAGGGCGGGCAACCGTCGCTGCGAGGCGCGTCTTCACGTTTCCCGCCCGGGTTGATTGCACGAGGCGCTTGGCAACAAGCGTCCCAGATGAATGGCCGTCGCGGAGTGGCAACGCTCCAGACAGAACCCGGCTTACAGGCCGGCTGGTATGAATTTTGAGACAGTAGAAAGCGCGCGGTGTGCCGCGCGCTTTTTTGTGTTGCAGGCTTCGTCGTCATGCGCTCAAGCCACCACGAGCTTGCGATAAAGATGCCACGTTGTATGGCCGAGAACCGGCAGCACCACGGCAAGACCAACGAAGACCGGCAAGGCACCGAGCAACAGTGACACCACCACGATCAGTCCCCATGCCGCGATGACGAGCGGATTTTCGATTGCTGCGCGCAGCGAAGTGCGAACCGCTGTTGCAGCGCTGACGTCGCGATCAACCAACATCGGAAACGAGACGGTGCTGATCGCCAACACTACAACGGCAAACACGAGACCGACGGCGTTGCCAACGATCATTAACTGGCGACCAGCCGCTGTGCTCGTGACGTCGTTGAAAAATTGCGCGGCTGTCTGTGGCGGCTGGGGTCCAAAAATCTGCGTGTAGATGGTTTGCGCGGTGTAGAGCCAGGCAAAAAAGATCGCAGCCAGGACAAAGCCAAGGAGAATAATCGCACCGAAGGCCGGTGCGTGGCGCACCTCAAGGGCTTTGCTCACCGACACTTCAAGGCCAAGTTCGCGTCGCCGACTGAGTTCGTAGAGGCCGATGGCGGCCACCGGGCCAATCAGGGCAAAGCCGGTGACGAGCGGATAAATCAGCGGCAGCACGCCATATCCGAACGCCATCCGGTACAGAACGATGCCAATGATCGGGTAGACGATGCACAGGAAGATGGTGTGCGACGGCATCGCTGAAAAATCTTCGATGCCGCGTCGGATCGCATCCCGAAGGTCGGCAAATGTGATGGTGCGGACGGCGGGTTCATCGGCGCGCCATATGGCCGACGCCGGCCAGCGCAAATCGGTGCCGGGTGAAAGCTTGACGCTGGGCGGTGTTGGAGTATCGCGCTGCAAGATCGGCGCGGGGTGGAGCAATCTGCTGGCCATGACGTAACCTCCGAGTTGGTCGTTGGAATGCGCCGCGCCTGTGTGTCAGCGCGAGCACCCGTGTTGTCCCCGACCCTCAGCCCGTCTTCGTGTCTCTCAGCCATCATGCGCCGTCGGCCCCCGAGGTCAAGTCAGCAGGCTGTGATGACAACCACCGCACTGCAGTCGCCATGTGCAATGCTCCTTTCGAAGCTCACTTGTAGCTTTTGCGCTCATAAGTCAGGATAGAGAAACGGAAGTTTGCCAATGGATTATGATAAACGCGCCGATTCAACGATAGAGTAGCGTTAAGGAGCGCGGGCATGATCATGCTGACACCATGGCGCGAGATCGACATTCCTTCACCACAAGCCGATCAAACCTATCAAACGACGGTGTTTGATCGCGACTATCAGTTCATCGGTCTCAAAGCCCTGTTGGGAGCGGCTGATTTTGACAAAGCCGGCGATCGCTTGAGCGACTTGGCCGCCCGCGACGACATCGAACGTGAGGCTGCACGCAAAATCCTATCGTTGCTGACATTGCAGCACATCTACGATCACCCCTTAGTCGATGATCAGGGCCGCATCGATAGCGTGATGCGCGTCAACTACGACATCGACCGCGCAGCGTTCGCTGAAATCGCGAACCTGACAATCGGCGAACTCAAAGACCAGATTTTGAAAGGTAAGTCAGCTGAAGTCAGCCGGATCGGTGCGGCGCTTACCGGTGTGATGGCTGCGGGGGTCGCCAAGCTGATGGACATCCACGATCTCGTGCTGGCTGCCAAAAAATTGAAGCGCGGCGCGACGGCGCGGACGCATGTCGGTGCCGTTGGCACGCTGTCGTCACGCTTGCAGCCCAACCATCCGACAGATGATCTCGATGCGATGACCTTGCTGGTCTACACTGGCCTGTCGATGGGATCGGGCGATGCTTTGATCGGGCTCAATCCGGCGATCGACACGGTCGACAACGTTTCAAAAACCTTGCGCCACCTCGATAAACTTCGGCGCGAAACAGGTGCGCCAACACAAATTTGCGTGCTGTCGCATGTCAAAACGCAAATGGCGTGTCTCGATGCCGGTGCGCCGGTTGAGATTATGTTTCAAAGTCTAGCTGGCACCGATCGGACTTTGATCGAAGAGTTTGATGTGACGGTCGAGGTGCTTGATGATGCCTATCGCCTGATGCAACGCAAAGGAGCGATCGGGCCGACTGCTGAGCGGTTTATGTATTTCGAAACCGGCCAGGGCAGCGAGCTGACGTACGGCAAGCACAACGGCATCGATATGACGACCACTGAAGCGCTGTGTTACGGACTGGCGCGGCGCTATCATCCGTTCATGGTCAACAATGTCACCGGTTTTATTGGGCCCGAGACGCATCGCACCAATGTCGAAATGATTGTGTCGAACTTGCAGGATCATTTCATGGGCAAGTTGCTCGGTCTGCCGATGGGCATGGCGCCGTGTTACACGCTGCATTCCGAAATCACCGTCGAAGGCCAGCAGATGGCAACGCAACTGCTAGCGGCGGCGGGTGCTAACTTTTTCATGGATGTCTATCTCGGCATCGACCGGATGCTGGCCTACTTCGATACCTCCGGTCACGACGATCAAACTTTGCGCGAAGTGCACGGCTTGAAACCAGCGGCTGAATATCTCGCTTGGGCCATCGCGCGTGGCATTTTCGTTTGCGATGACGAAGGCGACGTGGAACGCGGCCCCAACTGGGGCAACCCGAAAATTTTCTGCGCAACCGAGATTGAATTTCGTCGATTGCGTGAAGCCTTGCCAGCGGCCTACGGTTTTGAAAATGCCGGGCCGCGTCCCGCCAACGCTGTCGCCCGCGCCGTCAAAGCCAATTTGGCGGCAGCGCGCAGCGCCATTTATTCGGAGGTCAATCCAGCGCAACTTGGAACGCTGGCTTTTCGACGGTTGGCGACGGGTGCCGATAATAAATCAGCGCACCTCGATCATCCCGATTTGGGCGCGCGCTTGGCCGACGGCGTCGTTGCCGTGCTATCGCCTGAACATCTCGATGTTCAGATCGTGGTGTCCGACGGGCTGAGTGCGGAAGCCGTGCATCACAACATTCCGACGCTATTGCCGGGGCTTCTCGATCGATTGTCGGGGCGCGAAATTTCTGTCGGCACGCCGATTTTGGCACCGTACGGCCGCGTCAAACTGGCTGAAGCCGTCGGCGATGCACTGCAATCGAAAGTCATCGTCAACCTGATTGGCGAGCGGCCGGGTGGTGACGCAATGGCTGCGCGCTCGATGTCGGCCTACATCGCCTATCGTTTGTCGGATGACGCGACGCGGGCGGCTGCGACGGCGTTCAGCGGGCACGATGATGTTCGGTACGAGTACACGGTCATCTCGAACATCTACGACGGCGGGTTGCCGCCGAGCGATGCCGCCGCACAGATCGCCGATCGTGTGGCGCAGATCCTGGCTGCTAAAGCGGCTGGCAATCGTCTCGAACGGTTGATCCACGACGCCTCGCACAATGAGCGTGGGCCCGGCCCGACCAACTAGCGCTGCCCACTACGGCTGCAATGACAACCGCATGTCTCGAGTACGCGCGATGTGCTCGCCAATCCCATAATGCCAAATTTAGACGGGCGGCGCTTATGCCCTGCCTAACCGTCACTCGATCGGTCCAACATTCGCGTGAAAATCCATGTATACCAGCGTAAAATCCTTAACAAACCATTGACACCCATAAAATCCCATGGCATCCCATAGACACCCGACCGCACCGGGTGAAGTTCCGTGGCAGGGCGCCGAGTTGGTAGAGGGCCCAATTTGAGCGACCGCCACGGTCCTCTTCTTTTCACCGCGTTAAGCGCTTTGGTTCGGGACCCGCGAGGGAGACGAAGCGACCAGTAGAGAGAGCGTACCGCTGGAAAAGGATGGATCGCTTTGTCTCGACATTCACCAACAAGATCGACTCTAAAGGCCGGGTTTCCGTGCCAGCCCCGTTCCGCGCCGTTTTGGAGCGCGACGGCTATGCCGGCGGGGTCTACTGTTACCCCTCGCTCGATGCTCCAGCGCTCGATGCGGGCGGCGAAAGACTTGCAAAGAAAATCGATGGGCTTCTCAGCGGCCTGCCGGACTATTCAGATGAGCGCGACGAACTCTCTGTCGCACTTTATGGGGATGTCCAGGTGCTTTCGATCGACGGCGACGGGCGCATCGTCATTCCTGAAGCGCTCCGCCAGCACGCGGGCCTCGACACCGCAGTCACGTTTGTCGGGCTTGGCGACAAGTTTCAAATGTGGGAACCGGGGAACTTCGAACAACGACGCAAGGACGCGCGCATCAAGGTGCAGTCAACACGCAAACTTTTCGCAGCGGGGAGCCGCCCGTCCGACGCAGATAACAGCGTCGGCGACGGCAACGACGGAGCACGGGAATGACGCGGGACGGCGACCGGGGGGTCGCTTCGCGCGCGCCTAACGGCGAACGCGCCCGCCACATTCCCGTGCTGTTGTCGGAAGTTGTCGAAAGTATCTCGGCACGCGACGGTGACATCATCATTGACGGCACTTATGGCGCGGGAGGCTACTCCAGCGCCATTTTAGCGTCCGCTCAGTGTCGGGTTTTGGCTTTCGACCGCGATATTACAGCGGTGCGCGCTGCAAGCGCGATGTGCGCGCAATATCCCAATCGGCTCACGGTTGTAAATCGTCCGTTCAGCGAGATGGAAGACATCGCTCGCATCGAAGAGACACCGAATGGTCAGCCGATTATCGAAGCGCCGTTTGTCGATGCGGTTGTGCTCGATATTGGCGTGTCGTCGATGCAGATCGATGAAGCCGACCGCGGGTTCACGTTTATGCACGATGGTCCGCTCGACATGCGGATGTCGGCTGCGATCGATCCGCTCACCGGCGTTGCGCCCGAGAGTGGCGTTGGCGAAAGTGCAGCAGACTTTTTGAACAGCGCTGATGAAGAAACTATCGCGAATGTGATTTACACCTTTGGCGAAGAACATAAGTCACGGTCAATCGCGCGCGCCATTGTAAAAGCGCGTACCGAAAAGCCGCTGACGCGCACCTCGGAGTTAGCCGATATCGTGCTCAAGGTGTTTCACGGCCGCAAGATCGACGGCCGTCACCCGGCGACGCGAACATTCCAGGCGCTGCGTATCTACGTGAATGACGAGCTTGGAGAATTGGCGACAGCGTTGTCGGCTGCTGAAAAAATTCTCAAGCCTGGCGGGCGGCTGGTGGTGGTGACCTTCCACAGTCTTGAAGACCGCATCGTCAAACGGTTTCTGACCGAACGCAGTGGCAAGGTTCAAGGCAGTTCGCGCCACCTGCCGGAGCAATTGATAAAATCCGAACAGCCAAGTTTCCGAATTGTTAACTCGCGCCCGTTAACACCTTCTAAAGGTGAATTGGATCTGAACCCACGTGCCCGCTCGGCACGATTGAGGGCCGCTGTCCGCACCGAAGCTGCGCCCTGGCCGCTCGATCTCGACGCAATCGAGGTGCCGCGACCGAGGCTCTAGCTCATTCAACACCGGCCAGCGCTAACACGCGGGCCTTGGGTGTCAGACGAGGAGAGCAGATCGATGCGCCTGTTGAATTTGACCTCGCTGTGTTTTGCAATCACCAGCGCACTGATGCTGTATGGCTTGAATTATGAGACGCGGCGCATTGAGGCCGAAGTCCAAGCCATGGAACGGCAAGCCCAGAGAACCCGCAACGACATCGCAGTTTTGAAAGCTGAACGCAGCCATCTGGCACGGCCAGAGCGCATTGATCCACTCGCTCGGCATCTGGGTCTTATTCCGCCAAAGCCCGAACAATTTACGGCGCCAAGCGCGCTTGCAATTTTGCCCGATGAGATCGGCACTGAAATCAAAGCAGAGTTGGCAGCCAGCAGGAGCCGCTAGCATGGCGAACGTGGAACGCGCGGAGCCGCGCAGCCTTCGTCGTCAACGCATAGCGCACACCGGCGTGCTGCTTGGCGCTGTGTTTGCTTTTGCCGGCGTCGGCGCGAAACTTTTGTCGCTCGGACTGACGCCGCGTCCAAGCGTGACGCTGGCGGCCGCCGAGCCGATCGCAACGAGTTTCAGCCGACCTGATATCATCGACCGCAATGGCCGACTGTTGGCGACCGATCTTGAAGCGCCGTCGCTATTTGCCGATCCCGCGATGGTGATCGATCGCGATGAGGTGGTCGAGAAACTTGCGAGCGTATTGCCGGATCTCAATCAGGCCGAGTTGCGCCATCAGCTCTCCGACAAGTCTAAACGCTTCATCTGG
>JANMII010000031.1:0-3560 GCA_031375665.1 Hyphomicrobium sp.
GGTCTGGACCTTGAGCCCGCCAGGCGTTTCGATAGCACGCGTAAACAGCGTTCGCGCCAGCGCGACCTCATCTTCTAACGGCGCGCGACCGATCAGTTTGGTGAGATGTTTGGTCAGCGCAGCAGCATCAGCGGTGACCCAAGCGCTGAGATGTTTGAAGACGCGGGTCGACATTTCGGCCGCCGCTGCTTTCGTGTAAGTCAGGCACAAAATGCGTTCAGGCAACGTACCAGCGAGCAACAGGCGCAGCACGCGGTTGGTCAGCACATACGTTTTGCCAGCGCCCGCATTCGCATTGACCCACACCGATGCCGATGGATCAGCAGCCCGCGCCTGGGCGGCCTCAGTGCGCTCGAACGCATCGGTTGGAGCATCGTTTGACGCATCGCGAGGTTGAAATTTGGTCATGACGCCGCGTCCTCATCCACATGACCCGACCACTCGGCAACGCGCGCCAGATGCGCAAAGGCATCGTACTCGTATTTGAATTTCGGCCGACGCACTGCGCGGTAAGGCGTAGATTGATCATCAAACGATGTCACAAGTGCTGACAGTCCAGCCTGCGCGGCAGCCGCAAGATTTGAAATGTCATTGGTCTTGATGAGCATCTCTTCGCCGGGCGGTTGTCCGCCCGAGGCTCGAATGTAGCGCAAGCCAGTTACCGCGCGGCCAGTGAGGTTGGGGAAGCCCGCGCCCGCCATAGCGATGGCCGCTTCCAGTGGCAATTGCGGGGCTCGACCACTCGCCACCTTCGACATCGCAGGTACTGTGCCGGTCTTGTAGTCTGTGATGATCAGCGATGATCCTGTGTCATCGATGCGATCGGCGCGTGCCGTCAGCACGAACGGACCACCAGGCGCTTCGAGAACGAGGCTGCCCGTCGTTTCAGATGCGACCGCGATAATTCCCGCCCGTCGCGACGGCTCGGTTTCAGCAAACCAATCGAGAAAGCGTTCGAGGCGCGGCATCCAAAAAGCAGCAACGCGCGCATTGCCGGTATAGTGTTCGAGCACACGGGCTGCAATGTCGCGCAACACGGACGCTGCGTTTTCCGGCAAGCGACCGGGATAGGTCGTCGCAAATTGCGACAGCACCTCGTGCACCAGTGCGCCGCGCAGACTTTGATCGGGTGGCGCACCCAACACCGGCATCGGTTCGAGCCGCAAAATGTGGCTGGCGAAAATCGCGTATGGGTTGGCGATCCACGATTCAATGCGCGTGACGCTCAAGCGCCGTGGCCGCATCGCGAGCGGCGGGCAGGGTTCGGGCGCGTTGACCTGCGTCCGCCGGGCTGGATCGATGCCATCGCGCGCCCGCGCCCACCCAAGCCATCGCTCGTCTTGACGCAAGACGTCGCCTAATTCCAGACCGTCGAGCAACGCTGCTATCCGCATCAGCCAACGCGATGGAACCGTTGGCACACCCTTGGTTTTTTCAGCCCGTGTCAGGATCACGCGCTTGGCGCCAAGTAAAGACGTGAAATCGAGCGCGGCGCGGCCGATCTCTTCTTCAGGAGCCGGCAGGCCGATGTCGCGCCGCATTGGACGGTTCAACCATGCACCGGGTTCGGCTGCTTCCGGCCAGGTGCCCTCGTTCAATGAGCCAAGCACCAACACATCAGGCTGCTGCAAGCGGGCTTCCATCGGTCCCCAGATCGACACGCGCGGATGCACGGGCGAGCGTTCACGAACATTCTCGCGCGCGAGCAGTGCCGCATAAAGATCCGCATAATCCGAAGCTGTGATCAAAACGTCTGGCGTGTCGGCATGCAGCATCTCGGTGAAAAATGTGTTGGCGGTTTCACCGGCCACACCGCGCCACAACGGATCACCCTTAGCGTCAAGCAAGTCGTCATCGGGCAGTTTCGCCAACGTTTCAGCGGCAAATGCGTGCGCGTTGGCAAAAGCCCGCAAGGGTTGCTGGCCGCCAGCGTCGATCAACGCGAGCATCGGTTTGAATGCGGCCGCGAGGCGATCGACCAAGCTGCGGGCGCCAACGCGATCCTCGTCCCATAACCGGCCGGCCGCCATGTGAACCCGCACATCGTCACCACGATCATGTTCAAATCGGTCGAGGGCTGCGGCGATGCCACCGAGCCCTTGGCCAAGATAGGGCGCACGGAAGGCAATGATCTCTAACGCGCGACCGTAGCGACGGATATCGAACGCCTTCAAGTTGGCGCGGCATAGAGGATGGCGCAGCAGTGCGATGATTTCAGCCGGTGCGAAATCACTTCGGGCCGCCGTGACGATCAAATTGAGGAAGGTGCCGGGCACCGTCTTGGCAAATGGACGACCGGCGCTATCATCGACCCGAATGCCCCACGTCTCCAAACGGATCGCAACGCGCCGCGCGAGCACGCGATCGGGTGAGACCAAAGCCGCTGTCTGCCCGGGCGTGTCGACGGCCTCGCGCAAAATCAACGCGACGACCTCGGCTTCGTCTTGTGCTGATGGCGCATCGATCCGCGATACGCCCGCCAGCGCTGCGCGAACGTGCGAGCCGTCTGCCGACTTAATGTAGGAATGCCACCGCGTGGTCGTGGCCGACGGCCGCATCGCTTCGCTGATGAACTGCGCGCGCTGCAGCGCATCGGCTTTGACATCAATGCCGGGCAACGGTTGCACGTCCGCGCGCGTCAAACTAAGCGAATCCAGAAGTTTCTTAAACCCGAATTGCGGGTGCTCGGGATGGTCGGGCGTGATCTTGTTCCAACTGTCAAGATCGAGCGCAGTGTCGAGACCCGGCAAGACGATCGCGCCGCAGCGCCGGTTGGCGACCGCACGCATCAGCTCGATGGTCGCTGGAATTGAGCCTGTTACGCCGGCAACGATGAGCGGCGCGTCGCTGGTATCAGCTGCAATGCGGGCTGCTTCACTCAAGATCAAGGCGTTGGTGCGGGCGGCAGCCGACGTCATCGCATCAGCCTGCAATTGCAACGGCCAGAACTCGGTGACGATCTTGAGAAACTCAACCGTCTGTTGCCAGTGGCTGGCGTAGTGCTCTGGAACAATGCTTGCAATGCGGTCGAGCGAGACGTTTTCGCGCTCGATATCGTCCATCAACTTGGCCAACTCAGCTGCAAGGTTTGCGGCCTGCGCTGGCGTGTTCGTGCCGCGGTTCTCTGGTGTGTCGATGGCGTCGGCGATCGCGCCCCGCCAGCGCTGCACCAACTGCATCAGGATCAACGTGCGACGCAACGGCGTGACGGCCGGCGGCATATCCAAGCCGTCGGCGCCACGCGCGCCAAGGCCAGCAAGAGAAGAGAGCAGCGTTAGATCTTCTTCTCCCTGCGAAATCGGCTTGATCACCGGCATCAGAAGCGCGCGCGCTTTTGATACGCGTAGGAAAGCATCTTGCAGGCCGCGCGCCGCGCGCCGTGTTGGCAACAGCAGCGTGATATTTGGCAAGGACAACGGCTCTGGTTTGGCGCCTGATGCATTTGCAATTCGCCCGTCGAGAACGGCTTGCGCTAGCGCTGGCAAAAATGGCACGCCCGGGGGAATTGTGAAAATTTGCGCCGTCATTCGGTGGTGCCTTTTAGGTCTGCCGCGCGTCGC
>JANMII010000033.1:0-11375 GCA_031375665.1 Hyphomicrobium sp.
GAAGCGGAAATCGCAACACTTGCCGCCGTCGATAAAACTGCGCTTGCGACGATCGACGGGCTCGGCAGTGACGACCCGATCATTGGTGGCATCGCCGACACGCCCGGCAAACCCAAAGTCGTCTACCGCCGCGCCGGTGACGCTTACATGCTGGTCGAATACGGCCCGATCGTTCTCGATCTCGAACTGAGATTTCGCGTTCACGGGCTGATGACAGCACTGCAAGCCATGGATCTCGTCGGCATCATTGAAATGACGCCTGGAGTTCGCTCACTCCAAATCCATTACGATCCCCGTCGACTGCCACTTAAAAAACTTTTGGCCACGTTGACCGACATCGATACTGCCCTCGACGACGCCGATGATATGACCGTGCCGAGCCGGATCGTGTGGTTGCCGCTGTCGTGGGATGATGCGGCAGCGCGCCTAGCAATCGAAAAATATGCCCAGCTTGTCCGCGCCGATGCGCCGTGGTGCCCATCGAACATCGAGTTCATCCGACGCATCAATGGGCTCGATAGCGTGGATGACGTGAAACGCATCGTCTATGACGCGAACTACCTCGTACTCGGCCTTGGTGATGTTTACCTCGGTGCGCCACTCGCAACGCCTGTCGATCCTCGCCACCGGCTGGTCACTACCAAATACAATCCAGCACGAACATGGACAGCCGATGGTTCGGTTGGGATTGGCGGCGCCTACCTTTGCATCTACGGCATGGAAGGACCGGGCGGCTATCAGCTTGTGGGCCGAACGGTGCAAACCTGGAACACCTATCGCACGACGTCGGCCTTTAAATCGGGTCAACCTTGGTTGCTGCGCTTCTTTGATCAGATCAAATTTTATCCCGTCTCAGCCAGCGAGTTGATGACCCTACGCGATGGCATGATCGACGGCACAACAGCGCTTGATATCACCGAGACCACCTTCAGCCTCAAAGCGTATCGCGAATTTCTAGACGCGAACAAAGCCGAGATCAAAACTGCGAAATCGCGCCAGCAAACAGCTTTCGACGCTGAACGCTCGCGCTGGCAGGCCGCCGACAAATCAGCATCGACCATGGAAGTCGAGAGCGTCGCGTTGCCCGATGAAGATGTGCTGCCCGCCGGTGCGGTGGCCGTGACGAGTACGGTTCCAGGCAGCATCTGGAAGATCGCGACTGCGCCCGGAACGCGCGTATCGGCTGGCGACACGCTGATCATTGTTGAATCCATGAAAATGGAAATGTCGATCACCGCGCCGTCGGATGGCATCGTTCGGGAATTGCGGTGCACCGAAGGGCGCGCTGTCTCACTCGGTCAAACGCTGATCATCCTCGATACGGTTATGGCAGAGGTGGCTGCATGATCGGCGCGCTCGACATTTTCGCCCTGCAGGCGGCTTACGCCGACGGGTCGATGACACCTCGCACTGTCATTCAAGATGTTTACGCCCGCATCGCTAAACTCGGCGAACGCCCTATTTGGATTTCACTTCGGACAGAACAAGCAGCCCTTGCAGCTGCTGATCAAGCGCCGAAAGGCCCGCTTTATGGCATTCCATTTGCGGTCAAGGACAACATCGACGTTGCTGGCTTGCCGACGACGTGTGGTTGTCCAGCCTTTGCTTATACGCCGGAACGCTCAGCGACTGTCGTCGAGCTGTTGGAAGCCGCAGGCGCCATCGTGATCGGCAAAACCAATCTCGATCAATTTGCGACCGGGCTTGTTGGGACACGATCGCCGTACGGTGTGCCGACCAGCCCTTTTAATGCAGCCTACATCTCGGGCGGATCAAGCTCAGGTTCAGCTGTCGCCGTTGCGCGCGGCTTGGTGTCGTTTGCGCTTGGAACCGACACGGCCGGTTCAGGTCGCGTGCCGGCTGGGTTCAACAACATCGTCGGATTGAAACCAACCAAGGGCATGATCAGTACGCGGGGTGTTGTGCCAGCCTGCCGCTCACAAGATACCGTTTCGATCTTCGCTCTCACGGTCACTGATGCCCTCACCATTGCAAAGTCAGCGGCAAGTTTTGATCCAGCCGATATTTATGCCCGCCGCCCACCGCATCCGATAACCGTGCCACCACTGGCCAGCGGCGTCCGGATTGGCGTGCCCGATCGTGGGCTCGATTTTCTCGGCGATGCGGCGGCGGAACAAAATTTCGCTGAGGCTATAGAAGCTGTCCGTGAGCTTGGTGCCTACATCGTTCCGTTCAACTTCACACCGTTCGCCGATGCTGCACGATTGTTGTATGCGGGGCCATGGGTCGCTGAACGCTACGCGGCCGTCGGCGCGTTTAGCGAACGCCATCGCGCTGATATGGACGCAACAGTCGCAACCATCATTGAAGGCGCACGATCGAAATCGGCCGCCGATGCATTCGATGGTTTTTATGCACTGGCGACGTTCATGCGCGAAACCGAACACATTTTGGAAACTTTCGACGCGATGATGGTGCCGACCACGGTGACCACGTACAAAATTGCCGACGTCCAAGCCGATCCGGTGCATCTCAATTCAAATCTCGGGGCGACGACGAATTTCGTCAATCTCATGGATCTGTCAGCGCTCGCTGTTCCAGCTGGCTTTCGCGGCGATGGATTACCGGCCGGCGTGACCCTGATTGGCCGGGCCTTCGAAGACGGCAGGCTCGCGGCCATCGGCGACGCGCTGCATCGAGGCCGGACGGATGCAACACTTGGGGCAACGAAAGCGCTGCTCGCCGCCACGCCATCACTTCGTCCTGACAGCGTATCCACGGGAAAAATCGCGGTCGCCGTCGTTGGCGCGCATTTGACCGGCCAGCCGCTCAACAGCCAGTTGCGCGAGCGCGGCGCAACGTTTGTTCGCACCACACGGACAGCTGCTGGATACTCGTTTTATGCCTTGCCCGGCAGCACTCCAGCAAAGCCCGGATTGATCTTCGATGGCACAGGCAATGGCCTCATCGAGGTTGAAATTTGGCAGATGGATTACGCCGCGTTCGGCTCGTTTGTGGGGCTCATTCCGCCACCACTTGGCATTGGCACGATTGCGCTGACCGATGGCAGTTCGGTCAAAGGATTTTTATGCGAGGCCCACGCGGTTCGCAGTGCGCGCGACATCACGGCGTTTGGTAGCTGGCGAAATTGGCTGGCGGCATCCCCCAACGGATAAGCACGGACCTCGACGAGGCACTAGCCCGCAGACGCTCCCGAACCTCGGCTGCTGCTCGCTCGGCTCGGAACCACGCCGTGCTCAAGCGCCAGGCGATTATCAAAGATGAAGCACTCACCCTGCCAGAGGCTTTCGGCCTTCGGGATCATCTCCAAATATTTCAGAATGCCACCGTCCAGGTGAAAGACGGTCTTGAAACCAAGCGACAACAAGTACGACGACGCTTTCTCACACCGTATGCCGCCCGTGCAAAACATCGCGATCGCGCGGTCTTTATCGGCGCTGAGATGCGTTTCGACAAATTTCGGAAAGTCGCTGAACTTTTCGGTTCCCGGATCGCGCGCCTTGGCAAACGTTCCGACGGCGACCTCGTTTTTGTTGCGCGTGTCGATCACAACAACATTGGGGTCTGAAATCAGGGCATTCCACATCTCGGGCGGCACATAGGTCCCGACAATCCGCGTTGGATCAATGTGTGGCAAACCAAATGTCACGATCTCGGATCGGACTTTCACCTTGGTGCGATTAAAAGGATGGTCGTCGGCGAGCGAGCGTTTGTCGGTCAGATCGTGAAACAGGGGGTCACAGCGAAGGCCCGTCAATAACGCTTCGATGGACGCCACAGAACCCGACAGCGTCGCGTTGATACCTTCGCTCGCAAGCAACACGGTTCCCTTGATTTCAAGCGCATCGAGGCGTGCGCGCAGACCAACTGCGCGATCGGCACAATCGGGGATGGGTACAAACTTATAGAATGTGGTAATCGCGACGGTCATCGCCGGGTTATCGGTCGAGCTGCGACGTCGGTCAAGATGGCACGCCAAACGCCAGCAAGGCGCGCGTGCTGGCAAGTCTCGATTAGCTACAGGTGTCGTCCAAAGCCGGGGCGAATGTCGTGTGGCAAGAGTGTTTGGAACTGCAGTAAAGCCGTTCGATCTTTGAGTACGACATGATGCCAGTACCGTTTTGACAACGCACGATCAATTCGACGATCGGCCCGAGATCCGTATAGGCCTCGACTGCGCCACCGCGCTTTACAAAAGCGGGATAGTCGGAAAACAGCGCAGCGAGCGCAAAACCGACGGCCATGACTTTCAGCATCACACGCTCCACTGCGGACAGACATGGCCACCAGTATTTGGCGGGGCAGTCGTCGCGGAGAGAGCAGAGCAAGAGGCTTGCCAGCTGAAATGATCTAAGAGGTCGGTTTTAAGCCTAATTGGCGAATGCAGGGGCGTTCGATGCGCTCAATAGAACACGCGGCTCGCTACCATCTGCCAACGGACTGATCAAATTGGGACAGTTGCCGCCGCTGCGTGACAGCTCGGGATCACCGAAAACGCATCTATCGCGTCGAAAAAGCGAATGGTGCCCAGGGCCGGGATTGAACCAGCGACACTGCGATTTTCAGTCGCATGCTCTACCAACTGAGCTACCTGGGCCTGCCTTCGCGGCGCAAGGCCACACGGAAGTTCGCACCTTATAGGGGGCTGCTTCGCCACTGGCAAGCGCCACAGACTGATCGATGACCAACCTTTATTTCAACAGCAAACAAGCGCTATTCGTCGTCGTCGGGGCGCGGTGATGGACCCGCGTGCTCAACCATGGTTGCGGTTGGCGCATCCGCCGCATCATCGTTGATATCGCCGGGAATTGCATAATTGCCCGTCAACCAGCGGCCAAGATCGAGGTCGGCGCACCGACGCGAACAAAATGGACGATAGGTCTCGTTTGCGACCTGATTTGAACAGATCGGGCACCGACGCGGTTTGTTTGGCGCATCTGAGTTCGACATCGTTGATGCTTACGGGGCGATCCAGCCGAAGGTCAATCGCGATCAACCTCCGCGAATTTGAGCCAATTGAAATGGATCGGAAAGTTTTCAGTGGTCAGCATCGCCGAAACTTCCGCCACCGGCAAGCCAACGACGTTGGTATACGACCCAACGATACGCTGAACAAAACAGCCAGCTAAGCCCTGGATGGCGTAGCCTCCAGCCTTGCCACGCCATTCGCGCGAGGCGATGTAGGCTTCGATCTCCGACCGCGTCAGATGCTTAAACCGCACGCGCGTATCAATAATTTTAGTGCGCACGCGATCGTCTGGCGTAATCAGACACACGCAGGTCAGCACTTTATGGGTCCGACCCGACAGCAACTGCAGCGAGGCCGCTGCCTCCTCAACGTGGGCAGGTTTGACTAAAATTTTCCGCCCGACCGCCACAACCGTATCGGCTGCAAGAACATAGGCATCGGCGAGGTCCCGGTCATTGGCAATTTGATCGCGCGCCGTCTCAGCTTTCGACCGAGCTAGCCGCGACACTAAACTGCGTGGAACCTCTCCGCGCTTCGCCGTCTCATCGATCGATGCCGGTCGCAACGCATCGGGCGTGATGCCAACCTGGGCCAACAGTGTTAGGCGGCGCGGGCTTGCACTCGCCAGCACCAGCCGTGGACGATCCATCTCGTCCTTCGCGTGGACGCGGTCTCTGGCCAGTGTTCGGCGCAAGGTGTCACGGCTAGGAGCATTAGTGCGCACGAACGATGGCAGAAGGTGATTTTTTAGTGACGAAATCATTTCGGCCCTGTGAAGCAGCAGCTTATCCGGTAGCGACGACCATGACTTAAGCATTTGGCCAATTGCAAGGCCCACGCGCATTGCGGCTTAGTCTGAAACAGGGCAAAAGTGCTGGAGCATAACGTCAACCTGCGGTCCGGCCCCATGGTCACTAAGACTGACATCAGCGATATCCTGGCCCGCGCCCCGTTGTTTGGCACGTTGGACGCGGCGGGTCGGCTGGCGGTTGCGGACGAAATGCGTGAGTCGACCTTCGACCCTGGGCAGGCAATTTTCGCCCGCGGCGACGCTGGCACCGAGTTGCACGTCGTTAGCAAGGGGCGAGTGAAGCTGTCGGTTTTAACTTCAGATGGACGCGAGCTGTCTTTCGCTCACGTTGAGCCGCCATCGATTTTTGGTGAGCTGGCACTTTTCGATGGTCGGCCGCGGTCAGCCGATGCCACCGCCGTGACAAAGGTCGCAACACTTTCATTGTCCAAGTCAGCCTTTGCCAAACTGCTGACCATCAAGCCAGCTGTTGCCGAGGCTGCGTTGTCGTTTCTATCGGGCCGCTTGCGCGACGCTGACGAGCAGTTGGAAGCCATTGCTCTGCATCCCATCGAGGCGCGGCTGGCGCGATTTTTTTTGCAAGCGGCGCGCCAGAAAGATCCTGACGCCAAAACCGCAAAGGTGACGCTGTCGTTGCCCATTTCACAAACTGAATTGGCGTTGCTGGTCGGCGCCAGTCGGCCAAAGGTCAACGCCGCCCTTGCCATGCTTGAAGCTGAAGGCGCGCTCGAACGGCGCGGCCAATTGATGATTTGCCAAGTCGAGCGTCTCACCAGCATCGGCGGATTGGAATAGCGCTCTCACCGGCGCTGGTATCAGCGTCGCAACAGGAGGCCGACGTGACGACGGCCAATTCTCATCGCGATCTGTCGCGCAACGGATCGCACACAGACAAGCAAGCGACGCGTGCGCCGTTTGTGAGCCGGGCACCCGGCCAGATTTGGCGGACGACGGCCACTTTTTTGTCGACGGTCGCAAACCTTGGTACCGCTGGATATCCACCCGACACGCGACGTCGGCTCAAGATCGTCAACGTCATCTCGGCGCTCATTGCTGTTACGACTTTGATCTACGCCGCCCAGCTTGCAACGTCTGAAATGCAAGAGATGCGGCCGATCGTTTATCTCAACGTAGCGCTCGCGATCATCGTGATGTGCGTGCCGCTCATGCACCGATTCAACGACCTGGCCGGCAGTCTGCTTCTGATCGCGGCAGAGTTCGCAGCTCTTGTGGGCTTTGCTGAATACTTTGGGCGCACCGGCGGCAATACATTGCAGTATGTCGTTGCTGCAGCGGCACCGTTCGTCATCTTTGAGCGCCGTCACCTTTGGCTGGTTGTTGCCATCGTGCTGACCGCACTGTCGCTGCATCTCTACACGTGGTTCACGTATCCCCGCTCAGCCGCGCTGCTGCAGGTTGATGATGCGATGCTGGCATCACTTTACGTTCAAGGCGCGATTACGACGTTCGGATTGATCGCGGCATCCGTCTATTATGCGTTCAGCCTTGCCGAGCGGGCAAAAGCTGAAACCGATACGTTGCTCAGAAACGTTCTGCCTGACGATGTCGTTGAACGCCTCAAGGTCAACCCGGATGAGCCAATTGCCGACGGCTTCAAGAATGCATCCGTTTTATTCGCCGATATATCGGGATTTGTCGGGCTTGCGCGGCAGCTCGGACCCGAAAAAACTGTGGCACTGCTCAATCGCATTGTGACCGAGTTCGACGAATTGGCCCAACGCCACGGCGTCGAAAAAATAAAGACAATTGGCGACGCTTACATGGTTGCGTCCGGCGTTCCAGTCGCACGGTCCGACCACGCGATGCTGTTGGCTCGTATGGCACTCGATATGTTGACCGTAACGCGGCGCATCGCCAATGCCGAAAACCAATCAATCGAAATCCGCATCGGCATGGCCACAGGTCCGATGATGGCGGGTGTCATCGGTCGACACAAGTTCAGCTACGATGTGTGGGGCGATCCAGTGAATTTGGCGAGCCGCCTCGAGAGTTTGTCGGAGCCGGGACGAATTCTTGTCTGCGCTTCATCTCAGGCCGCATTGCGAGATATGTTCGAGTTCGAACCGCGCGGCCTTGTCGATATCAAAGGCGTCGGCGCTGAAAACCTCTGGTACCTGACCGGCTTAAAGACATTCGCTAGCCTTTCCAGTGCAGCGAACACACCAACGTAAACAGTCGCCGCGCCGTATCATCATCGACCGTGATCTTTGTCGCCAATTTTTCGCGGAGCAGCACGCTGCCTTCATCATGCAAGGCGCGGCGCGTCACGTCGATGGCCTGAATACGCGCTGGTGGTGCAGCGCGTACGGCATCGTAGTAGCTCTCACAAACAAAAAAATAGTCTTTCATGATGCGCTTCAACGGCGTCAACGCCAACTGGTGCTGGACGACTTCCGCCGCGTCGGTATTCGAAACGCACAAGACCAATCGATCTTCAGCAAGCGACAGGACCAGCTTGTATGGCCCCTCATCGACGCCGTCGATCGCAAAGACGTTGCCGTCCAAGATGTCGAATATCGCGACTTCGCGCTCGTGCTCGATGTTGGCACTGGTGCGTCCCAAAGACTTCTGATCGAGCGCAATTTCAGCCAGTCGATTGCGGGCTGCCACGTCGACTGTGGATTGCTGCCCAGCGACGTCGTCCATCGCGCCTCCTCAGGCCTTAACTGGAATGCGAATTTCAACGGATCGGCGGTGGGCTTCAAGCCCTTCAGCGCGCGCCAGCGTCATGGCGGCGGGTCCAAGAGCTGCAAGCGACGCCCCGTTAAGGCGCAGGATTGACGTTCGCTTCATGAAATCGAGTACGCCGAGCCCCGATGAAAACCGCGCGCTTCGCGCCGTGGGCAAGACATGATTAGACCCTGAAACGTAGTCGCCGATCGCTTCTGGCGTGGCACTGCCAAGGAAAATTGCACCCGCGTTGCGGATCTTGGCTGCCAGTTCGTCAGCGTCAGTCGTTGCGATCTCAAGATGTTCAGCGGCCAATCGATCGGCGAGGGCTGGCGCTTCCGACAAATCATCAACAACGATCACAGCGCCGAACACATTCCAACTTTCGCCAGCGATGTTGCCGCGCGGCAGCACCGTCAATTGTCGCGTAACCGCTGCCTCAACCGCTGAGGCGAAAGCCGCGTCGTTCGTAATCAGAATTGATTGCGCGGCAGTATCGTGCTCGGCCTGGGCCAGGAGATCGGCCGCGATCCACTCAGGATTATTTTTAGCGTCGGCGATGATTAAAACCTCGGACGGACCCGCTATCGAATCGATGCCGACTTTGCCAAAGACCTGGCGCTTGGCTGATGCGACGTAGGCGTTGCCCGGTCCGACAATTTTGACAACCGGCGCAATCGATTTCGTGCCGTAGGCCAAAGCGGCAACCGCTTGCGCGCCGCCGACCCGATAAATTTCGCTGACGCCGGCAAGATGGGCCGCAGCCAGAACCAACGGATTGAGTTCGCCACGCGGTGTTGGCACCACCATGACGATCCGTGGCACGCCAGCAACCGTCGCTGGCACTGCATTCATGAGCACCGAGCTTGGATAGGACGCTAAACCGCCCGGAACATACAGTCCCACGGACTCAACCGCAGTCCAGCGATGTCCAAGTTCCACACCCTGGGCATCGATGTAGCGATCATCGCTTGGCAGTTGGCGCTGGTGATGGGAGACGATGCGATCTCGGGCAAAGCGCAGAGCGTCAAGCGTCTCGGCCGAACACTGGCTGACCGCGCGGCTCACGTCGTCGGCACTGACCGCAAGGCCCAGCGCCTCGAGATCGGCATGATCAAACTTCGCCGTCAGTTCAACGAGTGCCGCATCGCCGCGGGTGCGGACGGCTGTGATGATATCGCTAACGGCGCGATCGACGTCGGCAGATACTTCACGTTTCTGTCCAAGCAGGGACGTGAAATCGGCTTCGAATGTCGTGTCTCGGCTGTGCAGCCGCATAGGCATCGCATGGTCTCCTGGGCGCCGCTCAGGCGCGCCCGAAAGTTTAAGTCTTCGCGTTGTCTTTGGTCGGCCCAGGGGATGGCCCCGGCTGCGCCAGTGCATCTTCGACCAGACCGACGTCGCCAGTTACGGGGTCAGTTACGGGACCGATTACGGGATGCTCGGGCGAGCGCTTCGCCGTCCATGCCGCGCCAAGATCTTTCATCTCAGCTTCAAGGCATTCGACAGTCAGGCGAATGGCGGCGCCGCCAGAAAAAGTCAACGTGACATCCCCGTCGGGCGAGTCTGCATGACCAGATGGGGTAAACGTGACCGCTAAAAGCGACAGCGTCTCGCGTTTGTTGGTCGGGTCGAAGCCCTGGATTTTTGCCGCCAGAACTCGTTCGAAGCGAACTGCGGTTCGCCGCCGCTCGAGACCTGATTTAGGCCCTGAATGAGATGCCGAATTCGATCCCGATTTCGAGCCGGATTTTGGACTGGATGCAGGGCTGGGCATTGACGCAGTGGCAGAAGATGGGGCGACAGCCTTCAACCAGTTAAAGCGATTGGTCAGCGCAACGAAACGCTTTTCACGGGCCAGATAGACCATGTCGCCAACGCGCAGCACAGCGTCCTGCAGGTGGGCTGATATGACCTGAAGATCATCGGTATCCAGAGCAATCAGCTTGAGGTCAGACATGGCCTTGATGATGTCTCTCTTTGTGGTGCGGTAAGCGGATTGCACGGGAGATCACTGATAGCGAGCGCGCGACGTGGACGCAACATAACGCGGTCTAGACCGGCCGGTGACGTCCAGGTCCGGCGACTGTTTCGGCACCGCGTTAGCTATCGTCGAGGTGCACAGCCAAGCGCTGCTCAAGGGCTTTGATGTGGCGGTTGGCGCGCGCGTCCACCCCAGGTCGCACACACAATTGCGCGATCACGAGGCCGACGATGATCCCAAGTGTGAACGCGAGGCCAAGCGCGAGCCCGAGGCTGCTGGGGACGCGATCGGCGAGATCCACGTTCGTCATCGGCAGAGGCCGATCGATCATCGCCCAACCGACGAGGCCCAAAGCCAGTAGGCCTAAACCGATGCTGATACCGCTGCAACGCCAACACCGTTTCGCGAGCGCTGCATCGTCAAGTGAACCATCCGAAACGGCCGCGACGCGTGCCGCGATCCGACCAGCGTAGCGGCCAGCTATTCGCCAATACCCATAGGCTGCAATCGCAGCCATCGCAAACAGCGTCGCGACAGCAAACCCGTCATGCCATTTACCGATTGCAAACGCACCAACCACCGCCAAACCAAACGCGACAGTCATGAAATACGGTAAGCCGCGAATCCGCCGCGCTTCAGATAACGCAACAGCGACACTCGCGATCGGCAACACGAATGCCGTGAGCGATAGAAAGGTCTGAACCGCCACATGGGCGGATCCAGCGGACACGGTCAAAGGGTCGGGCGCGATCGCGACGCCTGTGGCGGAAGCAAGCACAGTGGCGCTGCCCAAGGCAAACGCCAGTCCGCCAGCTACCGACCATCCTGGATGATACACAGGTCCACTGCCTCTATTGCCCAAGCGTGACGCAACCGCCACGCGCGTCGCCGCCACAGCACTTGAAGTTACGTCACATTTCAGCGCCGAGATCAGCCGC
>JANMII010000039.1:0-13408 GCA_031375665.1 Hyphomicrobium sp.
GCACCACGAGGCCGGCTTCGCGGAGAAATTCTGGGATCTGCACCACCGGCACGGCGATGTCGTGCTTGATGCTACCGCCAGCATATTTTTGCGCTTCGGAAAAACTTTCGCGCAAGGCCCAAAAGTCTTTGCGCTGTTGAATTGAGTGCGCAAGCGCGGCGTCGCGGACGGTCTGTGTTTGAAGCGCGTCAGCAAGAATGGACTGCAATTGGGAATTGACGCGACCGTCGGCGACACCGCTCGACAACTCGATCAGGGCGTACCACGGCGCTGGCTTATCAAACGGATCACGGACGCCATTCATGTGTTGGATGGCAAAATATTGGATCTCGCCACACCAGAACTCGAAAGTCGTCAGCGCGCTTCCAGCAATCGCTTCGACCC
This sequence comes from Hyphomicrobium sp., assembly GCA_031375665.1. GTDB lineage: Bacteria > Pseudomonadota > Alphaproteobacteria > Rhizobiales > Hyphomicrobiaceae > Hyphomicrobium_B. The sequence goes on from JANMII010000039.1 coordinate 385, forward strand.
GTCGAAAAATTTCAAGTGCGGCGTCGGGCGTATCAAGCGCGACGATGGCCGTCGCAAATTCTCGTGGCTTTGGCGCCATCTTCAAAGTAGCTGCCGTAATGATACCGAGCGTGCCCTCTGATCCAATCATCAGATTGCGCAAATCGTATCCGGTGTTATCCTTTTTCAGCCGACGCAAGCCGTTCCAGACGCCACCGTCCGCCAATACGACCTCAAGCCCAAGTGTTAAATGTCGCGCGTTCCCATAAGCGAGCACTGCCGTGCCACCAGCGTTGGTTGCAAGCACGCCGCCGATCCGCGCACTTCCCTCGGACGCGATGCTCAACGGAAACAATCGATCGACCGCGTCGGCAGCGGACTGGACATCGGCAAGTGTTACGCCGGCTTCGACGATCATGGTACCGTCAGTCGCGTCGATATCGCGGATCCGGCTGAGGCGATTGACCGACAGCACGATCTGGCTGCCGTCGGTCGAAGGGATCTGTCCGCCGACCAGCCCGGTATTTCCGCTTTGCGGCACGACGCCAATGCGTTCCGCGTCGGCAAGTTTGAGAATGGCTGAAACCTGTTGCGTTGTATTGGGCCGTAGAACAACAGGCGTGGCACCAACGTAGAGATCGCGCCATTCGCGCACGTACGGCAATTGCTCATTGGACAACGTTACAGCGTTCGCCGGGCCGACGATGTCGACAAAGCGGGCAATCAGTTCGGGCGTTGGAAATTTTAGCGACACGGGCGCTCGATGGCCTTTGCTTAGCATCACAAGCGCAACGTCCGCGCTTACAGCAATCAGACGATGGACTGTCCGGTTTTTTTCCAGTCGGAAACGAAGGTCGCGAGACCGGCATCGGTCAGCGGATGTTTGACCAGAGCTTTCAAAATTGACGGCGGAATGGTCGCCACATCAGCACCGATCATGGCCGCTTCCTTGACATGCCCAACGGTGCGGATCGAAGCTGCTAGGATGTCGGTCGAGAGATCTGGATAGTTGTCGTAGATGGTACGGATTTCCCGGATGACGTCCATGCCGTTGAGGCCGATGTCGTCGAGGCGGCCGATGAACGGCGACACGAAGGTCGCTCCGGCTTTCGCCGCAAGCAAAGCTTGGTTGGCTGAAAAACACAACGTGACGTTGACCATGGTGCCTTCACTCGTGAAAACCTTGCAGGCTTTCAAGCCGTCCATGGTCATCGGCACTTTGATGGTGACGTTTTTGGCGATCTTGGCCAGCACGCGGCCCTCTTTGATCATGCCGTCATAATCGGTGGCGGCAACCTCGGCTGAGACTGGGCCGGGCACGATGGCGCAGATCTCGGCGATGATGTCTTTGAAATCACGTCCTGCTTTCGCGACTAGCGACGGGTTCGTCGTCACCCCATCAAGCAGGCCGGTGGCGGCCAATTCCTTGATTTCAGCCACGTCCGCGGTATCGACGAAAAATTTCATTGGGGTCTCCTGACGGCGTCTTGTAAGTCCTGTCCAGCTTTGGACGCGTGTGGTGTTGCATGCAGCATCGGGCGCGCAGCTTGAGCGTGCCTTTAGCATGCCCCAGTCGCTGAACTAGAGTTGCTGGACGAGAATCGCCCAGCTCTTAATCCCGTAGCAACGCTGCAAATTCATTTCGGTGACCTAGCTTCTAGTCTGGCGGCCCTGACTTTGGAAAGTCTGCTCGAAATCATGGGAAATGGAGGCGCCGACGCCAGCGCAATGGCGTCGGCGGGTGCAGCCATCGTGCCTGTGTTGTTACCCGTCGCGTTAGGTCAGACATACGATTACGTGCTGCCCGACGGTATGGGTGCCATGCCGGGGCAATTTGTGCTGGTGCCATTCGGTCCCCAAAGCCGCATTGGCATCGTGTGGGATGAGCCGCAGGGACAGGGCAAGCCTGTCGACCCTAAAAAACTCAAGGCCGTGACCGGCGTTCTGGACGTGCCACCGATCCCGATTATGTCACTCCGGTTCGCCGAATGGGTCGCGAAATATACCCTCGCGCCGCTCGGCATGGTCGGCCGCATGTTGATGAGTGCGGAAAGCGCTTTCGACGCCCCAAAGCCGCGTTTTGGTGTGGCGCGTGTCGAGGGCGTGCCACCGCCAGCAAAGATGTCTCCTGCCCGGACGCGTGCGCTCGAGTTTGCCGCTGACGGCATGATCCGCACCAAATCAGAACTGGCGCAACTTGCAGCCTGTTCGACCGGCGTCATCGACGGCTTGGTGCAAGCTGGCACCTTGGTCGACGTCGCGCTGCCTGAGCGGCCATTTCCGCGACCGAACCCAACACATTGCCAAACCGAATTCACCGAGGGTCAGGCCCAAGCCGTGGCTGGCCTGATCAGCGCTGTCGATGGCGCGACGTTTTCTGTCACGCTGCTCGATGGGGTTACAGGCTCGGGCAAAACCGAGGTCTATTTTGAAGCCGTCGCGCGAACTTTGGCTGCGGGCCATCAAGCGCTAATCATGTTGCCCGAGATCGCATTGACGTCGCAATTTCTCGATCGCTTCGAGCGTCGCTTTGGGGTCAAGCCTGTGGAGTGGCATTCAGCGCTGGCTGCCACCGAGCGCGGACGGATCTGGAAAGGTGTGGCGCGCGGCGACGTGCGATGTGTGGTTGGCGCGCGATCCGCGTTGTTTTTGCCCTATCCTGAACTCGGTCTGATCGTGGTCGATGAAGAGCACGATCAGGGCTACAAGCAGGACGACCGCGTCCATTATCAGGGCCGCGATATGTGCGTGGTGCGCGGCAATCTCGGCAAATTTCCGGTGGTGCTGGCGTCCGCCACGCCGTCGATCGAAAGCCATGTCAACGCAATCACGGGGCGATATCGTCATATCGTGCTGCCCGGCCGCTACACCGGCGTCGAGATGCCAAACATCACGGCCATCGATCTGCGCCGCGAGCACCCAAAGCCCGGCAAATGGCTTGCCCCGCAGCTTGTCGCGGCGATGACGGAAACCTTCCAAAAAGGTCAGCAATCGCTGCTGTTTCTCAATCGCCGGGGCTACGCACCGCTGACCCTGTGCCGCAGCTGCGGTCATCGCATCGAGTGCCCGCAATGCACGGCGTGGCTGGTCGAGCACCGGTTCAAAAAGCGGCTTGATTGCCATCACTGTGGGTTCTCGCTGTCGCTACCAGAGAAGTGCCCGAAGTGTGCTGCACCCGGCGGTCTCGTCGCGTGCGGGCCGGGTGTCGAGCGGGTGGCTGAAGAAGTCGCCGAGCGCTTTCCAACAGCGCGGGTTGCGCTGCTGTCGTCAGATTTAATCCCGAGCCTGATTGACATGCGCGCGATGATCCATCGCATTGAAGCCCATGAGATCGATATCATCATCGGCACTCAGATTGTCGCCAAGGGTCACCACTTCCCCGACCTTGCACTTGTCGGTGTCGTCGACGGTGATTTAGGTCTGGCGCACGGCGCTGACCCGCGCGCTGGCGAACGGACATTTCAATTGTTGCATCAGGTGACGGGTCGCGCTGGCCGCGATCAAACGGTTGGTCGCGGTCTCGTGCAGACCCACATGCCCGAACATCCCGTCATGGCTGCGATCGTGGCGGGCGACCGTGAAGCGTTTTTGAATTACGAAGTCAAAACGCGGCAGACCGGCGTGCTGCCGCCGTATGGCCGGCTCGCTGCGGTCATCGTTTCGGCTCGCGACAAATCACTGGCTGAAACGACAGCCCGAGATATTGCGCGCCTCGCGCCTGCGTCCGAGACCATCAAAGTCCTGGGACCAGCTGAGGCGCCAATCGCGGTGGTGCGCGGTCGCTATCGTTGGCGGTTGTTGGTCAAAGCGCCCCGAGCAGCCGATTTGCAAGGTTATCTTCGGGCCTGGGAAAGCGACATTCCCAAACTCAAGGGCGACATCCGCATTACGCTCGACATCGATCCATACAATTTTTTCTGAACGCGTGCCGCTCTCGAAATCTTGGAGCGTGCCGCTCTCTCAGCATTTGAGCGTGCCGCTCGGGCCACGCGCGATGTTTTACGCTGTCAGGTCCATAACCAAATCGATCTGCGTGTGTTAGACACGCGCAGAATTCATCCGGTTCTGAGCTTGCCACATGCCCCTATCGATTGCCGTGCAAATGGACCCAATTACCGCGATTGATATTCGCGGCGACAGTACATTCGCCATTTTGCTCGAAGCGCAAAAGCGCGGCCATTCGATTTTCTATTACACGCCCAAAGATCTTGCGATGCACGGCGATCGATTGCTGGCGCGCGGATCGACGGTGACCGTCAAAGATCAGTACGGCGATCATTTCGCATTATCGAAGCCTCGCGTCGAAAACTTAGGCGATCTCGATGTTGTGCTGCTGCGACAAGATCCGCCGTTCGATATGGGCTACATCACCACGACGCATTTGCTTGAGCGCATTCATCCCAAGACGCTCGTGGTGAACGATCCAGCCCACGTCCGCAACGCGCCAGAAAAACTGTTCGTGCTTGATTATCTCGATCTGATGCCTGCGACCTTGGTGACGCGATCGCTCGACGATGTTGTGGCGTTTCGGGCCCAATATCACGACATCATTATCAAGCCGCTGTATGGCAACGGCGGCGCGGCGGTGTTTCGTTTGCAGCCGGGCGACGGCAATGTCTCGTCTTTGGTCGAACTCTTCCAAACGGTGTTTCGTGAGCCATTTATGGTGCAGGAGTATCGCTCCGAGGTCACAGCGGGCGACAAGCGCATCATTTTGGTCGATGGCGAAATCGCAGGCGCCATCAATCGCGTGCCCCAAGCCGGTGAGACGCGCTCAAACTTGCACGTCGGCGGCACAGCGGAACGCGTTGAACTCACCGACCGCGATCGCGAAATCTGCGATAGGTTGCGCCCTGAATTGAAACGGCGCGGCCTGTTGTTCACCGGCATCGACGTCATTGGTCCGTATCTGACAGAGATCAACGTGACGTCTCCCACTGGCATCCGGCAGGTCAAAGCGTTCGGCGGCAACGATATTGCAGCGATGATCTGGGACGCCATCGAAAGCAAACGAGCCGCATGATGATCTGCCATTCTGTTGCACGTTGGTGCCCGGCTCGTTGTACGGCCGCTCGCGTCGCCGCATTTTGCCTAGCGCTGGTGTGGCAAGCGCCCTTAGCGTTGGCGCAGGATAACACAACGTTTGCCTCACTTGCGGGACGTTGGACCGGCGAGGGCCGCCTTGGTTTGAAAGACAGCCCGCCTGAAAATGTCAAATGCCGCGCAACGTATTTCGTCAGCGACGGCAAAAACGAGTTGAAACAGACGATCCGCTGCGCCACCGCTGGCGGCAGCATTGAAGTGCAAAGCCAAATTCAAGATGTCGGCGGCGCGTTGACTGGCACCTGGACCGAAACAACGCGCAATCTCGCGGGCGACCTTGTTGGCACCGTTCGGCCAGGCGGATTTCGCATCGTCGTCAAAGGCAGCGCGTTGAACGCCAGCATGGACATTCTGGTCAAAGACAATAAGCAGATTATCGAAATCCAATTCACCGACAGCGCCCTCGTTGGACTGTCGCTGCTGATGATCAAAGGGTGAGTAAGGTTCCGACAGCCTTGCGGCGCCTGTTCCACTTTTGTTCTTGACGGCGGCACAACCCTCCCTTAGCCTCGTTTTCACGGCAGCGTGCCTGGGTGGGGTTAAGTCGATGTACGGTCAAATCTCAACGCTCGCCTTCGTCGGGATTGAGGCGCGGGCCGTCGAGGTTCAAGTTCGCATCACGCCCGGCGCTACCGCCTTCGCCATTGTCGGACTGCCAGATAAGGCGGTCGCTGAGAGTCGCGAGCGGGTCCGCAACGCGCTCCATGCTGTTGGGCTCGGTCTGCCGTTCAAGCACATCACCGTCAACCTTGCGCCCGCTGACTTGCCCAAGGAGGGCAGCCACTTCGATCTCCCGATCGCACTCGCCATGATGGCGGCAATGGAGGCTATCGCACCGGATGCGATCGCCGGATACGCCGCCATTGGCGAACTCGCACTCGATGGGTCAATTCGAGCGGTGCCGGGCGCGCTGCCAGCAGCCATCGGTGCCAACGCCATCGAGAAAGGGTTGATCTGCCCACACGCCTGCGGGCCAGAAGCAGCATGGGCCGGCGACAAGATCAACATCTTGGCAGCGCCGCATCTGCTATCGCTCGTCAATCATTTCAAAGGCCTGCAAACCTTGGCGCGGCCCACGCCGAACGTCACCCGCGCTACCGGCATCCTGCCCGATCTGGCCGACATTCGCGGGCAGGAAACGGCAAAACGCGTGCTCGAAATCGCAGCGGCGGGCGGTCACAACCTGCTGTTTGTCGGCCCGCCAGGCTCCGGCAAAACCATGTTAGCATCGCGCTTGCCCTCGATTTTGCCGCCGCTTGCGCCCGAAGAGATCCTCGAAGTGTCGATGGTTCACTCACTGGCGGGTGAACTGATGGGCGGCAAACTCGCAATCGAGCGTCCATTTAGAGCGCCGCATCATTCAGCTAGCATGGCAGCTCTGGTCGGCGGCGGCACGCGGCCGCGCCCCGGTGAGGTTTCGCTGGCCCATCTGGGCGTGCTGTTTCTCGACGAATTGCCGGAATTCCAACCCAATGTCTTGGATGCGTTGCGCCAGCCGCTGGAAGCCGGTGAGACGGTCATCGCACGTGCCAACCATCGCATCGCGTACCCATCGCGCATCCAGTTGGTCGCTGCGATGAACCCTTGTAAATGCGGGGGTTCATCGTCGGGCATAACTTGCAAGCGTGGTGCGCGCTGCGCGGCTGACTATCAAGCCCGGCTCTCAGGGCCATTTCTAGATCGCATCGACCTACAGATCGAAGTGCCAGCTGTATCGGCAGCTGACCTCGTTTTGCCGGCCGCAAAAGAGGGCAGTGCCGACGTCCGCGCGCGCGTCACGGCGGCCCGCGATCGCCAGCGGGACCGCTATCAATCGCTTGGCGCACACAACGTTCGCATCAACGCGGTGTGTTCAGGCCAGCTGTTGGAACAAACCGCCATGCCTGATGCGGCTGGGCTCGCATTGTTGCGTCAAGCGGCCGACACGCTCGCGCTCTCGGCGCGCGGCTTTCATCGCACGTTGCGTGTGGCCCGAACGCTCGCGGATCTCGATCAAGCAGACAGTGTCGGACGCATCCACATCGCAGAAGCTTTGAGCTACCGTGCCGAGACCTTGCGCCAGAATCAGGCCGCATAACTGGGGTGGCATGGTTGTCGTGACATAAATCAAAAAAGCCGGGCAATGGAGCCCGGCTTCGTGGCTTGATGGCAGGAAGGTGTGCGTCGGCTTTTATGCGAACGCGCTTTTGACACCCGCTTGCATGGCAGCGGCTTGTGCCGCATTGCGGAGTAAGCACGCGATCGTCATGGGGCCAACACCACCCGGCACAGGCGTGATTGCTCCGGCAACTGCCGCGCATTCATCATAGGCGACATCGCCGACCAATTTGGTTTTGCCGTTCTCGCCCGGCACCCGGTTGATGCCGACATCGATCACGGTAGCGCCGGGACGGATCCAGCTGCCTTTGACCATCTCAGGAATGCCAACGGCGGCAATAACCAGGTCGGCGCATTTGACGATATCTTCGATATTTTTGGTCCGGGAGTGCGCGATCGTGACGGTGCAATTCTCACGCAACAGTAGAGCTGCAACCGGCTTGCCGACGATGTTGGACCGACCGATGACGACGGCATCGAGGCCGCTCATATTGGGCCGCACGGTCTTCGCCAAGATGACAGACCCAGTTGGCGTACAGGGCACCAACGCACGCTCACCGACCCACAAACGGCCGACGTTGACGGGATGGAAACCATCAACGTCTTTGTCGGGGCTGATGGCGTTGAGAACTTTTTCCGAATTGATGTGCTTGGGCAGCGGCAACTGAACCAAAATGCCGTGGCAGTTTGGATCGTTGTTGAGCTTGTCGACCATCGCCAGCAAATCTGCTTCGCTGGTCTCGACCGGCAGTCGATGCTCCCACGAATTCATGCCGCACGCGACAGTCTGTTCAGCTTTGTTTTTTACGTAAACTTTGCTAGCGGCATCCTCACCGACAAGCACCACCGCAAGGCCCGGCTTGATGCCATGCTCTTTGATCAATCGCGCAACTTCAGTGGCGACTTCGGCACGTACGTCGGCTGCAATTTTTTTGCCGTCGATGATTTGGGCTCCAGACATCGGCGTCGTTCCTCCTGAACGTTTTTTGACAGACCGTTGGCGGTCTTTATGAGATGAGGCGTGCACATTTCGGGTCGGCAATTCTCGCGGCCGTTGGCTTTCGACGCGATGTCGAACTTGGCGTTTCGTCTTTCGTGTCTCCGGTTCGCTAGACCCTTTCACGGCCTTGCGGCGTAGCTCGGCCTTAAATCCGTGACGCACGCCTTGCATGGCGGTCCGCTTAAACCGCGCCCACGTGCCGCTGGCCGGCAAGCGGAAGCTCACATTCAACGGCGTCCCAAACGCAGTTGTCCTTGGCGGATTTTGGTATGAAGCGAAAGTCCACAATGCGGCCCGCGTCGCCGTGCCGCCAGGGCGACGGCTTTGATTGAAGCATCGGCATCGCCTCCTGCGTTGCCGTCACGCGATGGCTTTGGCGAGATTGGGCAGAATGACGCTCTGCACAAAATAACATCCCAGCAGCAGGACGATTGGCGACAGATCGATGCCGCCCATATTGGGAAGAAGGTTTCTGATCGGGCGCAGCAACGGTTCCGTCATCGCGTTAATACCTTGCCAGATCGAACGGACGATTGGGTTGTAGGCATTGATAACGCCAAACGCCATCAACCAACTCAAGATCACGTTGGCGATGATGATGTAGGTGTACAGCGTAATGAGATAGTGAATGAAACCAAGAAGTTCTGCCATGTGGTGCCCGTTTTTTGGCCAGTGTGCTGGCCAACGAGCTCGCGGGTTGTCGGCCTGACCAGCCTGATACAGCGCCTGCGTCCTCGTTCGCCAATCCAACGAGACCGCTCAACGTTGGGTGAGCGCCATGTAGCCTCGCCTCGCTCCGAGCCGCAAGCCAATCGTTTGTTCGCGCTTCATAATGCGCCGTGGCACCCAGGCTTAGCCGCGCTTGCCCGGCGTTGCGAATGAGCCCGCGTCGCGCTGGTTTCAGTTCGACCTTGACGGCCTGACCTCCATCCAAAAAATCGGGCTTGGCGTGCCGCGCGTGTTATGGAATGCAAGCCAGCTCAAATGCTTGAACGAATGAGGGATCACGCCGATGGACGTTCGCAAATTAGCCGACGATTTTTCCGTCGCTGGGCAGATTTCGACGGACGATATCGCAGCGATTGCGCAGGCGGGATACAAGACAATTTTGTGCAATCGACCTGATCTTGAAGCCTTCGACCAGCCAGCTTTTCACGCCATCGAGCAAGCGGCCGTGGCAGCTGGATTACGGACAGCGTTCATTCCGGTCGCTGGTACGGGCGTAACCCTTGAAAATGTTGCGGCACTGGCGTCTGAACTCGAGCGGTTGCCCAAACCGATTTTCGCCTATTGCCGGTCCGGCGCTCGATCGGCCACGCTGTGGTCGCTTGCCTGCCAGCATCTGCAAAAGAATGCGCCACCTGATCCGTCCTAACCATCAGGATTTACCGTGTTGGAACCACTAGGGTCGAAAAGGTTCAACCAACGCGGTGCAATGGTCGGATATTTTGGGCGAACGGTGGAACTCAATGTCGGAAAGGACGTTGAACAAAGCTTCGGTCTCGTGTGAACGTGTTGGGCCTGTGCTGGCGACTGCGGATGCCAGATGCAAAGTTTTCCGCGTTTGCGGCACGTTCAAAAAGGATCTTAAGCGTAGAGGTTTGAAGACTTCCGGCAAACATGGGGCAACTGTCGTAGTGCGGGTAAATCGGTCCGATCAAATAGAACTTCAGACTGTAGGTCGTCGCCACGTAATAAAAACCGTTGCGGCCCCCGCCATGCTCGGCCATCAGCCCGTGAGCCGGACCCGATGAGCAGCGGAGGCTTGAGGCTCGCGCGCCCTTGGCCGCTGTCTTGTTATTTGCTTGCCATGATGCTGGCTTTGATCATTCCGGCGGTTTTTATCGCCGGATTCCTTCTGGCGGAAAGCAGTGATCAACAGCAAGAGCGGATCCGTCGAGACGCGTTAAGCCGAGCCGAGGCATTGGCGCTTTCTCTCGATGGCGTCACCGTTGGCTTGGTTTCGGCGTTGAAAGCGTTATCGACATCGCCTGCTTTGACCGCTGACACTATTTCGCAATTTCAAAAACAGGCGGCTGCGACGTTTGCTGGCTTGGATGTTGACGTCATCGTTCGCGACCGCGAGTTGCGTGTCCTCGGCCCGCCCCTTGATCGCAACAGCGCACCCCTCGATCGCGCCGTACGTGACAGCGACAGGATATTCGCGCTCGAAGCGCTCAATAGCAGTTCGCCTCAATTTTCCAACTTCGATGCAGACGTCCGTGGTGGTGTCCCAGGGGTCAGTCTGTGGCTTGGAGCCAACACCGAAAGCGGTCGAAAACTTCTTGTTCAGGCGCGATTGACCAGTGAATTCTTATCGCGACAGCTCGCCGTTAGCGCTGATGATCCGTTGTGGTCGGCCGCGGTTTCGGACGCAAATGAGACGTTTATTGCACGTTCTAACAACGCAACATTTTTCCTCGGCAAAGAGCGGTCAAAAGAAACCCAGCAGAAATCGGCCGGCAAGTCCGGCGTGATCGAAACTACTAACATCCAAGGGACGAAAACGCTGCATGCCTACACGTTCTCCAACGCAACAGGGTGGCGCGTTAGCTTGGCGGCTCCGCTCGACAAAGTGTTCGAGGAGGCCCGGGTCACTTGGAACAGGTTTCTGATTGGTTCGGCCGGTTTTGCCGCGCTCGCTATCGGTATTGCGTCGTACCTCGGCCAGATGATTTCGCGATCCGTTGGTGCTGTCACCGATAACGCGCGCAAACTTTTGCTCGGCGAACCCCACACGGAGGTCATCGGTTCGATCCGCGAAGTTTCAGATTTGACGCTCACGTTGACGGAAACAGTTGACGAACTCACGCGGCGCAAGCTCGCGCTGCTTGAAACTGACAACCGGTTGCGGATGGCGTTAGACGTTGGTGGCATGGGAATCTGGGAGTGGGACAGAGAAAACGATACCATGCGCTGGGACGCCGCCCAGCTCAACATCATGGGCAAACCGGAAGGTGGCCAGAAACCGACCGGACGCGATTTCATGTTGCGGGTGTATCCCGATGACCGATCCGATATCGAAGCAGCGATCAACGATTTATCGAATGTTCAACCTCGGTTGGCCAGGGAGTTTCGGGTCTTCCGCCACGATGGCGCTCTGCGCTGGGTGGCCGTGCGGGCTTCGTTTTTGCAGGATGACGACGCAAGCCAGCGCATTGTCGGCGTGATGTACGACATAACCGCTGAAAAAACGCGCGTTGAGCAGACGGGCACTCTGCTGCGTGAAATCTCGCACCGATCGAAAAATATGTTGGCCGTTATCTTGGCGATGGCACGGCTGACCGCGCGCGGCGCCTCCGACGTCAAAACCCACTTGCGCGAATTCTCGCTACGCATCGCCGGGCTGTCAGCATCGCAAGATTTAATCGTTGAATCGAGTTGGTCCGGCGTGAGACTGGCGGATTTGGTCCGCGCTGAGGCGAAGTCGATCGCTCATGATCGATCCGACCGGGTCAGGGTCACAGGACCAGATGTCAAACTTGCGCCGGAGGCGACACAGACGTTGGGAATGGCTTTCACAGAGCTCACGCTGAACGCTATGGAGCATGGCGCTTTGGCAAGCGCTGCCGGCATCGTGGAGGTGTCCTGGGCCGTTTCAGACGCGGACGATCTGACGATTACGTGGATTGAGACGGGCGGCCCGGCCTCGGTCAACGAGCCGGTGCGCGGTTACGGTTTGTCGGTGGTTGAAAATCTGGCAGGACGCAGTTTGGGCGCAGCCTCCAGCGTGGTATTCTCCGACAGCGGAGTCAGGTGGACTTTGAACTGCCCACTGCGCAACGTCACGGCCAGCCCAGCCAATGCCGTGGCAATCTGATCAGTTTCGACCTTTTGATCTTGCCTTTTCGGCTAACGCACTGCACCGCCAGGCGCGTAGGCCAACTACTGGCGCAGCTTGAAACGTTGCTAGAATGTCGACCGTCTCCCCTAAGCAGATCCCGCAGCCGGAACTGTTTCGAACCGCCAGGGTTAATCCCCTACAGAGCGTCGCCCACGACGCCCGTAGACATTGCGGCACTTGAGGGGGAGGACGTTCAAAAGTGAATTTACGGATCTTGGTCGTAGAGGATGAGGCCATTCTCGCGACCGAACTTGAGAGCATCCTGCTCGACTTGGGTTGTGATGTGGTCGGTGTCGCGGCCAATTCGAAAGAAGCGGTGCGGCTTGCTGAAGTCAGCGACCCCGATGTCGCCCTTGTCGACATCCACCTTAGTGACGGTCCCACCGGCATTGCTGTTGCCCGCCAGCTTGCTCAATCGAGTAACGCAACTGTATTGTTTACAACTTCAAATCCGGGTCGCATTCCAAGCGATTTTGCAAACGCCTTTGGCGCGTTGGCGAAACCATATTCGGAGCGTGATGTCAGATTGGCCCTTAAATTCGTTGCGTCTTGCACGCGCGAAGGTAAGGACCGTGTGATTAAGCCAGCGACGTTGACCCTGTCTCCAACTGTTGAGCTCACTCTTAGAGCCCGAGGCGCGTAGCCGGACGGCGTCACGCCATTTCGCCGACCAACTCTTTGGAGGCGACGAGCTGGATTTCAGGCAGCTCAATGCGCACGCGCGTTCCCGGCCACTGAAGATCCGAGTTCGCGGGCAGATACGCGATACTGCCGCCGAATTGTCGCGATAGCAGCGTCGCGATTTTTGCTCCCAACCCTTCCGGCGTGCGTTCCAGGGAGTCGTCATCGGCGGGTGTGCCCAAACCCGGCATGCCGCGACCGTTGTCGACAATTTCCAGAACTCCACCGCCACCTGCCAGTTCGCGCAGCGACACTTTGATTTCGCCCGTCCTTCCGTCCGGAAACGCATGTTTGATGGAGTTCATGACGAACTCCTGTGT
>JANMII010000121.1:0-6830 GCA_031375665.1 Hyphomicrobium sp.
GCACAGCCTCCTCGACCCGTCGCAGCGCTGCGCGTACAGCGGATATTTGGGTGATGATATCGATGCAGTACCGCTTATCATCAACCATCTTGGCGATGCCGCGAACTTGTCCCTCGATTTTGCTCAAACGCTTCAAGCAAATGTCTGCGGTCTCTGATTCCATAGCAAACAGATACCCCACCCCCGTATGGGTGTCAATTTCCACATACCTTGGAAGAACGTATCCCTTGCGCCCGCTTGCCTGCAAGTAGCGTTTCGCAGCGTCAGTTCACGTCATACCCTAAGTCATCAATCCGACGAGGCGACCCTTAGCGCCCGAACACCAGTCGCTGCCGGTGAGCATCTGGTCGGCGAAGGCGTCATGGGTTTCAAATCCCATGACACCAATGCACTGTCGAGCCGTCAGTTATTTCTTGACAGTTGTCTTGCTTGCGTCTTTTGCGCCAGCGCCTGTTCCCGATTTCGGCTTCATGCTGACAACGTTCTTGTCATTGTCATCGTCGTCGATCTCGTCGTCCGATGCCTTGCCATAAATTTTGCTCGCTTCGGCTTTCGGTTTTTCTGCCGACTTATACGCCATTTTGGCAGCGTCCTTTTTATCGTCCTCGTCGCCACCTTCGATGGCCGCCCCGTTTAACGTACCGAGCGCGAGTTGGCTCAAAGCTTTGTCACAAGTCTCTTCTTGCTCCAGTGTTGCGCCGAGCAATTTGTGAACATCGCCATGACCGAGCGCTTCGGCCCAAGAGCACAGCGTTCCGTAGCGCGCAATCTCGTAATGTTCGACCGCTTGGGCACTTGCTGCCATCGCTGCATCAAGCCCCGCGCCCTTGTCGTGTTCCTCCAACAGTTCTGCAGCCTCTTCTAAAATTCCGTCGATGGCTGGACATTTTTTGCCGCGTGCCGGCATGCCCATCATTTCAAAAATCTGGTCGAGCCGTTCAATCTGGCCCTGGGTTTCTTCCCGATGCTTTTCGAAGCCAGCCTTGAGTTCCGAGTTTGCAGCCTTTCGGATCATTTTTGGCAAAGCTTTGTAGATCTGCTTTTCGGCGTAATAAATGTCTTTGAGCGTATCCTTGAAGTGTTCTTCCAAGCCAGCCATGGGTCACCTTTGCAATCGCGTGCCGTACGTCGGGATGACGGCGGCTTACGGAGTGCAACGATGCGCCGTCGCGTTGGTTCCTCGACAGGACAGCAGACACGTGCAGAACGAGCCCATCTCACCAGTCCACTGGTCTTCCAATGGTCAAAAGACGCTTCCCAAGTAGGTCTGGCTGCACGCGATGTCACTTCGGCCCGACAGGAGCAACGCGCTAGCATGCCTGCGGCGATCTGAAAGCACTTGGCTTAAGTCGCCAAGCTTGGCCACTGCTCGAACAAGCAGGTGATGTGCGGGATGACGCAGTGGTGGCGTTGAAAGCGATCGTGGATGCCTTTTTGGGAACACGCTCTGATCCGACCATTCGAGCGCTATCATCAGTGTCAGTGTTTTTGTGCGCTCATGATTGCGTCGGCGCCGCTAGGCGAACAATCGCCGATGTCAGTCTTTCGCAATCATCACATAGATCGCGGCAATGAGGGGCACTGTCGCAACGATGCCCCAGATCAGCCAAATCCTGCCGTCTCGCCAATAGCTTTCGGGGACTCGATCGGTCGGCGACAGAGCCCGGGCGACGCGTGACTGGCGAATTTGCACCGGCACGAGCACGGCCAACCAAATCAATCCTGACACCAAAAAAAACACTTGGCCCCACACCAACCAAGGGCTTTCGAAAAGATTGAGGCCCGCATGGTAGGCCATGCCGTAGCCACCAACTAAAATCAAGACAATGCCCGGCAGCGTAAAAAGCCAATCGGCATAAATCACCGCACGCTGCGCATGAGCGACCAGAACGCCATCTCTCGTTCGATCAGCGAACACTTTCCAATAGGCTGTGATCGTCACATTACCGATCAATAAAACGACGCCGAGCACATGTAAAAATTTGAGAATTGAGTAGGTCATGAACTGCCCAGATGTATTTGGCGACGGCGGTTCGCTGCATTCTGCGCCGAACCTAAACTTGGCCGCTGGCCTCGCTAACACATTAAAATTTTTGCGTTAGCGTTAGCTGCCTGCGGGCCGCGACTGCGCCAGGAAGAATCGCAGCATCTCCCGCGACGCATCTGGCCCTGTCGCATCGGCGAAGCTTCCGCTGGTGCTGCCACCCGACCATGCATGTCCTGCGCCGTGGATGACCCATTCCTCAATGACGGCTTTGCCGTTGCCGTCGCGGTGTACCGCGCGTGTGAACGATCGGCCATTGGCTTCACCGTTTTCTGTGAGCGACTGTAGATCGGCCGAGCGGCTGGCGCGCGTGATGACTTCGCCGCCATTGCGAGGATGAACGGTCCGGTCGTTGTCGCCGTGGAAAACAATCGTCGGCACAAACACATCGCCGGTCAGCGTTTGCTCAGCGCGCGTTGACGGCCCATGTCCGCTCATCGCCATAAAGGCCGACGTCATGTCGCGCGCGGCGCCGCATGCCAATCCAGAATGCACACCAACCGCAGCATAAAGGTCGGCATATCGTTCACCCAGGATAGCGGCCGCTGCGCCACCTGCTGACAGGCCAGCAATATAGATGCGGGTGGGATCGATAGGTTGCGTTTTGATCAGGTCGAGAGTGAGGTCCGCGATGATCGATGGCTCGCCACGGCCGCGCTGCTGCTCGGAGCTGTTAAACCAGTTCCAGCATTTCGAAGCGTTGGCCGCCGACGTTTGTTCAGGATAGACGACGAAGCAGCCGTGCTCTTCGGCACACACATTCATGCGGGTGCCGTTGGCAAAATCGTCAGGCGATTGCGAACAGCCGTGCAGCATGACGATCAGCGGGCGGCGGCCTCGGTGGTGCGACGTCGGGATATAAAGTTTGTACGCGCGCTGGCCAGCGGCGTTACCAAACAAGCCAGCAACAAATTGGCCCTGTGAATGGGATGGCTTAGCCTCGACGTCGCGCGCACGAAGGCGACGAAGGATCGGTTGGTCGACGATGCGCTTGAGGTCAAACTGACGTGACGCGCCACCATTCATTTTAACGGACTGTTCTGGCGTTGAGCCGGCTGCCTCAGTTGCCGATGAGAGCTCGGTCGCTGTGCCCTCAATCTGAATGCCTGGATCAATGCCTGGCTGTGGTGATGGGCTTCGGCTGGTGCTCGCGTCATCGTGCAAGGTGCTGCCCCGCAGAACGCTTTGGATGAGAGCCGTGGCTTCTGCGAGCTTTCCCGACTGCGTAAGTCGCGTGGCGACGGCCATCCCGCGTGAGAAGATTTCGCTCATCTCGTCGATGTCCTCAAGTTGGTGGCGACGTAGCGCCAGATAAACGCAATGACGGGTGGTGTGGTGCTCAGCCGATGCGATCCGCTAGAGCCGCTTTGACGTCGATGCTGGCATGCAACGCGCCAAGAACAGTGATGGATGCGATGGTCGCGCGTGCCAAATCGGCATCCACATCGGAGGCGATAGTGACCAACCCCAAGACATTGAGGTGGAGCGTCTCACCCGCCGCGCGCACCTGCTCAAGGTCGGCGCGACTGTAATGGCGCAAGCCCAAATCCAAAGTCTTGCGAACGACCGACGTTTTGACGACGTCAGCATGGCGCTCGACCTGGTTACGCACGGCCGTCCGGATGAAATCGGAGCGGTTCGTGTAGAAGCCTTCCTGGACCATCAAGTCGATATGTCCGAGATCGACAAAGCCGAGATTGACTGTGATTTTCTCGGTATCAGGCGTTTTGCTTCGCAGCTCTACGACGTTGCGCGTACTCATCTCGACATCTCCATGCCATCCATACGGATGTTATGGGGATGCGCTTGACGCATACAAGGCCTGATTGACGATTTCCGTTAAAGACCGGGTGATGCAGCTTAATTATCGAGAGGGACGCGTGCGATCAGGTTGCGCGAGTGGGGGATGGGTGCATGCCTGAGCGGCAAGAACGCACCTCAGGATGTCGCTGGCTGGCTCCCGAAACGTGGCGGGCTTCCCATCTTCGGCCGACGTCGACTTGAAGCGTCCGATCCGCTTCGATGAACTGCTAATCGCGGATCAGGCCGCCACTTTAGGTGTGCGTGTGGCCGGCGCCACCACCATCAACCGGTCTTGCAAGGGCGGCTGCATGATGTGGCTCAAAACCGCCAATGCGGTTCAGCCGAACCCGGCGCCGTTATGGCAAGTGAACACGATGGCCGAAACACCGGCCCAATTCAGTTGCCGAGGCGATGTTTGCCGTGGTGCTTGCCACGCTGCTGAATTTTTCCAGCTTGTCGAAAAAAAGCCGTTCCGTTGAAAAGATTGGTTGCGGGGGCTGGATTTGAACCAACGACCTTCAGGTTATGAGCCTGACGAGCTACCGGGCTGCTCCACCCCGCGTCACCATCTCAGCGCATGTTGTCTTGGGCTTTTCAGCCTGGCCGCATGCACCGCGTATAGAAAGCCAAAGCCGCTCGTCTCCGAGCGGCCCCAGTCGCAGCGGTATAGCACAAAAAAAATCGCTGGGAAGCCCGCGTCGGCAGTTCGCACGCGCACGATGCCGCAGCCCAGAGGTGCGCGCAGTTGGCGAGCGCTATTCTCGACGAGCGGCGGCTCTGTATTGGTGTCTGGCGGTTGGCTTCAAGTCTATCGACCGTGAGTGGTCGGAATTGTATCGGTCAAATATTTTCACTGGCCACGACCGATCTGAATGGCAGCTTTTACATAAAAGGATAGCTGCCTCGGTAATCAATGCATTGACGGCGTAGTGGCGGAGGCCAGCCGTCGGCAACGTCGGCCGCCAGCCCCCGTCGATTGCCCAGGCGGTTTCAGTTCGTTGCAGATGGTTTTTGTCGAGTGTGCGGGTTAGAAGCGCATCGCATCGCAATCAGATCGCAGTTGACCGCTCGCACGATGCAGCTCAACGATTGGTGAAAGAGTGTCGGACGCACGCACGACCGCCCCGGTTTCAACGCTAGCACCAGCGCTCGCTGAAGGCTTTGTGCTGCTTGATAACAGCACGCGCCTCGATGCGGTGTCGGTGCTGTTTGAACATCCAACCGAAATCATTCGCGCTGACGAGCCTGACGACGTTCTGCCTGCGCTAGCGAAAATCAAAGCCGGATTAGGCCGCGGCCTGCATGCGGCCGGCTTCTTTTCCTACGAGCTTGGCTATTTGCTTGAGCCAAAGCTTGCAAACCTGCTGCCGCCAGACCGGGCCGTTCCATTGCTCTGGTTCGGTCTGTACAGCGGTCCGCGCGAAATGACAGGTCATCAGGTGCAGGCCTGGCTGAATGCGGCAGCAATAGGACATCCAACGCTTGGCGCTTTGGCACACTCGTGGGACAGTAAGTCCTATCTGCAGCGCTTCGATGAAGTGCAAGCCAACATAAAATCAGGCGACATCTACCAGCTCAACCTGACGTTCAAAGCCAAGTTTAATCTACAAGGGTCGCCGCTGGCTCTGTATCGTGATTTGCGCTTGAAACAGCGCGTTCTGTATGGCGGATTGGTCGACACTGGCGACGTTACAATCCTGTCGGCGTCACCCGAATTGTTTATCGCCCAGCAGGATCGCGTGATCGAGACGCGACCCATGAAAGGTACAGCACCGCGCGCTGGCACGCACGATGGCGATCGGCAAGTCCGCGAGACACTCGCTAGCGATGTCAAAAGCCGGGCAGAAAATTTGATGATCGTTGATCTGATGCGCAATGATCTTGGTCGGATTGCCGACCTCGGATCAGTCAGTGTCACGGATCTGTTTACAGTCGAAACATTTAAAACGCTGCACCAGATGACGTCGGGCGTGCGCGCTCATCTCAAACCCGACGTCGATCTCATCGATCTATTGCGGGCGATTTTTCCTCCTGGATCGATCGTCGGCGCACCAAAAATCCGCGCGATGGAACTAATCCGCGAGCTCGAAACGGCCCCGCGCGGCGTTTATTGCGGGGCGATTGGACGTTTGACGCCCGACGGCAATGCCCAGTTCAACGTTGCTATTCGCACAGCCGTCATTGATCGCAACGGCCTTGGCGAAATGGGGATCGGTTCTGGCGTTGTGGCCGATTCGCAGGGTCCGAAAGAGTACGCCGAGTGCTTATTGAAAATGAAGTTTCTGACCGATCCGGTTCGCAAATTCGAACTGATCGAAACGATGCTTTACGCCCCGCCCAACGGTGTTTGGTTGTTGGATCAGCATATGAAGCGTTTGGCGACTTCGGCTGCGTATTTCGGCTTCGCACTCGATGGTGAGCGTGTGACGGCTGCGATCCAAAGCGCGGTAGCCCCGCACGCCAACGAGCGGCTGCGCGTTCGTCTGCTGCTCGGCGAAGATGGCGACGTCTCGGTGACTGTGTCGCCGCAGCCCGAACCGCCGCCCGGTGCTGTCATGCGTTACGTCATTTCCGACACGCGGTTGTCGAGTGGCGATTTGTTCTTGTACCACAAAACAACCCGGCGCGATCTCTACGACACCGAGTGGAAGCACTACGCTGACACGCTTGGTGCCAACGACGTCATTTATCTCAATGAGTTGGGCGAACTTGCAGAAGGCAGCCGCACAACGATCTTTCTGGAGCGCGATGGCAAGTTACTGACCCCGCGACTGACGTCAGGTTTGCTGCCTGGCACTTTGCGCGCGGAAATGCTGGCGACCGGTCGAACTGTCGAAGCCAACCTCACGATCGACGATCTCAATCGCGCGGACGCCGTCTTCTTGGGGAACTCGGTGCGAGGACTAATGCCGGCGGAACCCTTGGTTCCGCGGCTAAAGACAGAACACGCGCGCTGAAACAGCCAAATTTTTCGTAGTTTTCA
>JANMII010000167.1:0-6983 GCA_031375665.1 Hyphomicrobium sp.
ATCATCATCGTCAGCAGCGCGTAACTCGCGATGTTAAAGGGCACGCCGAGAAACACATCGGCCGACCGCTGATAGAGTTGGCACGACAGTTTCCCATCTGCGACGTAGAACTGAAACAGGCAGTGACACGGCGCCAGCGCCATCGCCGGAATATCGGCTGGGTTCCACGCCGACACGATCATGCGACGACTATCGGGATCGCGTTTCAGCGTCGCGACAACCTCCGAAATCTGATCGATGGCACGGCCATCCGGGGCAGCCCAACTGCGCCATTGATGGCCATAAACCGGGCCCAGATCGCCGTCCGCATTGGCCCACGCATCCCAGATCGCGACGCCGTTGTCGCGTAGGTACGCAACGTTGGTGTCGCCGGCCAAAAACCACAGCAGTTCGTGGATGATCGATTTGACATGCAGCTTCTTGGTCGTCACCAGCGGAAATCCAGCACTTAAATCAAAGCGCATTTGATGGCCAAACACACTGAGCGTGCCGGTGCCGGTGCGGTCGGTCTTGCGGGTTCCCTCGTGGCGTACGCGCCGAAGCAAATCGAGATATTGGTCCATGCGAAACGTTCTAGCGTGATTCCTCATACGCTGAAGGCGGCGTGTGAAATGCGCCGTGCATCACGTCGCAAGCGCGCCGGATAGCACGCTGATCATCACGTCGCGAAAGCGCCGTCTGGCACCGACATCAGCAGCAGAAAAATACTTGCGTTGTAGACGCCGTGGCAGACCATCGGCGCGAGCAGTGTGCCAGTGGTGGCCCGCACCCATGCCAGATATAGGCCGATCAAAAAGATCGCGAGCAGCCCGTATATTGAATAATTGACGTGGAGAGCCGCCCACATTGCGGCCGATACCACGGCCGCTACACCCGCGCCGAGCGGAGACGCTTTGAGCGCGTTGAACAGAACACCGCGAAACAACAGCTCTTCGGCAATTGGCGCCCCGATGATGGCTGCTATCGCAACCAGCCACCACGTCTCAGATTTCATTAGATCGGCGAACGGTCCGACATCTTGGGCCACGGCGAGAGGGTCAATGGCATAGATCGCAAGGCCGTAGCTGACTGCCATCGCCATCAGCACGCCCGTGCTGGCAATGATCACCCTTGCCCCGCCCGCTGGCATTGCCATTGAGACGAGCCTTGCCGCGCGTGGTTCTGCATGTGGTCGTCCAAAAGTTGGCGGCGCTCGATCGTGGGCCGCCGCCGACCGCCCCCAACTGCCGGCGATTTTGCCGATGCTTAATCCGAGCACCACGACGACAAACTGAAACGTCAGCAGGAACAGCGCGAGACGCGCGGCGAGCAACCCTTCAATCTCGCCCGGCACGAACGCGCGTGGTGCCCCAAAGCCCGTGACATTATCAAAGCCGTAAACGGCGAAGGTTGCAGCTGTCGTTGCGGTCGCAACAACCAGAACAACGGCAAAAATAACAGCGCCCGCGTGGGCCCACGTGAGCTCAGAACCACGTGGGATCTCCGGGGCAACCCGGGGTTCTGGTACAGGTTTCATCTCCGGGTCTGGCTGGCCCTCCGGACTAGGCGGCGCTGGCGCGCAGCCACTGACAGCAATTTCGCCGGTCATTGCGTCCCGCTCCCAACCGCCGATGCCGCGCCGCGGTCGCGGCTGTTCACCGGCAATCCGGCTCCAGACTGTCGCCGCCAACCCAGCAAAATCACCAATGCCGCGCGCCTAAATGATAAACTTTAGTACGCAGCCGAACCGCTGCCCGATGTCGCGATGCAGACACGCTTTTTTTTGTGACCATACCAGCCTATATTGGAGGTGTCGGATTCGTCCGACTATGGCGATAAACGCGGTCGTAATAAGCGGTTCGGACCCGGGGGCGGTACCCGGCGCCTCCACCACTTTCTCCTGCGCCTTTCGACACCCGTTCCGGGAGCCGACAGGAAAGCGCGGCAGTTCAGGGGGCGAACTAGGATCGACGAACGTGTAAAGGACTTAGCTTTTGCCCGGCATGATACCACCGTCATCGGGTCATACAGAGTAGTTGCAAATGACAACTATGCTGAGGTTCGTCTCGCTGCTTAATGCGGTGCGATGTGCCTGAACCTAAGTCCTTGCCCCTAGCCGGGTAAGGCGCGGTCCGGAGGGCACCGGTCAACAGAAGCCCTCCACTTATTCAGTGGCCAGTTGACGATGCTGGCCGAGAAGCGAACAATTATGGTCCGGCTGGTTTGATGATCGTCGGGGTGAAGCAGCGGGACGAAGAGGCGGGGAATGGCGACTGAGCCGACGATCGATTACGAAGCGCTTCAACAAGATGCCATGCGCGGCGTCGTGCGTGCGGTGTTGCAGCAGACGATCAAAAATGGCCTGCCGGGCGAGCACCACTTTTACATCTCGTTCTTGACCCAGGGGCCCGGCGTCAACCTGTCGAAACGGTTGCGCGAAAAATATCCCCACGAGATGACGATCGTCTTGCAGCATCGCTTCTGGGATTTGATCGTTACGGATGAACGTTTTGAAGTGAAGCTGACATTTGATGGCATCCCCGAGCGGCTGGTCATTCCATTCGCTGCGATTAAAGTATTCATCGATCCAAGCGTTCGCTTCGGCCTGCAGTTCGATGATCCTTCGTCAGATCGCCACGCGGCAGCTCCGCGCCATTCAATGACGATGGACGCCGCCTTCGATCAGGTCGGCGAAGCACGCGCCGATAGCCCGCGTGCAACACTTGCCAAAAAACCACGAGCGCCTCGCAAAGCCAAATCTGACAAAGAGTTGAGTAACGTCAGCTCGATTGCCGATGGACGCGCGCCATCTGTCCCCTTGGCGCCACAGCCGCAACCCGCATCCGCCGCTGCGCTGCCTGCGGCAGTTTCCGGAACGACCACGGGTGACTTGGCCTCTCAGGAGGCTGGCGCCAAAGTCGTTAGCCTTGATCAATTCCGAAAAAAATAAGCGGCGTGACCAGTCGTTGCCGGAACCGCTCAACCCGTCGAGCGATCGATCGCTGCTTCGGGAATTTTACGCTTCAGGGCCCGGGCGAAATCCAGTTGCAGCTTGCCGTCGCGCAACTCCGAACATGTGACGTCGGCCACGAATGGATCGCTGGCTTCGATCTGCGCTTCGGCGCGGCACGTTTCCGCCGTCTCCATCGGTTTGACGCTGATACTTTCGGTGCCGTTTGGCATCGAAAGCGTCACGATCATCACAATGACACTGCTGTCCATCGTGTGCTCCTTAGACAGTTGGCGTGACCGGCGATCCAAATCGCCAGGTGATTTCTGTAGGACTGACGCACACTTGAACAACGCCCGCGAAAAAACTTAGGCATGAGCAAAAAAAGCCGACCTTACACGCACGATACCGCGCAGCGTTCCAACGACTCACTCTTCACCGCACGCAGGAAGACTAGCAGAAAAAACGGCTGAATTCAGATGGGCTTGGGCTCGCAGTCAGCCTTTCGCGGCAACTATGGCCGACAGATTTCACGCCATACCGCTCACCCGGCGCGCGGTGCCGCAGGCCGACCGCTCGCATCACGTAATGCCCCATGCTATCGCGGTCCCCACACTTTCAACTGCGACCGCCAGCAACAACGAGCGTCTCCGTCATGTCAAAGACCCGCACCGAAACCGACACCTTCGGCCCAATCGAGGTAGCTGCCGATCGTTATTGGGGTGCGCAGGCCCAACGTTCGCTCGGTAATTTCAAAATTGGCTGGGAAAAGCAGCCTGAGCCGATCGTCCGCGCGCTCGGCATCGTCAAGCGGGCCGCCGCGGAAACCAACATGGCGCTTGGCAAGCTTGATGCGACCATCGGCAATGCCATTGTGGCGGCGGCCCAAGAGGTGATCGACGGCAAACTCAACGACCACTTTCCCCTCGTTGTTTGGCAAACGGGCTCTGGCACGCAATCGAACATGAACGCCAACGAGGTGATTTCGAACCGCGCCATCGAAATGCTCGGCGGCGTGATGGGTTCGAAAAAACCAGTTCATCCCAACGATCACGTCAACATGGCGCAATCGTCCAACGATACATTCCCGACCGCGATGTACATCGCCTGCTCGCTAGAGATGAAAGATCGCTTGCTGCCAGCCTTGCAGATGTTGCGTGACGCGCTGGAGCAAAAGGAAACGGCGTGGGCCGACATCATCAAGATCGGCCGCACCCATACGCAAGACGCAACCCCTCTGACGCTCGGTCAGGAGTTTTCCGGCTACCGTTGGCAAGTCGAAAGCGGCATCGCGCGTATTCACCACGTCCAGCCCGCCATGCGCGAGCTGGCTCAGGGCGGCACGGCTGTCGGCACGGGATTGAACGCGCCGAAGGGCTTTGCTGAAATGTTCGCAGCCCGTGTCGCCGACATCACCGGCACAGCCTTCACGACAGCACCCAACAAGTTTGAAGCGCTCGCCGCCCATGATGCAATGGTGTTCGCGCACGGCGCCATTAACACCGTCGCCGCATCGCTGTTCAAAATCGCCAATGACATCCGATTTCTAGGCTCAGGCCCGCGTTCGGGTCTTGGTGAATTGGCGCTGCCTGAAAACGAACCTGGGTCGTCGATCATGCCGGGCAAGGTGAACCCCACCCAATGTGAAGCCATGACCCAGGTCTGCGCCCACATCTTTGGCAATCACGCGGCGATCACGTTCGCTGGCAGCCAGGGCCATTTCGAGCTGAATGTCTTCAATCCGATGATGGCCTATAATTTCCTGCAGTCGGTGCGGTTGCTGGCCGACGCCGCGGTATCGTTCACGGAAAATTGCGTCGTTGGCATTGAGCCACGCATCGAAAATATCAAGGCAGGGCTTGATCGGTCTTTAATGTTGGTGACCGCGCTGGCCCCTAAGATCGGCTACGACGCCGCGGCCAAAATTGCAAAAATAGCGCACAAAAATGGCACAACGCTGCGGCAAGAAGCGGTTGGCGGCGGTTTCGTGACCGATCAGGAATTTGACGATCTGGTCCGGCCGGAAAAAATGATCGGCCCTGACGCTTAGACCGTAGCGAAATCATGAAGCTTAGAACGTGTCCAAATATGTTCGGTGATGAGGTCTGGCCGATTGGAGAACATGCGGTGTTCGCATTCATCCTTCCGGCCGGTGGTTCACGTAGTACCCGGAGCATGTTCAATGGCTGCTGAAATTGTAAATCTTAACAAGGTTCGCAAAGCTCGCCAACGCGCGGAAGCTGAGCGCCTAGCTGAAGAGAACAAGGCCCGTCACGGCCGCTCGAAAGCTGAGCGTGAATCTGCCGCCAAAGCCACAGCGCAGGCCGATCAGGCGCTTGACGGTGCCCAGCTCGTTCCACCGCGCTTGGATGAGAACCACGATGACCTTGATTCAGGAAATGTGTCGTGATGAGACCTCAAAAACGTTCGTTTTCAATTCAAGGCCACAGAACATCGATCTCGCTCGAGGCGACATTCTGGCTCGCCCTTAAGTCCGCCGCAGCCGAAGAGAGCATGACATTGGCGGCCTTGATCAGTCGGATCGATAAAGACCGAAACGGCTCCGGCCTGTCGAGCGCCGTGCGCGTTTGGCTCTTGCGTCGGATGCAGATTCGGGCGGGCGTGATTCCACCAGACGAGATCGCTGTGCCAGAGGCGGTCGCCGCAGAGTAATACGTCCTGCGAGCCGCCTGATCCGGAGATCGTAATGCCGCGCGGGAAACGCTGCATGCGCGGCATCCAGCACCGTTGGTAGTTCTGGTGCGCACAATCGGCGCGGAATTTCAGCCCCGACGCATCACTGTGTTGGCCACTTAAGGCGCGGCGCCGAGTGATCGCATAATCTCATCGCCGGGCGTACGGCGGCGTTCAACTGGTCGCTGCGGTCTCTGCCTTGGTCGCGCGGTCGCCGGTCTTGCACTCGGATCGTTTGCTCCATCGACCGGCGGCGCTGTATCAACGTCAACAGAGTCGACCGTTATCGTTCCGGTTTGTGTCGTCGACAACCCCGGCGGCGCTGCTCCACCCTCCTGCTGATTGATGGTGTTCGGCAATGTGGCGTCGGTTGGCTGCGCTGCCCCGGAGTTATCGGTCGAATTTGGTGGGCTTTCGACGCCCGGCTGAGGTGACACCGATTGATTGCGGTTTGCACTGGCCGCCGCACGCTCGGCTGCCTTTTGCGCGGCCTGAGCCTCATGGTCTGCCGCTTGTGCCCGACGCCGCTCTAGATCGACACGCGCTCGTTCGCCATCGAGCAGCCTTATCCGTTCGAGATCGTTAACCTGCCGCTCGGTTTGCAGCAAAACCAAATCTTTCAGAAACGCGTCGCTGCCGACCAAAGGTGGCGCGGGTATCATGTCGTCCATGCGGCCAGTGTAGCCGATAGCCAAGGCTGACAACGGCGTTGAGCGAGCGCTTGGCTGCCAACCACCGGGAATATCCGCCGATGCATTCGGCGGAGTGGGCAGCGGCGGTGGCAGAACCGCCGCTTGCCAAGCGCTGTCGTAGCGCTGCGTTACGAGGTTTAAGGTGGTGCGATTGGTCAGTTTTCCATCCGGATTGGCAGTTTCGACTGGCGCCACCTGAGCCACGCCATCGGCAATTGTAATGGTGGCGGTTTGCGTGCCAAGCGCGATGCTCGAGACGGCAGCCGCGGCAGCGGTCAAGTCGGTGATTGTGCGAGCCTCGGCTTGAATTTTGCCCTCCAGAATTTGAGCTGCAAGCGCGCGGAGTTGGCTGAGGTCTGGTCCGGTCACGCGGCTGTCGGCCACTGTTGCGGTGCCGTCACCGGTTAGGCTCGCCACCACTGCTGCCGGGCTCATGCTCGGGCTTTGAATACGTCCGCGCGCTTTGACATCGAAGCCGATACGGCCAGCAAACCGCTGACCCATCGAAGACGCATCGCCGTTATTTAGGCGCAGGTGCGTGTCTGCGACCACGCTATTGGCCGCAAACGTGAGCGCGAGGTCGCCCGTCAGATCACCGCCCGCTGCCTTGGCTGATAGTGATTTGAGCTGGAGGGATTGATCGGCAAGTGCAATCGTCATCGAGCCGG
>JANMII010000175.1:0-7456 GCA_031375665.1 Hyphomicrobium sp.
CGCAAGGGCGCGGTCGTTGCGGCGGAAGCGGCCAAACAGGCGGCGGAAACCCGCGTTTCAACACTGCTGCCAGCTGAAAAAGCGACCGCTGAGGCCGCGCTCAATCAGGCTCAGGTCGATCTCGACAAGACGGTCGTCTACGCTGGCGTTTCGGGACGCATCGAACAATTTATTTTGCGGACTGGCGATATCGTCAATCCCTTCATGAGACCGGGAGGCGTTTTGATTCCGACCGATGCCGGGCGCAAAGGACTGCAAGCCGGGTTCGGCCAACTCGAAGCTCAGGTCATGAAAGTCGGCATGGCCGCCGAAGCGACGTGTGTCTCCAAACCGTTGACCATTATTCCGATGGTCGTGACGGGCGTGCAAGACTACATCGCCACCGGTCAGGTCCGCGCCGGTGAGCAACTCCTCGACGCCCAGCAGGCCACACGGCCCGGCACTCTGCTAGTGTTCTTAGAACCACTTTATGAAGGCGGGCTCGACGGCGTCACCCCAGGCAGTAACTGCATCGCCAACGCCTACACCAACAATCACGACCGGCTGGAAAAAGAAGAGCTCGGAATCTTGACCCGCCTCTACCTTCACATGGTCGACGTGGTCGGTGTGGTCCACGCCATCATTCTGCGCGCCCAAGCCTTGCTGTTTCCGATCAAAACCTTGGTCTTCGGCGGACACTGACGAGATTGGTCAGGCCATATGGGTCGACCGTTCAGTTGTCATCGCAGTTGTTATTGCAGCGACACTTGCTCTTGCATGGCGTTGCAACAAACGTCAGCCGACGGACAGCCGAGCACGCCACATCACCCCCGCGCCACGCGCGCTTGCCACACGCACAGCAGCGGCGTCACCATCAACTCCATCACCAGCGCAAACATCATCACACGCGACGGCTGACCGTTGAGCGCGAGCCCGAGCAAGCGGCCTAGTCCGCCAATCACCACAATCGCCGTCAACACGCGCACCAACCTCGTGCGCTGTTCAATCGTTGGGATCAGCCACCAGAACGTCAAGCCGATGCCAAGCAGCAGTCCCGACAAATATCGCACGTGACTGTCGAGTGTGATGGACGTGATCTCGGTTGCAACCGTCGGCCCGCCAAACGCCGCCGCCCCGAACGCAACACCCGCCAACCCGCCGACCACCGGCACCAAGCCCGCGATCGCAACAGCGATTTGCAGCCTGCGGCGCGTCCATGACCACGCTTGCTCATTGCTCATGCTTTCGTCCCCCACCACGCGACCCTGTTGCAGCGCGTCATCATCCACCGCCGCGGTTTTTATGGAAACGCAGCAACCCACAGCGCTCCCACCACTCAGAATGACAGACCTATTTCGCACCTGCGTTACGCACCGCGCCGACAATCGCGTCGCAATTGGCAATCAAATGTCAGCAGCGCATGACTGACCAAAATAACGCAAGCCCGCTCAATTATTTGCGTCAGACAGATGAGACTACGCCTTCGGTTGACATCGGCAAACGGCCGCATTGAACCTATACAGACGAACCGCGTTGACGATACGGTCGCTCCGGCGGCGATGGCCTTTCGCGTTTCGATCGACCTCTCCGCATCACACTGTCGTAACATCGAAGTGTCGATCAGCCAGCCGCTTGAGGGGCAGCCTCGCACACTCCTTGTGACGCAAATGACAGAGCGGCACGCGTGTCGACCACGCGGATAACAAAAACGTAGTGCGGGAGTGAACGATATGCAGGACGCATCGAAAGGCCAATCAGCAAAGAAACAATCGGGACTGGAAAACGGCACGCAACCACTGCGCAAGCCCAATGTGGTCGATGTCGCCAATACTGTTGAACCGGCGAACGATCTCGAAATTCGAAACACTCTGTGGAAAAAAGACGCCCAGGCGGATGCTAACGCTGCTGACAAAAACGCCACCGACACATTGACCGAGCAGCGATCCCGAACTGATCGCGGTTCTGCGCCGGTTTCTGATCCAGCCGTTGCTGCAGACCAGATCGAAGCCCGAGATCGGACGACGCCCGATCCGATGTCAGATGAACTTCTTTCACGCGATCCAATATCTCCCGATCCGATGTCGCCCGATCCAACGCTGTTCGATCGCACCGATGCCGACCGTGCCATCAACACCGACCCCGACACTGACACTGACACTGACACCGACACTGACACCGGCACTGACCGCATTCCGTATGCAGCGACATCGCATGCCGCAGCGTCGGACACACCGTCCTTGCGAACACCCATGCTCGCCATCGCGGCAGCAGTCGGGTTGCTGGCGGCTGCGTGGAGTTACACTGCACTCGAAGAAACGCGGGCGCAGTTGACCGCGGTAACGGAAGCCAAGGCCTCCGTCGATCGTCAACTCGCCGATGCGCAGTCGCGATTGTCGGCAGCTGAAACCGCCGTCGCCAATGTCAAAGCCGCGCTGACGTCGGTTCCAGTGAAAAAACCCGCGACAGGAGACGCCGCCAAGGCGTCAGGCGATGCAGCGAAAGCATCAGCTACACCGTAAGACGAACTCCGGAGCGCGATCTGACGGCCTCGCGCTCCGCGCGGTTTCCTAGAACGCGCTCCGCGCGCCTACCTAAAACGCGCTCCGCCAGCTTCTTTAGAACGCGGTCCACGCGGTTTTCTGGAACGCGCTTCGAGAGCTTTTCATATCTGTCGCTTCTTATCGCGAGCTCAACTCGGATCGCCGCATCATCCGTGGCCGCCACACGCCGAGAACGATGTTGGCGACCGACAGAACCAGGATCGTGCCGAGCGACATCCATTCGCTCGATATCGCCGCGGCCAATGCGTCCGCTGCAGCAGCGTCCCCGTCGGCGATCTTCTCGGCATACGTCGCAGCCGTCGTCGCCTTGCCCTGAATGATGGCAAGCGTTGATTCAAACATGCTAAGGCCGAGCAGCGCCTTCACCCACACCCAGCGCTGATCTTGGAACGGCTGGTGCGCCGCCATCGACAGCAAGCCCGTCACCAGCGCGAGCGCAAGTGATGGCAGCAGCAAATAACTGCATAGCGCGCTGATCGTCAGCCGAGCATCCGCATACGACCGCGCCGTGTCTTGCGGCGCATACACCAGCACAATCAGATAGCCAGCCAGCGCGCCGATCAATCCGCACGACGCCAGCGTGTGTGCAAACTTCAGCGCTTTGCGCATGGCCGTCGCTGCTCTCCCCGTTTCTGGCCCCGTTACTGGTCCCGTTGCTCGGACAGGGTCCTAATTCTTGACCGCTTCGCCGACGTCACACCTGCAATACCGACCGGATCTGATCTTCGTATTGTTGCACCGCTTCAAGCGCGCGGGCTTTCATGATCGCATCGGTCGTATCGCCACCACTAAAACCTTGGATCGCGTCGCGCGCATTGGTCATAATACGGCCAGCGGAAGCCTGCGGGTTCAATTCGCGCTTGCAATTCGACTGCAGCAATTGGGTGAGAATAACGCCCGTGGCCAGCGACAGGCCGGACAATTCAGCATTCTGACGTTTCAAGGCTGCGATTTCGGCGTGCAAATCTGGGGTGTCGGCCATGGTGCGGTGATCTCCAAACATCGGGTTCTGAGCCGGTTGCTAAGGCCACCCGGGGCTCGGCGCAAGCTGTCTGGGATCTCAGGTCCGGCTCAAGCCACCCAAGACGACTGCGCCCGCCGCCAAATTCTGCTTTAGATGCAATACAGTCCCGCCGCGTGACCCTGCCGCAACCAATCGTCCACCAATTCGTTCTAGCCTGCATCCAAGCGATATCGTCATACCGATCTGGCAGCTGAGCCGACTGAGATCGGCTCACTCCCAATCGGTCCATTGGAGCCCGCCATGAAATTCATTTTTAGCTTGCTTGCCACAGTGGCGGTCTTGGCGCTCGCAGCACCTTTGCCGGCTGCTGCCCAGCAGGCTCAGTCCAAAAAAGAATTTTCGCTGAAAGGCACCAGTTATCTGCCGCAGCGCCGCCGCGCCTACCAAAACCTGCGCAAGTCCGACACCTACGAAACCCGCAAGTTCCGCGACTACGCGTTCGGCCCGCGAGCCCAAGGCGAACCGTTCGACAACGGCTTCTTCTTCGAGACGCCGTCGGGTCCGTTTGGCGGATATACGCCCTACATGCATTAGGCTGACGCGCGACTGGTTTAACGCTCAAGGGATTGAGTGCCACCCAACGATGACCTCGTTCATCCGCCGAGTGCATTGCGCAAATTTTTAGACACCGGTCATTGAGGCAGTGGTCAGCCGCAGATCAGACCGCATTACGTGGCGCACTGTGCTAGCATCCCGCTTGAGTTCGACGCGTGCGCTGCAAATCCTGTTTCAGCGCACGCATCAACCTTAAGAGGCGGCGATGTACAAACACATCCTTATCGCAACCGACGGCTCCGATCTCGCCGTTCAAGCTGTCACACAAGGGCTTGCTTTGGCCATGGCGCTGAAAGCCAAGGTCACCGCCGTCACCGTGACAGAATCCTGGGTCGCCGCCGCGCCGAGCTACGGCATCATGACTTTCCCTATCGAAGACTATGAGCTTGGCGTGGCTGCTCACGCTGAAAAGGTTCTGGCGAGCGTCGTCAACGCGGCCAAGGCGGCTGGTATTCATTGTGATGTGGTGCATGTCCGCGATCAGTTTCCAGCCGAAGGCATTGCTGCGACGGCCGCGGCCCGCGGCTGCGATTTAATCATTGTCGCCTCGCATGGCCGTCGCGGACTATCGCGCTTGTTTATCGGCGGCGAAGCTTATCGTTTGATGGGCGAAACCAAAGTCCCAGTGCTTATTATTCGCTAAGGCTTGGCTGATCATTCGCTAAGTCTTCGCAGATCATCGTTCGTGCTCAGTGGCGCTCGACGCATCACGTGCCGAACAAAGAACCGCGACACTCGGTGAGAGCGTCGCGGTTTCATCATGGGGCGAGGCCGACCAGGTTCAGTCGCGATACCCGTATGCGTCCGGCCCGACGTAGGCCGCAGCGTCTGCGCGGTCATCGTCATCATCGCGATCATCATCAATGTCGTCGTCATCGTCCCGATCATCGCGATCGTCATCGTCGTCAGCTTCAGACGTAAACGCATCACCCGCCTGCGACGTGCGACCATATTTTCTCAAGTTCTCGCGGTCTTCGCGATCGAGATCATCGCCGGCACGCTCTTTGGCACGGGCGTTTTCTACGCTGCTGATCGAATCGGCATACGCCATTCCACTTGCAGCAATCATGGCTCCTGCCGCTACTGCAGCGATCATCAGTGCTCGTTTCATCGCATGTTCTCCCTAAGCATCAGCACGCGTGGATGTCGCTGCGGCTGCCGATCTCATGTGCGGACGGGCAGTCGCTCATGCGCACAGACGTGCCATCGAAAACAGACAACGCCCATGCCCGTTGCGCGTTCCAATCTAGGGGCCGATCGCTGTCGCTCGCCAAGCCTGAGCCGTGACGCGATAGCTGCCGCCAGCACGCCTCTCGCTGCCCCACACACGCACTGAACAAGGCCTCCAACGGTGCCCTCAAAAAATAATTTTGAGAATCTATCCCCGCATTCCAGCGCCGCCGCATACTGCGATCACCGCCTCTGCAACAGGACGGCATCTGGGGCGCTGGATGCCGGTAGCGGCGGTGGCACCGATGCGCGCGCGCCCAACGCTGCGTGCGCGCTAGAGGCAACCGCCGTCCGCGCGGGGGTGAGATTCCCCGCGTGTGGAGCAGCCCACTGGTGAAAGTGGCGGCGTCAAAACCTACGACAAGCGCGTGCCGTGGACCGGCTCCGACGTCGCACTTTTGTAGACCACCTTTCGCGCGGCCTCGCGGCCGGTCCACACCTGCCCGTTATGACCACCACAGCCAACCCGTACGAGTTATGTTGTATGACCATACAATCGAGACAGCGGCGACCTTCCTCACCCAAAACGGTGCCGCCAAAACCGTGGCGGCTGCGCGTCATTCGTCGTGCTCTGGAAAAACAACGCTGCCGTAAATTCTGGACTGCCAAGCGCTGGCAGCGTTACCACCAGAAACGCGCGACGCGCCGCGACCAGCCGATGCGGCCGCAATTCAAGGTGACACGAATGGCTGAGCTAGAGCGCCAACGCGATAGCATGGCGCGCCGCGAGCGGATGCTGGCCTATCACGCGCGTCGACGTGGTGACGCCGGATTGTAGATTGCGCGACGCCTCGTCGCTCGATTTCGCCACGTGCGCGCAGGCAAAGTTGTTAAAAAAAGGGTCAGGCCGAACGGGCGCGGATCGTTTTGATCGCGGTCGCCACATCGCCCTCATACCACGGTGATGACGCAGTGGACGCCACGACGCCGGGTCCCGCGGTGTCTGAAATGCCCTCAGCGCGCGCCACGGCATTTGCAATATCGCGGATCATCGCGCGCCGCGCTGCGCCTCCAACGGCAATCGATGCCAAAATGCCCTGCAGCACCTCGGCTTCCTTCTTTTGCTCATTGAAAAGCGCCACGACCAATGCCTGTATTTCTCTCTGCATTGTCTCGCCGTCCTCGATCGTCCCGATATGTCCGGGTTTGGCAAAAGTTGAACACGCTGAGCGAACATACGCCCAACGAATCACTCTTTTTGTGCGTGCCCTGACGATTGCCCGTTCGCGTTAATTTAGTGTTTCCATCCGCTCGCCGCGCTGCCGGACGCACGCATCCACGCTTGAAGCACCGCTATTGCGCGAGCGAGTTTAAGCCACGGATCGCTCAGTACCGCGACGACCGCCGCTTGTGTTTGTGTCGATGACCATAACGCGGCTCATCGTCATAATAGAGTTCAACCGTGCTGCGGCGCGGCCGATATCGCCAATCGGGCGTGCCGCTGGTCGCGCCATACCGCTCAAGCAGCCACGCGTCGTGCTCGCTGATCGGGCCACCGGCGCGCGCGTTCGCCCGCGCCCCCTCCACTTCATAAATTGAATCAGCCCGAGCAGCGCTTCCACCAGCGATCACCATCACCAGCGCCGCCGCAAGCACCGCACCGCGGGTCATCAACGCCGATGCCATTGTTGATCTCATTACCATCTCCTCAATCCTTCGCGTTGAACGGCCAGAGAGCTACCCGTGTGAAGCACGCACCGATCTGTCCACTCATTGGTCTCTGATAGATGCGCGCACCGGCACGACCGCGCAAGGCGCGGTTGCAAGCGTGTCACAACGAAATCACCCATTTGCCGTCAGCTTCAAACGTAGCGGAACCGCCATCAGTCCGCCGCGTTGTGTCGGCAAGCATTTGATACGCACGGGACGATTAACGAGTTTCAATTTTGGGAGATAACGATGAAATACGCAGTTCTGACGGCCTGCCTCGCTGCCGTCGCACTCGGTGCCTGCCGTCGCGAAGTGCCCTACGACGGTGGATATACGCCGATGAAGCTCGGTGCTCCGGCCCAAACGGACACGGGCCCGGCGCGCGATTAATTTGTAGACCTCAGCCGACCAATGCGGCGCAAAGATTTAGGTGGTGGCTGAATCCAGCCACCGCCGG
>JANMII010000176.1:0-18270 GCA_031375665.1 Hyphomicrobium sp.
TGTCTGATGGCCACCAAGTGTGAGCGTCGCGCCTTCGCTCTTGGCGGTTTCGATGTAGCGCAACGCGGTCTTCATCTGGGTCGCGCTGACCATCGACCCGCACATGGTTTGCGGCGACAGCGGATCGCCGGCAACGATCCCGCGTGCAACACTCAAGACTTCGGCGATGAAGGCGTCAGCAATACCCTCTTGCACGAGGAGCCGTGAGCCAGCGGTGCAGACCTGGCCGGAATTATAAAAAATCGCCCACGCGGCTTCGCGCGCCGCCCGCTCGAGATCCGGGCAGTCATCGAAAATGATGTGCGGCGATTTTCCGCCAAGCTCAAGACTGACCCGCTTAAGATTGCTCTGTCCTGAATACTGCATCAGCAGTTTGCCAACCGGGCCCGAGCCCGTGAACGCCAGCATATCGACGTCCAGGTGCAGCGCGAGGGCCTTGCCAGCGACGCCGCCAAAGCCCGGCACGACATTCAAAACGCCCGCAGGAATACCAGCTTCGAGTGCGAGTTCGCCCATGCGCAGTGCGGTGAGTGGTGATTGCTCTGCGGGTTTCAGAACGATCGAATTGCCCATCGCGAGCGCTGGCGCAACTTTCCACATCGCCATGGCGAGTGGAAAATTCCACGGCACGATTGCGCCGATAACGCCAAGCGGCTCATGGACCGCAAATGAAAACCGGTCTTGCGTGCCCGGGCCGACTTCGCCGTAAACTTTGTCGAGCGCTTCCGCATAATAGCGCAGCGACTTGATCGAAGACGGGATGTCGCCACCCAATGCATTTCGGATCGGCTTACCGACGTCTAAACTTTCAAGCAGCGCCAACTGCTCGCGATCGCGCTCCATCAGGTCGGCTAGGGCGAACAAGGCGCGCTTCTTGTCACGATAATGCATGCGGCGCCAGTCGCCTGCTTCGAATGAGCGCCGCGCCGCCGCGACAGCGAGATCAATGTCGGCCGCATCGCATTCGGCGACGTGATTGATGATGCGGCCATTGCGCGGCGTAATGTTTTCAAACGTCTTGCCGGACGCGCTCACTTTCAGCGCACCGTCAATGACGGCTTTCCCCGGGATGTCGATGCGTCCGGCGAGGGCTTCGAAGTGGGCGAGTGATGTCATCGCATCAGGTCCTGTAGAAACGCAGTCTATGCGGGTTTGCACGGGCCATGATCATGCAACTTGAGCATACCAAATATGATCAAGCGACGAGACGATGCGCTCGAAGGAAATCCGTTCGGTCTGCTTTAGCTTAGTGTAGACGTCCTGGAAGGCTGGCCCAAACGACGTGCGCACGACTTGCGAAGTGCCGAATGTCTCAAGCGCGTTGACCCACGCCGTCGGCAAACACGGTGCGTCGCAGTTGTCGGCCATGCCTTCAGCAATTGGGCCTGGCTTGATGTTGTGGTCGATGCCGTGGCGAATGCCAGCAAGAATGGCCGCCAGAACTAAAAACGGATTGGCGTCAGCGCCCGCGACCCGATGCTCGACGCGAGTTCCAGCACCGCTCGCGCGCGGCACGCGAAGCGCGACGTTGCGATTGTTGATACCCCAGTGCGCCGTCATCGAAACATATGATTTTGGCACATACCGGCGATAGGCATTTGCCGATTGCGCCCAAACCGCCATGAAATCACACATCGTGGCCTGCAACCCGCCGATGGCATTGTGAAACAGCGCTTCACCGGCCTCGCCCGCAAACAGGTTGTTGCCGTTGTCATCGACCAGGCTGACGTGAATGTGCATGCCAGATCCGCACCAGTCATGATGCGGCTTGGCCATAAAGGTGGCATCGAGGCCGTGCGCCTTGGCTGCGGCTTTGACAGCGCGCTTCAGCAACACGCCATCGAGGGCCGCTGCAACCGGATCATCACGATGCTTCAGGTTGATCTCGAATTGGCCGGGACCTGATTCCTGCATCACCGCATCGAGCGGCAAATTGTGAGCGCGCGCCACTTTGTAGACGTCGTTGATAAACGGCGCGAGCGCGTCGAGTTCTTCGAAGCCGAACGTCTTAGGAAAATCGGGATCGTCGGTGAGGCCGTCTGGGGTGTTGAGTGTGAACGCGCCACTCGCTGTTGGCTTGGTGACATAAAATTCGAGCTCAACCGCGACGACCGGCGTTCGGCCAGTGGCCTTTAACGCCGCAACTTGCGCCTTCAAAACTTCGCGGGGGTCGAGATCATCGAACTCGGCGACAACGATCACAGCTTGGGCGCGGGTTTGATCACCAAGCGGCACGGGGCAAAGCGAACCCGCCAGCATGCGAAAAAGGACGTCGGGGTCGCCGGTTTCCCAGAGCCGATTGGTTTCCTCAATCGAATTGCCTCGCGGATCGAGAATGAAAACCGACGCTGGCATCATCACCCCGGATTTGGCAACACCGACCAAATCATCGCGGCGAAAACGCTTGCCGCGCGGGATACCGTTCATGTCGAACAAGATCAAATCAATCCAGGTGACGCCCGGATGATCAGCCAGAAATTTCTCAGTCTCTGCAACGGTCACGTAGCTGTCGGTCATTGCGTTCGGGCTCCGGCGGCTGCGCCGAAGCGGCGAAACAGCGACATTGAAACGGGATTGGTTTTCGCCTGCCATTCAGGATGCCATTGCACACCGACGCAGAAGTCGTGGCCTGCTGGCGCACGAATGGCTTCGACGAGGCCATCTTCAGCGTGCGCTTCGGCAACGAGGGTGGGAGCGAGCTTTGCGATACCCTGCCAGTGCAACGAGTTGACCATGATGGTGTCTTGGCCAACCCAGTCGCGAATTTTCCCGCCAAGTGAAACCGTGTGCACAACGCCGAACTTTTCGTTCATGTCGTCGACTTCGCGTTCGCGGTGATCGTTGTGGCCGCCAACGTCGTGGACGGCTTGATGCAACGTGCCGCCCATCGCCACGTTGAATTCTTGAAATCCGCGGCAGATGGCGAAAAGCGGAATTTTTCGTTCAATCGCCGCGCGGATCAGGGGCAGCGTGAACGCGTCCCGGTCGCGATCGACAGACATCGGATTGAGCGGTTGTTCAGTGCCGTAATGCACCGGTTCGACATTCGACAAACTGCCTGTCAGCAAAATTCCAGCAGCGATGTCGAGCACGGCGCCCACGTCGGCCAAAGCTTCGCCAACCGGCACGATCATCGGCTGGCATTCGGCCACCTCGGCAACGGCTGCTGAATATTTGCGGCCTGCCGCATCAAACGGCAGGCCCCCAATCATTTTGCTGCAGGCTGGAATGATGACGATCGGCCGACTCATGCAACGACCTCGTTGCGAACGTTCTGGTAGGTCAAATCGAGCGCCTTGCGGATCACCGCTTCGGCTTCATCGAATTGCGCCTGCTGCCACATCAATGGAGGCGAGCACACCATCGTGTCGTAGACGGCGCGCATGATGAATCCTTCGCGGAAGAAATGATCGCGGCACATCAAGCCAACACGACCGGGATTGTCAAAACGTCGGCGGGTCTTCTTATCGGCCACCAATTCGATCGCGCCGAGCAGCCCAACCGAGCGCACTTCGCCGACGATCGGGTGATCTTTGAACTTCGCCAACATGCGGGCGAGGGCTGGTCCGTTGCTGTCTTTGACACGGGTGACGAGATTTTCGTCTTCCATGATCTTGAGATTGGCCAGCGCCACCGCGCACGCCACCGGATGACCAGCGAACGTGTAGCCATGGTTGAAATCGTCGTTGTGCTCCATCAAGGCGGCAGCGATTTTATCGTCGATGATGACGCCCGACAGCGGGATGTACCCCGACGTCGCCGCCTTCGCGAACGTGATCAGGTTCGGGCGCGTGCCGTAGTATTGCGAGCCAAACCAAGTGCCAAGGCGGCCAAAGCCTGTAATGACTTCGTCGGCAAGGAATAGAATTCCGTATTTATCGACGATCTTTTGAACTTCAGGCCAATAGTTTTCCGGCGGAATTTTTACGCCGCCAGCGCCCTGCACCGGCTCGGCCGCAAAGGCTGCAACGTTTTCTGGGCCGCAGCGCAAGATCTCATCTTCGATGGCGCGGGCTGCTCTGATACCAAATTCAGCCGCCGTTTCGCCCTCGAAGGCTTCACCA
Organism: Hyphomicrobium sp.; assembly: GCA_031375665.1. GTDB lineage: Bacteria > Pseudomonadota > Alphaproteobacteria > Rhizobiales > Hyphomicrobiaceae > Hyphomicrobium_B. The sequence continues at coordinate 4,065 of JANMII010000176.1, forward strand.
AACGAGTACGGGTCCATGACGTGGCGGAAGCCTTCATAGACAGGGTAGCTGTGTTGGTGGACGTGCGACATGCCACCCATCGATCCAGCCGCGATCGTTGAGCCGTGATAGGCGCTCTTGCGGCTGATGATGATGCGCCGCTGCGGTTCGCCTTTCAGCACCCAATAATGGCGTAGCAGGCGGATTGCCGTGTCGTTCGATTCAGAGCCCGACGAGCCATAAAAAACTTGGTTGAGACCAGCCGGCGCGATCTCTGACAATTTGCGCGACAGTTCGATCACGCGCGGATGGGTCGTGCGGAAAAACGTATTGTAGAACGGCAATTCCATCATCTGCTTGTGGGCGGCGTCCGCCAGCTCTTTGCGGCCATAGCCAACGCTGGTGGTCCAAAGACCAGCCATGCCGTCGAGAATGCGATTGTTCTCGCTATCGAAAATATAGGGACCTTCGCCGCGAACGATGACGCGCGCGCCACCACCCCGCAGCGATTGGTGGTTTGTGAACGGATGCAGATGATGGGCTGCATCGAGGTCTTTAAGTTGAGCGGCGGTGATGGGATTTGACACGTCGTATCCTCCAGAATCCGGTAACGGCCCTTAACCGGGCAACGGCAGACTTGGTCGGGATGGATCAGTGTGGCGTGTAGCCAATGCGGGCGCAGAGCCGCAGCAACGCAGCTTTCAAGGATGGTCCACGGCGTGAAAAAAGCTGCGCCACACCGCGATGCAGAGTGGCTGGGATAGCCGTTGGCGCTCCGTCGAACGTCAGCGTGCCCGAAGACGCACAACCCGGCGAATGACGGAGCGAAGCTCCATCTAAAAGTTCCGCTGAGACTTGGTCCGTGCGTGCGTTCACACCCAATCCTTTAAACCATCTCACATCTTAGATCGCCGGAGCGATGCTTCGCTGCGCGTCGGACGACGCGATCTCGCGCTAAGAACCGTAAGGCCGCCATCATGGCTGTTCGGAACACGCGATGCCAGCGCCACGCGACGACCAAAACCTCAACGCCAAAAACGGATTGCTTCTGCGGGTACAGTATGGTCTACGGTGTAGACCTGTCAAGGAGCAACTTATGGCCAACGCCAAGCCTCGCGGAGTTGCCGGCAAGGACGACATCTTGACTGCCGCGTTCGAGCTTTACGCCGATAAGGGCGAAACTGGGTTTTCGGTTCGCAAGGTCGCCGCCGCAGTTCAGGTCGATCCGATGACGGTCTTGCATCACTTCCGCAGCAAGAATGAGCTGATGCGCCATATCGCAGATCGGGCGTTGCAATCGGTCGTTGTGGCGCCAGCGACGGGCGATTGGGCTCGCGATCTCCGCGCCGTCGCCGTCGCTTACCGACAACTGGCCCATCGCCATCCGCTTATCTTTCACTTGCATTTTCGCTTCCACGCGACGGGGCCGGTCGATCATGAGAGTAGCGAAATGGTCTATCAAGCGCTGCGTAATGCGGGGCTGTCGGATGAGGACGCAGCCGGGCTTGGCCTGGCGTTCTACGCGTTTGTTCTGGGCTTTGCGCTGGCCGAGACGGAAGGGCTTGTGCAACCGATCAACGACGCTGACGAGCGGGAACTGCTCGCGCTCGACGCTAGCCTGTTTCCAGCAACGCGCGCGCTGATGCCAGCGTTCAAGACGCTCAACCCCGATCGCGCATTCAACGTTGCGGTGGATGCATTTCTCGCCGGCCTCGCTGCCACCCACGTCGCGCGAGTTTGATCGCTTTAAATTGCTAGCCATGAGCTGACGGCCCTTGCCAGCTTTGCCCGCTGGCGCATTATGTCTAGACTTGAAACTTCAAAAGTGCGGGTCGTCCGCCCATGACGTGTCGCGGTGGAGAAGAACGCCATGTACCGAATTCAAGCCGGTAGCACACTCTACAGTTTTCCCGATCTGAAAACCGTGCTGGCTAAAGCGTCCCCCCATCGCTCCGGCGATGTTCTATCCGGTGTGGCGGCGCACACAGCCGCTGAAAGCGCTGCGGCTAAAATGGCGCTCGCGGACATTCCGCTCAAACAGTTTCTGACCGAGACCGTCATCCCCTACGAGGACGATGACGTCACGCGCCTGATCATTGATACGCACGACGAAATTGCCTTCCAACCGATCAGCCATTTGACGGTCGGCGGCTTTCGCGACTGGCTGTTGTCAGAAGCAGCGACGACTGAGGTGTTGGCTGCGATCACATCCGGCATCACACCTGAGATGGTGGCTGCCGTCAGCAAGATCATGCGCAATCAAGATCTTGTTTTGGTCGCCAAGAAGGTGTCGGTCGTCACCCGGTTTCGCAACACCATCGGCTTGCCGGGTCGGCTTTCGGTCAGGCTTCAACCGAACCACCCGACGGACGACAAAAAAGGTATCGCCGCCTCGATTGTCGACGGTCTGATGTACGGCTGCGGTGATGCCGTCATCGGCATCAATCCGGCGAGCGACAACATTGGTGCGATCACCGATCTGCTGATGATGACCGACGATGTTATTCGCCGCTTCGACATACCAACGCAAAGCTGCGTCTTGACCCATGTCACCACATCGATCGAAGCGATTTCGCGCGGCGCTCCGGTTGATCTGGTGTTCCAATCGATTGGCGGTACGCAAGCGTTGAATGCGTCGTTCGGTGTGACGTTGGAGGTCTTGAAGGAAGGTCATGAGGCGGCGTTGTCGCTGAAGCGCGGCACGGTTGGCGACAACTGCATGTATTTTGAAACGGGCCAGGGCTCGGCGTTGTCAGCCGATGCGCATCACGGCGTTGATCAACAAACACTGGAAGCGCGTGCTTACGCGGTGGCCCGACCGTTCAAGCCGCTACTGGTGAATACGGTGGTCGGCTTCATCGGGCCCGAATATCTCTACAACGGCAAAGAAATCATTCGCGCTGGCCTGGAAGATCACTTCTGCGGCAAGCTCCTCGGCCTGCCGATGGGTTGCGATATTTGCTACACCAACCACGCCGAAGCCGACCAAGACGACATGGATATTTTGCTCATGATGCTTGGCGCGGCGGGCGTCACGTTCATCATGGGCATTCCCGGTGCCGACGACATCATGTTGAACTACCAATCGACGTCGTTTCACGATGCGCTGTATCTGCGCCAGGCGCTTGGCCTGAAACGCGCGCCGGAGTTCGAAGCATGGTTGGCGCGCATTGGCGTCACCGACGGTGCGGGCCAATTGGCCAAACATCAGCCAAGCAATCCGCTGTTGCGCCACGCACAGGATCTCGCGGCATGAGCGAACCTGATTCATGGAATGTGTTGCGCCGCTTTACTGACGCGCGGATTGGTCTTGGCCGATCGGGCGCTGGCATGCCGACGCGCGAAGTGCTGGCGTTTGCGATGGCGCATGCTGAAGCCCGCGACGCGGTCACGACATCGATTGATTGGGCCCCCATCGAGCGCGATTTACAGGCGCTCGGTTTCACCGCGCTGCGGGCCGAGAGCGCGGTTGAGTCGCGAACGGAGTATTTGCGTCGCCCCGATCTTGGCCGACGACTATCGCACAGCTCGCGCCAGGCGCTGCTTGAGGCCGCGTCAGCGCAGGTCAATCGACCTGATCTAGTTATCGTGGTCGGTGATGGTTTGTCGTCGAAAGCAGTTGACGCAAACGTCGCTGCATTTTTAGCGGCGTTGAAACCGCACATTGCGAAGGGCGGATGGCGCACCTGTGATGTCATTCTGGCGCGCGAAGCCCGTGTTGCACTCGGCGATGAGATCGGTGAAATCTTTGGCGCGAAGGCCGTCTTGATGCTCATCGGCGAGCGTCCGGGATTATCGTCGCCCGACAGTCTTGGCGCGTATTTGACGTGGTCGCCGCGCGTCGGTCTGAAAGATGCGGAACGCAACTGCATCTCGAATATTCGTGTGCGGGGGTTGAGCTATGACGAAGCCGCCTTCAAAACGGGCTGGCTCATGAACCAGGCTTTCAAGCGCGGTCTGACCGGCGTCAACCTCAAAGATCAATCCGAGTATCAGGTGCTGGCAGCACCCAACGCGTCGGCGATTGCATCGCCGAAAGCCTGATCATCAAGAACATCGACACTCGCTTCATCGACAATCACCAATAAAAAACGCAGCCATCTCGCGATGACTGCGTTTGTGCGTTCTCGTCAGGTCGCGATGGTCCGCAACTAAGCGGCTCCACCGACCGCCTGTTCCGCTGCCCGGATTTCGCCCTGGCGTTGCGCGATATCGGCGCCGATCGGCGGGCCTTTGAAGCGTCGATTTTCAAACAGCAACCAGATCACGAGAGCGAGAACGAAGAACCCGACCGTGATCGGAAGCGCCCAGTCGTTCGGTGGTTGAATGCCGATGAAGAAGATCACCGCCATACCGATTAACGACAGAACCGAAACCAATCTGAACAGTCCGCCGCCCAAATCCCACGGACCGGGCTTAGGGAACTTCGGACCGCCGTAGGTCATCAGCGCCAAACCGATAGGCAGCGCAAACGACAAGAACAGGAAGATGACTGTGCATGACACGACGATCGAATAGGCCGGTGTGCCAGCGATGGTGATCGACGACGTAAACCAAACGAACAGGACCGCTAAGATCGACCCGGCCCAAATCGCATTGACGGGTGAGCGAAAGGTCGGGCTGACGTGAGCCAGGGCCTTCGACACACCCGGTATGCCGCCATCGCGCGAAAACGCGAACAGCATGCGTGACAGTGACGTGACGGTCGCCAAGCCACAGAGCCACTGGCAGACAAAGATCGCCCAATACAACCCTTGCTTGATGTCTGCCGGGACCTGCGTGTCCATGCCCCAGAAGAACACGTTCCAACCCTGCTTGGCGGCATCATCCATGTTCGGCAGCATCAAGATGAAGGCGCACAACATCAGGTAGCCGAAAATGCTCGACCACAGAACGGCGGACACCATGCCTCTTGGTACAGCCATCGACGCATTGACGGTCTCTTCAGCCGTGTGCGCCGACGCGTCATAGCCGGTGATGGTGTAGATCGGCAGCAGCAAGCCAAGTGCGAAGGCCATGGCAGTTGGAACCACGTTCGGCCACACGCCGCTTGCGCCTTCGGTGCCGGTGTAGTTGCCGAACGTGAACAAACGCGACACATCCCAGCTTGGCGCAAACATCAGACATACGACCGTCACCGCAACAGCCGTCAGCAGCATGAGATAACCTGACAGATCGGTCAGCTTCATGGTCAGGCCGATGCCGAAGTGGTTGACGAGGGCTTGCAACGCTGTGATGGCCGCCACAAAAGCGACCCGCGTTGTCAGGTTGTCTTCAATGCCAAACGTGGCGCCGAACGCACCAAAGAAGAAGTAAAACGTACCAACGTTGATCGCGCCTAGAACCGTGATCAGTCCGAGCAGATTGAGCCATGCGGACAACCAACCGGTGAACCGATTGCCGAGAATGGACCCCCAGTGATAGAGCCCGCCAGCGGTCGGGTAGGCCGACGAGATCTGCGCCAAAGCCAGCGCGAACACCGCCGAGATCGCACAGCCAACCGGCCAGCCGATGCCGATGGCCGCCCCACCAGCCCCTGACGTCGCCTGACCGAGGGAGTTGATGCCGCCCGACAAAATACAGATGATCGAAAATGAGATCGCGAAGTTCGAAAACCCGCTCATGCGTCGCGCAAGTTCTTGCGCGTAGCCCATCGAATGCAGGACTTTAATGTCCTCATCGACGACAGATTTTGCATCTGGCTGTGCCATTGATTTTCCCCGAGTGAATAGTCCCCAATGGGAAATACCCGGGCGACGTGACGCGCTTCATCACTCGGCGTGACGGCGTCCGCGATTTCCAGTGCAAACAATGGGCGCGTCGCCGATGACTGTCAATTGGCCGCAGGACTGAGAGCATACAATCGGACTGACCGTGGTGCCGTGCAGGCCAACTTTCGTCACAGCTCGGTCGGGTGAGAGCCATCTGCGGCGGTGCAAACTCCGCCGCAGATGGGAGAATGTCGCGCGATCAGCGAGCGACAGGTGATCACGCGCCGACCTTTAAGCGGCGGCCGAGACGCCAAATTTTCCCGACGCCGGCACCGACGCGATCGTCTTCAAGATCTGCGAAGCGATCTGGTATGGATCGCCTTGCGAGTTGGGGCGACGGTCTTCCAGATATCCCTTGTATCCGTTGTTGACGAAGCTATGGGGCACGCGGATAGACGCCCCTCTGTCGGCCACGCCGTAGCTGAATTTGTTCCACGGCGCCGTCTCATGTTTGCCGGTCAGACGCATGTGATTGTCTGGTCCATAAACGGCGATGTGATCCTGGATGTTACTTTCGAACGCCTTCATCAAGCTTTCGAAATACGGCTTGCCGCCGGTCTCGCGTAAGAACGTGGTCGAGAAGTTGGCGTGCATCCCGGAGCCGTTCCAGTCGGTGTCGCCGAGCGGCTTGCAGTGATATTCGATGTCGACTTCGTATTTCTCAGTCAACCGTTCGAGCAGGTAGCGGGCCATCCACATCTCATCGGCCGCACGCCGTGAGCCCTTGCCGAAAATCTGGAATTCCCACTGACCCTTGGCAACTTCTGCGTTGATACCTTCGTGGTTGATCCCCGCTGCAAGGCACAAATCGAGATGCTCTTCGACAATCGTGCGAGCAATACTGCCGACATTTTTGTAGCCGACGCCGGTGTAGTAGGGCCCCTGTGGCGCTGGGTAACCAGCGGCCGGAAACCCAAGCGGGCGACCGTCTTTATAGAAAAAGTATTCCTGCTCGAACCCGAACCAGGCGCCTTCATCGTCAAGAATGGTGGCGCGCTTGTTTGAGGGATGGGGCGTCTTGCCATCCGGCAACATGACCTCGCACAGCACCAGGACACCATCGGTGCGCATCGGATCTGGGAACACGCGGATCGGCTTCAACACGCAATCGGAATTGCTACCTTCGGCTTGCTTGGTTGAGCTTCCGTCAAAGCCCCACAATGGCAACTGCTCGATGTCTGGAAATGCGCTGTATTCCTTGATCAGCGTCTTGCCGCGCAAGTTCGGCGTCGGCGTGTAGCCGTCAAGCCAGATGTATTCGAGTTTGAACTTCGTCATTGAGGGTTTCTCCAAAGATGATGACGCGACGTCTGCAAAAAACTCGTCCGTGATGTCACTGGCAGGTCACGTGGAACCGCCAGCGTGCTGGTTGATATTGCCAACCGACGTAATCGTGAGATGCCGCGCTTGCTCCGTGAAACGCGACGGCAGTTTGTGCTGCCAGCGCAGATCTGCCATGTTCCGCGGGCGTGTTGCGATGCAACGCTTCGGATTGGCTGTTTCCGGTGCGAGGCGCATGGGCAAAACGAAGGCGCGGCTCGCTCGACTGAACATCCAGAACTCAGACCGTTGCCTGTAAAAACGCCGACGAGCGCAGTGCTGCCGACCACCGCCACTGCTTAAATGCTAAACAAACGCGCATCGGAAATCATGCCCGTAATGTAGGCAAATCGGCATTTTCTCTTGTGCAGGATGAGTAAATTCCAAGCAGAAGTGCTATATTCATGCGAAGCAACGTATTCGTTTTCGAAGCGTTGTGACCTCGTGACGACTGAGAGGGACGATTGATGTCCGAACATTCTGAGCGCCCGACAGCGCAAATTTATCAGTTTCCAACGGGCGGGCGGCGCGCCGCAGCATCGCGGTGGGACGTCGTGCACGATGAACGCGCAACACAAGCACCAACGGCTACTCCAGTGCTGGCGAGCACCGGTGGCTATCATGGTGCAGCTATTGCGGAAGACGCGACGGACACAACTTGGCGAGTCAGCTAATTTGGCGAGCAGGCCGAAGTTTCGTATGCGTCTTGGCTTCGTCGTCGCTCGACCCCTTTGCGCATGCGCGCTATGTTGGCCCAAAAATCGACCAACCCAATCGGCGCGATAACATCTCCAGGGCACGCTGGCCGAGGTATGAGTTGCCAGACGTGTCGAGGCCGGGTGACCACACTCCGAATGACGCTTGCCCTGGTGAGACTGCGAGTATTCCGCCACCGACACCGCTCTTGCCGGGCAGGCCGACACGATAAGCAAATTCACCTGAGCCATCGTAGTGGCCACAGGTCAGCATCAGTGCATTGATGCGTCGGGCGCGTTCGGGGTGGATAACGGATAATCCGTTTGTCGGCGTGTTGCCCACCTGAGCCAAAAAGCGCCCGGCCATCGCGAGCTGGCGGCACGACATGGCAATTGCACAGTGGTGGAAATAAACACCAAGCGTGAAATCAACTGGGTTATCCAGCACGCCAAACGACTTCATATAATTTGCCAGCGCGATATTGCGAAACCCGGTGCGCTGCTCGGAAGCTGCTACAGCTTCATCGATGGTGATGGTCGGATCGTCGGCGAGAAATTGCATAAACCGGAGGATCTCACCGAGCGCTTCTCGCGGCTGATGGCCTGATAGAATGACATCGGTGACGGCGATCGCACCGGCGTTGATAAATGGATTGCGCGGGATACCCTGCTCACGTTCCAGCTGCACAATGGAATTGAACGGACTGCCCGACGGTTCGCGCCCAACCCGGCGCCACAGCGTGTCGCCGATCTTTCCCAGTGCCAAGGTTAGCGTAAAAACCTTCGAGATGCTCTGGATCGAGAACGGCACATCGCAGTCGCCGGCCGCTGCAACATGGCCATGCGTATCGATGACGACCAATCCAAACTGATTTGGATCGACCCTGGCAAGTTCGGGAATGTACGTCGCGACTGCGCCGCGGTCGGAACGCGCCCGCATTTCGTCAGCAATCTCTTGCACGACGAGCTCAAGCTTTGCGTTACCACGGTCAGGGTGATCAAGCTCTGAAACCATTGAATCTGGCACGGATTGTTGCACTCGCGTTCGCTCAAACGATCAAATATCGCCAACGTACAGACGCGCGGGCTCACCGTCAGCATCGCCGAGTGTCGCGTGAGAGCATGCTTGGAGCTTTTACTCGGCTGAACGCAGAATTTTGTAAGAGTTCACTGCAGTCGAAGGCGCACTTCATGATACCGCAGGTGGGCGCAAGCGCCGCTTCGCACGTCAGTGAAGGCCGCTCGGCGGGCGTCGTTTCGGGTCGCTTTCCAGGTCGTCGATACACGGTACCAGCTGCCCCCCACAGCTACCCCGCCACGCAAGGCGTGCGACGGCAGCCATGGCTTGTTCAATCGGCATCGTGCTTTGCGCTTGAGTGACACGATGGGTCATGAATAGATTGAGCGTCATGATCGTTGTAACTCAGAACAGACGGCATCCAACATGAAGCTCATAGCAATCCCGTTGGCGCTCATGCTGTCGCTCGTCTGCACGTCGTCTGGCGGTGCGTTCGAAACTTACACCGTCGTCGGAATAAAATCACCCGAGACGCTGACGGTGCGCGCAGAGCCATCGGATGGCGAGAAGGTTTCTGACTGGAAAGAGTTGGGCCGCTTGCCTGCTGGCTCCACCGACGTGCGCGGGACTGGACGATCAAAGATGATCGGCAATCAACGCTGGTTGGAAGTCTCTGCGGGTCAAACGCGCGGATGGGTGAGTTTGAAGTTTCTCGACAGCGCCATGCAAGCAGACCTTAGTCGCGAAACCTTCGACTGCTCCGGCACGGAACCGTTTTGGGCAGCGACTCTTGGTCCAACCGAGAGCGAATACAGCGATCCTGAATTTAAAACGCGGCTCACAACAGTTGGCGTTCAAGCAGCCACGGCCCGCCTTTTGCCATTACTGTACCGCCTCGCAGACCGTGATGAGAAAAAGTACCAAGCCACCATCGCTCGCCAGGAGTGGTGCTCGGACGGCATGTCGGATTACGATTACGGGTTCCAGGTGCTGCTCACGACCGAAGACACGCTCCAACAGGGTTGCTGCGTGATCCGGCGATGATCTCACGACCGCTTCGCATGATACGTGGCGCGCAGAGCTGATGCGTTCGGCGTCACCCCACCGCTTACAAATCAAGACTTTATGGAGGATCAGCCACTTAAGTGGCAACTGGCTCCGCGGGTAGGATTCGAACCTACGACCATCCGATTAACAGTCGGACGCTCTACCACTGAGCTACCGCGGAATAGGCTTGTGTTCACGTCTCGAAGCGCTCCGCATAGCAGAACGGTTTCGACATGGCGAGAGGCAAACCACCGTGTTTTGACTGAACTAGATACAGGATGGGCCGACCATTACGCGTCTACCTTGCGCAGCGTCTCGCCCGTCGCTGACTTCGACGAACAGCTGGCGCAATTTTATATCTAGCAAACTTGGAGGCCACGCCCGGAATTGAACCGGGGTACGAGGATTTGCAGTCCTCTACGTAACCACTCCGCCACGTGGCCTCTCTGTTTGATCACCCCCTGGCGCTTGTCCCGCAGCGGTCAGACCGCACGGCACCTTAGCGATAGGCTTCGACCGCCAAATCCGGGTCAGGTCCGGGTTTGAGCAACGGGCTCTATCATAGGCCGCAAACAGATTACAAGTCGTTGGCGCGCGGCGCGTCCGTCGCGCCTCACGTAGCCGAGCTGTCAGATCACAATCGGGCAAGCCCGTCAGCGCCCGGTCAACGCCTGAAAGGCGGGACTGCGACGGCAAACCAGATGCACGAACGCGCCACCTGATGTATGGCGGTTGGCGACCGATGGGACTTCAGCGGTGGTCGGGTTGAGGCCGCGATGCGGCACTCCGATAAATCGATTTCACAAACGCGTTGGCGGAAACGGGCAGAGATGGTGGACGCGGCGCTTCAACGAAAAAATATGGTCGAAAGCCAAGTTCGCCCGAGCGATGTCACGGATCGGCGCATAACGGCCGCCATGCGCAAAATCCCGCGTGAATTGTTTGTCCCGCCCGCGATGGCGGACTTGGCCTACATGGATACCGAGTTGGTGATAGCGCCGGGCCGCGCGATGACCGCGCCACGGGATCTCGCGCGGCTTTTGCAGTTGGCCGATATCGCATCAACCGACCGTGTGCTGATTGTCGGTGGAGCGCGCGGGTACACGGCAGCAGTGGTTGCCGAACTCGCCCAAACTGTTGTCTCGCTTGAGTCCGATCCTGATCTGAGTGCTGCGGCCACGCTAGCGCTGACCGAGACAATGACGCCAGCCACTATCACCGTGGTCAACGGTCCGCTGGCCGCCGGTGCGCCGGATGGCGGACCCTACGATGTGATTTTCATTGATGGGGCGATTGGTGAACTGCCAGACCCGCTCGCAAGCCAACTGGCATCTGCCGGACGGATCGTTTGCGTTACGACGGACGGCGGCGTCGGTCGTGCCACGCTCTATACAAAATCTCAGTCGGCGGCATCGGCCTTAGCTCGCCGTTTTGTGTTTGAGGCATCTGCCGTAGCGCTGCCAGGCCTCGTGCCGATCGTGAAGCCATTCCGATTTTAGATTTGATGGTTCGCGGACGACGCCCTTCCGTTGGCCAAGTCAGGCAGGGCGGTGGCAGCATTGAATGACCCTCCCTCGTTGTCTATTTCGGTGACCTGGTTCCAATCACCAGACCCAGCGATCTCTGACGGTCGACACTAATTTAGCGTCGGCCCGACTTATCCCTGGTCCGACTTATCCTCTGCCCGGTTGTGGGAAATGCGCAACGGCACCGATCCAATCCGCCCAAAACCGGTTTGTGACCGACTTCCACGCCAGTTGGTTGGCTATTCTGTGGGCGAAGCATGGCAGATTCGGTCATGGCAGGGCGAATCAGGTTAGCCCAAACAACACGTGGCGAATTTGAGCCGTCGCAGTGGGGCTACAGCCTCGCAACCGGGATTGGGGTGAATGCAAGCGCTTTACAGACGCTCGATGGCGGGCAACGCCTGTGTGCTGCAGGCAGCTGGCTTGATCAGCGTGCACACCGTTCGGATTTGCTTATGCGTTGCGCTGTCGGTCTCGGGCGCGATGTTCGATCCGTCGCCCGCGCAAGCTCAATCGCTGATCGATACGCTATCGCAAGCCTATTCCTACAATCCTCAACTTGATGCCGAGCGTGCGCGTCTGCGGGCCACCGATGAAGACGTGGCACGGGCCAACTCGGGCTACCGGCCAAGCATTGCTGGCACGGCGGATGTCGGTCACGAGCACACTTATACCCGGCCGCCAAGTCTTGGGAACGGTTCGACATCACCTAAGGGTTACGCTTTCCAACTCGTGCAACCGCTATTTCGTGGCTTTCGAACCACCAACGCGGTGAATGCGGCAGAGGCATCGGTGCGATCGGGTCGCGAGCGCCTACGGCTGGTTGAACAAGACGTACTGCTGACAGCGGTGACGGCCTATGGCGATGTGGTGCGCGACCAAGCCATTGTCCGGCTGCGTGAAAACAATCTGCGGTTTCTTTCGACCGAATTGCAGGCCACACGAGACCGCTTTGCGGTCGGTGAAGTCACGCGCACCGACGTTGCGCAAGCAGAGGCGCGCCGTTCGCTCGCTGTCTCCGAACTCGAGTTGGCCAAGGGCAATCTGAAGACTAGTCGTGGTTCCTACGAGCAAGTTGTCGGCAGCCCGCCGCAAAACTTGCGGGACGCCAACCCCAACAGCAAATTGGTGCCAGGCTCGCTGGACGAAGCTGTTGGCATTGGCACCCAGGAAAACCCGCAGATTGTCGGCGCGCTTTATAGCGAGCAAGCCGCGCGGTTCCAGGTTGATCAAATCCGGGGCGAACTTTTGCCCGACGCCCAGGTTGAAGCCACGTATTCGAATCGGTTCGACGACTCACGCCTGATTGACGAAACCGAGTCGACGTCTGTCGTTGGTCGATTAAACGTCCCGATTTATCCTGCTGGCGGTGAAGTATATGCGCGGGTTCGGCAGGCGAAACACACACACGTCTCCCTCATCCAGCAGATCGAGCAAGCGCGAGCGGCAGTCAAAGCTGAGGTCGTGCAAAATTGGTCACAACTGCAGGCCTTCAAAGCCCAAAGTGTTTCAGACCGCGCGCAGATTGAAGCAAACCAGACAGCCCTTGATGGTGTGCGGGAAGAAGAAAAAGTTGGCCAGCGCACGCTCCTCGATGTTTTGAACGCGCAGCAGGAATTGCTGATATCGCAGGTCCAATTGGAGTCGACGAAGCGCAACGTGCTGGTCGCTTCATACGGTGTGATCGCGGCGATTGGTCGGCTCAACGTATCTGAAATCGGTGCAGCCACCAGCGTTTACGCGCCGGAAGTTCACCTTGAGGAGGTACGCCGCAAATGGTGGGGTATCGATATTACGCACGATGATGGCCGCACCGAGCACATCGACACCTGGAATGCGCGCGTTGAAGAAGCGCCGATGAAATAACGCATCAGTGAGTGACAATGGGCGGGGTGCGCTGAAGCACGCTCGACGGTCTGGCCGGTCAGCGGCTTCCACAAATTGACGATCAAGTCTCCAGGACGTCGTGCTTCGCCAATTGCGAACGTGATGTGGCGCTGATTTTGCAACCTCCGCAAAGGGCCGATTGCGCAATCAGGCGCAGCGTCCGCGGCGGTGCCCCAATGACACACAGCTGAATTACGCTCGCTAGCAGACCGATCGCCAACTTGGATTGGCAGATCGTCGACGCTCGATCAGCACTCGGCGTCACCTTTCTCCAAGCCCGAGCCGTAGCAAGTGCCTTGAGAGCGCCGTGCTTCGGGGATAAGTTCGATTGGGAACATTGCTCACTGGAACGCATGGTGTCACGATGCTGTCGTGGCGGGGTCGTGTGTGCTCATTGGATGTTAAGTGTTTGACTTCACCGCCTGTCGCTACTCATCGCCCGGCAACGAGTGAGGGGTTCCCGGTCAGTCCAGGACTGAAGTCCAGGGTTTGTCAGGCCAGGTACTGTTAGGCCAGCGTCTGTCAGGTCAGCGTCTGTAAGGTCAGGGCCCGTTAGGCTAAGGGCTTTAAGGCAAGGTTCTGGCAAACGAGGGCTGGGCGAGCCTGGGGTTGGTGAAGCGGAAGTTCGTAAAAAAGGTGCGGTATGTCGAGACTGAGCGTTAGCGGCGAACCGAGTATGGAGGAGATCCTGGCCTCGATCCGCAAGATCATCGCCGAGGATCCAGCCGAACCACGCGCTGTCGCGGCGCCGCGCCCAACTACTTCCACCAAACCCGCTCTCGACCGGGCCATGTTTTTGCGAGACGCACGCGCGCCGGCCAAAAACGAGGGCTCTGAAACATCGTCTGCAGCCGCGCCAACCATTACAGAAACAGCGACCGCAGCATTCGGCGCTAGCGAATTGAATGGAGCAGACCGGGTCAGTCAGCCTTCGACCGTTGGTGAACCGAAGTCTGTTGTGAC
>JANMII010000191.1:0-20821 GCA_031375665.1 Hyphomicrobium sp.
CCTACGACGGTGGATATACGCCGATGAAGCTCGGTGCTCCGGCCCAAACGGACACGGGCCCGGCGCGCGATTAATTTGTAGACCTCAGCCGACCAATGCGGCGCAAAGATTTAGGTGGTGGCTGAATCCAGCCACCGCCGGCTGTCATCATCACGCGCACCAGTTCCAGAAAAATCGACGCCGGGCCGACGATTTGTTGACCGGCCGTCATCGTTAGCTGTTGTCTGCCACCGATCTGACCCATACTGCCGGTCGAGCGACGTTCGCTCTCGGCACAGGTTCTAACATCGGCCACACGCGACATGGCGCTTCGCAAGATCCACCTTACCCGCGAAGCAATTATAGCTGTCGGACTACTGACAGCCTGCCTCGCACTCCGGATCGCCGACCCTGACATTGTTAGTCGGTTGCGCACGTCGGTGTTCGATACCTACCTTCGCGCCAGCCCCCGCGTTAGCGACCCGACGTTCCCGGTTCGCATCGTTGCAATCGATGAAGCTTCGCTCGCAGCGCTCGGGCAATGGCCCTGGCCGCGCACGCGTCTGGCCGAGCTGACGCGAAAGCTTGTTGATGCCGGTGCCGCCACCATCACCTTCGACATCATGCTGGCGGAAGCTGACCGCCTCTCGCCATCGGCACTCGCCCGCACGTTGGGTGACAGCGACGATACGCGGCCGCTGCTTTCAGAACTCGCCAAATTGCCATCGAACGACAGCCGGTTTGCAGCGACAATCGCGACCGCGCCGGTCATCGTTGCCATTGTTGGCGACACAGCCGGTACGTCCGACATCGGCGCGCCGCGCGCCAGTTTATCGTTCGCGGGTGACGATCCACTCCGAGCGATGCCCTCATTTTCAGGCGGATTAGCAACGCTGGCTGAAATCCAAGCCAGCGCGTCCGGCATCGGTGCCGTCAATTGGTTGCCAGCCGACGATCAGATCTTGCGCCGCGCGCCGATGCTGGTCGCCATTGGCGGCAAAATCTATCCGTCGCTAGCGCTTGAAGCGCTGCGGGTCGCCGCCAAACAATCGACCGTCTTCGTCAAATCGTCCGGCTCCAGCGGGCTGTCAGGTTTCGGCCAATCCACCGGCATTGAAAGCATCCGCGTCGGCACCACCATCATTCCAACCGATGCGCGCGGGGAAATTTGGCTGCATCCCGCCGCTTCCGATCCGGCGCGAACGCTGTCAGCCGCGGCCGTACTCGCCGGAGCCGTCGCGCCATCTGAAATCGCGGGCCGTCATATCTTCGTTGGCGCCACCGCGGCAGGCTTGCTCGATTTGCGCGCAACACCGCTTAGCCCGTCCGTTCCCGGCGTCGAGGTTCACGCCCAAGCCTTGGAACAACTGCTCGCTGGCGATCACCTCATTCGACCGGCGTATGCCACCGGCTTTGAACTCGCGTTTATGGTCGGCGTCGGCGGCGGTGTTGCTTGGTTGATCGGCCGCGTGGGCGCCGTCGCATCTGCTCTCGTTGGCACAACGGCGATCGCGGCAATCATCCTTGTCTCGTGGCTCGCCTTTACCAACGCCGGGCTGTTGCTCGATCCCATCACGCCATCGCTGGCCGTCGCGCTGCTGTATCTTGGCACCTCACTTACGACGTACATCAAGTCGGAAACCGACCGCGCCCGCATTCGCACAGCCTTCAGTCACTATGTTGCGCCATCGCTGGTTGCCGATTTGGTTCGCAATCACGACAAGCTCAAATTGGGCGGCGAGAAGCGCATCGTCACGTTGTTATTTGCCGACGTGCGCGGCTTTTCAAAGCTATCGGAAAAGATGTCGGCAGAGGACCTCGTGGGCTTCGTCAATCGGCTTTTTACGCCGTTAACCGAGACAATTTTGCGCCATGGTGGTACCGTCGATAAATTTATGGGAGATGCCGTGATGGCGTTCTGGAACGCGCCAACGGATGATCCCGACCACGCGCGCAACGCCTGTTTGGCGGCCCTCGACATGCAGCGCGATGTTTTACTTTTGAACGCCCGCATCGCCGCTGAGACCACGGGCAACGTTCTGCCATTGCCCGCCATCCGGATTGGCATCGGCATCAACACAGGCGTGTGTGTCGTCGGCAATGTCGGCTCACCGGAGCGCTTCGACTATTCCGTTCTCGGCGATGTCGTCAACGTCGCCGCGCGCTTTGAGGAAGCAACCAAAACCACTGGCGCTGATATTGTCATCGGCGGCGAGACCGCGACCGCCGTCGCCGACTTTGCGATCCTCGACGTCGGCAGCGTGACGCTCCGCGGCAAAGATCGACGCGAGCAAATTTTTGCTTTGATCGGCGACGCAGCGTTCGCAGCGACTAACAATTTTCGGGATGTGCGTGCGGCTCATGACGTGCTGATGGCGGCCAAAGCCGCGTCGGACAACACTGCGATCGGTGATGCATTGGCCGCGTGCCGCCACTTATGCGACGACACCACGCGCCGACTGTATCAGTGAGGCCGTTCGATCGCCGGTCACAGTGTGGTGGCTGTCGCTCAACGGCTGCACCAATCAAAAGCAAAATGTGAAGCGCGCCAAACTTGCGTCTCACGTCTTGCACTATGCGTCTGACGTGTCCATCGCGCTGCAATGGATCGCGATCAGCTTTACCGAGACCTAGTTCGGCCGAAACCCGGACCGCCGTCCGCCGTAATCGCCGCCACCGCGATTGCCGCGACCAAATCCACCGCCGATGCCGATGCCGATGCCAATCGCGATCCCCAACGCGCGCGCCGCCTTGCCGTCATCGTCAGGCCGACGTGGTCGTTTTGCAGTTTTGATCGGCCGTGGATTGTCGGTTTCGACGCGCACCCGGACCGGCTTGTCCCGCACCTTGGTCTCGCGAACCTTGTCAGGCTTTGGCGCGCGCTTGGGTTTGGCTTCGCGAACTTTTGGCGCGATCTGCACTTTTTCAACTCGCGGTTCCACGCTGCGGCGCTTGGCCTTGACCCCACGCGGCCCATCATCGTTGCCGAGGTTGGCGCGCTGGATCTTCGTTGGACGCGTGTTCTGGCAGGCTTCTTCCGGCGCGTCCGGCAATGTACCGTTGACTACGGTGGCGCGCGTCAGGATCGGCCGCGGATCGATCTGCGGCGGCTGATCAATGAACGGAAAAGCCGTCTCGAAGGCCGTGCTGCCGACCCCGTCCAGCTTCGACCAGTCGACAGCCTTGCCGACTCGGCCGGTGTTTGAAATTCGGATCAAGCGGCCCGGTTGATTGAGGACCCGACATGCGCTTTTGCGGCCAGTGACTTCGACCGCACCTTCGTGCAGCAGCAGCCACACCGTTTCATCTGGCAAAATATAAACGTCGAAGATTGTGCCGCGCACCGTGATGGACGCGTTCGGCGTCTTGATCACATACGTTGGTTTGCTCGCAACACCGGTGATGAAACGGAACGCGCCCTTGGCGAGATCGATCGCAATGGTGCCGGCCTTCTTCTCGCTATCATAGACAAACGTGTCGAGCACCAAACGCGACCCTGGCCCCAATGCCAATTTGGTATCGTCATCGAGTTTCAATTCGCCGCGTGCATCCGCACTGACCTCGATAACCTCATCTTGGCGAACATCATCGCCAGTTGCGAGCGTGCGCTGCTGCTTGTCGAAGTCGGCCATCACGGTATTGACGATCGTCACCGCGTCGCCAATCCGATCACCCGATCCAGCCTGCGCACTGGCGCTCAACAGCATCACGATCGAAATGGATAGGCCCACGGTTCTCGCCAGCCGATCAACGATGCAGCGAACGCGACGAGCGATTTGAACTGAGCGCATCACAGCGCGCAACGGGATAACCATGAATGCTCCTCAACACAGTGCGCAAACGCTGCTCGCAGATCGAGAGTGCGCGGCGGGCTTAAGCCATAAACCCGGAAAAGCAGTTGGACGTGTTCCGCGCGGAATAGACCAGACATAGCACGGAGTATTTCGCGCTATTGGGTTAATTCCCTATTCCTCTCATGGCGCCCCCTCATCCGCGAGCCAGATCAGCGGCAAGGCAGATCATCGGCAAGGCAAATCGTCGTCAACGTCTGGGCAAAAAAGAACACCGATCAATTATAAATGTAAGTGATCAAAAAAGTCCGGTCGGCCTCGTTCGATCCGCCGGGCGGCAGCGGATAGCTGGTCTGGCGGGCGGCAAACACCACCGATTGATTGAGTTCAGCCAGCGGCGATGGCGCCACCACCTGGACATCTCGGACATTGCCGTTGTCGGTCAACAAAATGCGGACCGTCACGCGCCCGCGCGTTTCGCGCAGTTGCGGCATGGTCTGCTGCAACGCGCGAACAACGTCGCGCGCGAACTTGTCATTGAAGCCCGATCGCGTGATCCCGGGCGGTCGTGAAAACGATGCCTGGCCACCGCCGCCGATCGGAGCATTGAACGACGGCGGCGGCGTCGACAAATCGAGTTTCGCTGTCTTCTGCGGTGGTGTCTTGGCGACCGGCTTTGGCTTGGCCGCTGGCGCGGGCTTGGCCTTCGTTGGCTCGGCCTTGGCTGCCTCGGTCTTGGCTGCCTCGATTTGGCGTGACTGAGCTTTGTCAGCCTCCGGCGCTTGGCGTACCGGCGCATCGAGCGACAATAAGCTTGGCAGATTTTTCTCAAGCTCGGCTGGCAATGCATCCGCAATTGCCGCAACCGGCTCAGGCTTGGCTTGTTCGGCGTCGACCACTGGCGGCGGTGTGACAGCCGCCGTTTCTGTCGGCGCTGCCGCGGTAGGCTGCTCTGGTTTTTGGTCTGGCGCGGGCTCAGGCGGCGGCGGAGCTGGCTCCGCTTGCGCTTGCGGTTGCTCTGACTGGGCCTCAGGCTCGGGCTGCGGCTGCGGCGGTGGTGGCTCGGCTTGCGGCTGGGGTGGGCTCGGCGCTTGGGCCGGATTTCCCGGTGGCGGTGACGACGGGTCGGTCGCCGTTGTCTGTGCCAGAAAATCGGCTTCGGTGACGAACGACACGGCGATGGCCTCGTTGCTGCCCGCTTCATCGCCGATGACGCGTTGCCCCAATCGGTCAACCCCGAGCACGCCGATCAGCAACGCGCCGTGCAGCAGTGCTGCGCAAACCAGAGCCGCACGGAACGCGCGATCATTGCGTCGAACCACATTGACCCAGCGATCAGCCATCGGGCTGGCGAGCGTCAAAGCGAATTCAACGTCAGCTGCACGTGTGGTTTCAACCGTCGTCGCGTCCGTCATTGCGTTTGCTTGGCCGCTGGCTTGGCCCCTCGCTGGCTTGCTCGCTTAGGTCTGGTGGCGCTCACGTTTGGTAGACGCCGACGTTCGCTCGATGGTACGGGCGAATGCGTGTTGCTGGTTTCGACGGTGAGTCAAACCCGTTTCAGCGCCGCTGCCCCCGGTCAGCATACCGCACGCAATGCTGCGACGCACGCTTTGGCGTCTCCGCGACAAACATATCCAGGGAAATCAGCCGCGAACGCTCCAGACGACAATCAACCAACGGGCCGCGCTATCCTACGCATCCGACGAATTGTCGTTATCTGATCCAAAATCCGCGTCCAAGTTCGACCGATCGGCACCGTTGCCGCCGGACGTAAAGCCCATCGGACACGCCGTCAGCGTTTGCGATCGCAGGGTTGCTTCACTCAAATCCGGCCCTTCATCGGCGAGCCGTTGGAAAATCGCGCGGGCCTCATCGGGCATGGCGCGTTCAATCTGCCCGTCGGCCACCTGCTCGGGCGTCCACATCCAGCTGCGGGCCGGATCATGACGCATGGCCCAATCGGGAAACACCCGCGCGGCCAGCGGGCCTGAAATGAGGCAGCGCAGATCGGTGTGTCGGTCGTCGCGTTCGATCCGCCCGTAAAGCGCCTGCACAACAGCTTGCGGACCCTCAAGCCACTGCAAGAATAGATCCTCACGGCAGATCAAAGCGCCGGTGATGTTATCGCGTGCGTTGTTGCGACGTGCCGTCGCCAGAATGCCACTCAGCGCCAGATCGTCGAAGCCAAACGGCCGTGAGGCGTAGACGATGTGCACCAGCGGTCCAAGACTTGGCTTGGGGACGGGGTGCTGGCGATCGTTCGCCGCCTCGGCTCCACCGGCTTGTGAGCCTGCAAAGTTGTCAGCTGGCATGGCGATCCTCCCACTTGGTGCGATGTGCGTGACGGCCAACCATGCTGCGTTGCACATGGCGGCTCACACAAAGCTATCATGCTTGCATCGGCGGCAACCATCAATTCTATCCGGGTGGCGGTGGTCACCGGCAAAACCAGCGTCGCGACGTCTGACACAAATGGCTTGCGCACAATTGCCCCGATGCGCCTGCTAGTCCGATACGCCCGCCGATCTGGCTCAAATAATTTTGGCCCGAACGATTCTGGCCCAAACAATTCAGGCCCGAACGAATCTGCGCCAAACAATTCTGGCCCAAGCGGTGTTTTGCTACACCACCCCGAGCCCGACGGCCAATTGCAGCGCGCTTCACTCTTGACATGGATCGAGCGACCCGGTTGCGTCTGCCGTCACGACCTTTGAATTGCGGTCCTTGGAGGCTCTTATGCGCTCGTCATTTGTCACTGCGTTACTGACTGTCCTGGCGCTCGTCGCGTTCGGGTTTGCAGCGAGCCCTGTTGGCGCGCAAGACGCTGCTGCTCCGGCTGCAACGGAAGCTCCGGCCGCAACGGAGGCTCCGGCCGACGCGCCAGCCGGTGATGTGCCGCCCGCTGAAGCACCACCAACAGACGCCGTTCCAGCCGCCGACGGCCCAGCCGCGGCCAGCGGTGCAGCCTTCATCGGAACGTGGTCGGCCGATCCCTCGCACTGCGCCCTGCCACAGGACGACATCAACGCGCCGATGATCGTGACGGACGCGGGTTTCGACCAACACGAGGTCCATTGCGCTTTCAAGTCCGTCACGCCTGACGGCACAAGCTGGAAAATGTCCGCTGAATGCGCCGTCGAAGGCGACAAACAGGCCCACGATTTCTCGTTCGCTGTCGCCGATACCGTGCTGACCGTGACCGACGAGGACGGCAGCAACCAGATGTCGCGCTGTCCATGACGGCAACGGCTGAAAGCGCGATCCCAGACAACCCCGGACCGATCAACAACCCGGACCTGGATCGCGTTGTGATGGCGGCCACGCTCGCCGATTGGAGCAAAGTTGCCATCGTGATGGCGCGGGCGACCGATCAAGCCCGGGCTGAAAATCTTCCCGTCAGCGGCCAGTTGCTGGCCGAGCGCATCATGGCGTTGGTCGAGACCGGCAGTCTCGAAGCTCGTGGCAACATTCGCCGCTGGCGCACCGGCGAATTGCGGCTGGCCACCGTCTCAGTTTGAGTGTTTCTCGAACGCATCAAATGACAACTGAGAGCGGCCAACCGCTGCCCAAATGCTGGCCGAGCGCTGCTGGCGCCATGTTTCCAACGCGAATCTGGTAGACGGAGAATAATTGCTTTTACGCTTGCGGCGTCGCAGCCAAGCAGAAGTTTGGTCACAGCGCATGAGCGCAAGCTTATCCAGCGCGGCGCGCTTTAGGTCGCATCATCTGGCCTCGGCCTCATATCGAAACGCATAGACAGCCAGGAGCACACCATGTCGGACCGGACGCAGTTTGCCATCGGACGAAACTCGATTTCAGTGCCCCGCATGACCAAGCGCCTGATGGAAGCAGCGGTCGCCACCGGTCTGACGGCGTCCCTCGCACTCGTCATTTTGGTTCTCAACAACGTGCTGACCGGTCGCGGCGGTTGGCTGAACGGTTTCGAGGTCTGGCTCGCCTTCATTCGCCAACCTGACATTCTCGGCACCATGGTGCTGACAGCGTTTGTCGCCGTGCTCTACATCGCTTGGCAGCGCGACACGACCGCCAGCAAGCGTTGATCGTTCGCGCAAGAACGGGCGCGCAACGACGTTCGCGCAATCATGGACGCTGCTGGCAAATAATCGTCGAGCACCGCAGTCTGGGTGAGCCAATCGCTCGGCGATGGTGTAAACTAATGCGCAAACCACGCGAATAGAGCTTCCGCGCGCACTTTGGCGCGGCGACTTTTAAGACGGGGTACGCCGGGGAGAACATATGCGTCATCAGCCATCACACGGCCGTGTCGGCCTCTTTTGTACTTTTGTTTTGGCGCTGGTCCCGTCTGCCGTCGCTGAACCCGCCGCCGCTCCACCTGCGCCGTCGTCCGCGAAGCTGACGCCGCTTGAAGCGGGCGCCCGTTATGGTCAAGCTCTCGGCGTGCTCGAAATCTGCATCGGCTCCAAAACGACCGACAAAGTCGCAGCCTTGCAAGCCGCCTACACCGGTGACGACGCGGCCATCTTCAAGGGCCAAGCGACCAAGGTCTATGAGGCTTGGGTGAAGGTCAAAAATTGCACCAATAAAACTGACCCCAACCAATGCAAGATCATCATGGATCGAAGTTGTGAATCCGCCTTCAAGGAAATCGGTCCTGACGGCACCGCAGCACCTGGGTTGGTTACACCCTTCAAGCCCTAGGCGGTCTGGCCAATGCGCTGTTCATCAGCCAATCCCGCTCTGCCAAGCCTTGACCGCGTCGAGCGGATAAATCAGCATCAAAATATTAAGCAGCAGATTATCGCGAATGACGATCGCCATTGTCACCTCACTGATAATGGCGATGGCAACGATCGCGGCCACCGGCAGCCGTGACGCCAGCCAAAATCCCAGCGCCATGGCGCCGATGTCGGACACCGAATTGAGCACGCTATCGCCGACGTAATCGAGTGAGATCGTCGCCGCCCGATAGCGCTCGATGATCCACGGCGTGTTCTCCGCAATCTCCCAAACTGCTTCCAAAGCGACCGCCGCCAAGCCGCGCAGTGACACACTCCATTGCGGGCGAACCCACCACATCAGCGCGTAGAACGCAAAGCCATGCAGCACATGCGAAAACGTGTACCAGTCGGTAATATGTTGCGAGTTCTCGGAGCTGTTGACCACGCCGTGCCACAGCTTGATCGTTCCGCACGTGCAAATCGGCACGCGGCCCATGGCAAGCAGTAGAATGGCCGAGGCAATCACGACGGCGACGGCAGCCGCGACCGGATAAGTTGTCAGCGCCGACATCAAGCCGCCGCGATGAGGGTTAGGCGCTGCCGGGTCGATCACCTTCGGTCATCCTCTTGGCGACATGTCATGCTTGTGGAGACCGGGTCAACGCGACGGGTCATCTGCATAACGATGGCACGAGCCCCAATACGGCTTAACGCAACCGCCGCAAGCGCCGACGGCGATAAAGATAGGCACCCGCTTCGAACACCGCCCAAAGCAACGCGATCGCAATCACGAGCGGGATCAGAAATAGCGCCATCCACCCCGTTGCCATCAGCGTCGCCAACAGGCCGCCAATCTCGACGCCGAGGACCTGGCAGGTCTGCGGCGCGCTTTCGTTGACGTCGCATCCGGTGATTGCCGCCAGCATCGCCGTCAGCATGACCGCTGCGATCGGCAGCAGTGTCAGCGCCGTGACGCTGATAGCAAAAATCGACCGAGTGGTTTTCATCGTGACATCCTAACGCCGACAGCTTTATCTGACCCGCGCGCCCCTGTCAGCGGCGGCAGCTGACACGAAAGGACCGCCTGTGTGAAACGCGCTTCGGCACTCCAGTCTATCGCAACCTCGGCGGTCGACGCGGCCAGCCCCCAAATAGCGCCCCGAGCAGCGCCACGACGATCGCCCACGATCGGATTGGCAATCGTTGCAGCGGCGGCAGCTTTCGCGCCAAGCGCATGGGCTGCCGACGGTTCGATGGCGTTTTCAACGCCAACGGCAATCGGGCCCATTGTCTCCACGACGGTCACATCGATCGCCATGATGCAAGACCAGAAAATATCGGGCTGCGCGGTGCAAGCCGCCTTCGAACTGCCGCAGACCGTGCCGCAGCGCACAGCCGACATCCGCTTCGCTCTTGTTAGAGACGCACGTCAACCGACCGGTACATCGTTCGTGATGTCGGCCAAAATCATCGATCGTGGCGGCCAACCCGTCGCCGTGAGCGCGATGTCGTTGGCAACCGCTGCAGCCAACACCAGCCGCTTCTCGCAACCTGTCGCCCGTGACGACGGCCGAACTGACATTTCCGGCGTGTTCGACGCACTAGAAGGCGGCACGGTCATGCGCGACATCATGCTGAGCGGAGCCGACGTTTCGATCACGACCGTCAGCGCGACAGCGCTGCGCCTCAAAATCGTCGGCCCGGTATCGTCATCGACCCGGTCTGGCTATTTGCAGTGCGCTGGCGATCTGTTTCGGCCCGAGCGTCTTGAGGGCGCCCCGTGAATTGTGCACCCGCGTCAGGACATCACCATGGCTGATCTTTCTCGTGTTCAGGTTGGCCTGACGGGGACTGCGAGCGTCGTCGTCGCCGATGCCCAATTGGCAACGACGGTCGGCAGCGGCGACGCGCCGGTGTTCGCCAGCCCGATGATGGTCGCGCTGATGGAAGCAGCCGCCGTCGATGCCATCAAAGCGGCCCTGCCTGACGGTTATCAGAGCCTCGGCACGCACCTGGATGTGACGCATAGCGCTCCAACACCGCTTGGCCTGACAGTGACCGCGTCGGCGACATTGGTTGCCGTTGCCGGTCGCAAGCTGACATTCGACGTCCTGGCTCACGACGGCATTGAACGCATCGGCGCTGGCACACATATCCGAGTTGTGGTCGACACCCCCCGCTTCATGGCACGCTTGGCCGCCAAATCGCCGCCGAGGCGCTGAGAACTTATTTTGGAACGGATCGGCCGTGAAATCGTAAACTCTACGATGCAGCCGATGCACCCAGGGCCGGTCTTTCGCCACCACGTGCTGCGTTCGAACCTGGAAAGCGCTTCAATGTTGACGGGTCTCAAAACTGAGTTGTCAAAACGCGCGCTGCTCGACAGCGCTCTGGCGAAGCACGGGCGGCGAGCCCAGGCCTTCGTGAGTGCGTGCATGCTGGCGTTTGTACTCCTCGCGCCATCTCCGGCGACCGCCGCGACATGCTCAGCCCAAGACCTTGCCCGCGCAGTTGACCAGTCGGGCGCGAGCTTGCGCGACTTCAGTCTCAAAGCGCAGCCACCGTTACGCGACCGAATGCGGCGTTACGTCGAGCTTGCCAAAATCATCACCGACGAACCGGAGACAGCCGCTCTTGACGCCATCAAGGACGCCACGCTCGACTCGCTTGATGAAAAAAGTGCAGCTCTGCTGCTCCGAGTTGACAGTCTCGGTCGAACCGACGGGCCGAGCCTTGATTGCACCAATGTCGACGGCATCAAAACGGCCACCAGCGAACTGCTTTCGGTCATGAAAGCCAAGTCGGATTACATGCAAGCGCGCCTCGACGACAAAATCGCAGCGCTCGATCCGCAACCGGCGCAATCACGGTCTGAAGTTAAGACTTCCGAAGCCAAGACCACCGAAGCGAAGACCACCGAAACCAAGACTGCCGATAACAAAGCTCCCGAAGCCAAAGCGGTGGCTAAATCAAAAGCGGAGCCCGCCGACACAGCTCCCGCACAACAGCAGCCTGCACCTTCGAAAGCGGCCAACGGCAATCAACGACCGACGTCTCAAGAGTGGGCGTCCCGCACGCAAACCAAACCGCAAACCAACGACTCTTATAAGCCGCCGGTAGATCCTCCGGCTGCGACCAACCCCAGCGTCGCGGTTGTACCAGAAAGCGCACGCGATGGCTCATCAGCCGTCAACGATGAGGGCTACACGGTCGACGAAATCCGCGAAGCAACGCGCGGATTTTTCGGCACGGTCTCAACAAGCCTCGCGAGCGTCATCGAGCACGCCTTCAAGACATCGGGGCGGCCGACAGCTTACGTATTGGGGGCGGAAGGCGGCGGCGCATTCCTAGCCGGATTGCGCTTTGGAAAGGGCACACTCTATATGCGCAATGCCGCCGACACCCGACCGGTCTATTGGCACGGGCCATCCGTCGGCACCGACTTCGGGGCATCGGGTTCGCGCACCCTGTTCCTGATTTACAGCTTGAAGGAACCCGACGCGCTGTATCGCAGTTTTTCTGGCGTTGACGGCTCGGCGTATTTCGTCGGCGGCGTTGGCGTTACTCTGCTCAAAGGTGGCGACATCGTCATGGCCCCCATTCGATCGGGGCTCGGGTTACGCGTTGGTGCGAATGTTGGTTATGTCCGCTTCACCGATCGACCGACGTGGAATCCGTTCTGATCAAGCAAAAGGCCCAACACCGCTTCGCTGTTGGGCCTCTAAGCGGTCGGCGTTAGCAGGCAGCGTTCAATACCCGTTGTAGTATGCGTTCGACCGGCGCTGGACGTAGACGTACCTCTGACCATTTCGATAAATGTACTTCGGGGGCTGTTGCGAGAAGTACGCGTTGGCTTGTGGATACGTCGGAGCCTGCCGATACTTCTGCGCGGCGCGCTTCCGCTTCATGTCGCGCGGCCGATAATAACTCGGCGGCGTATCGTAAGCCGACGTTTCCCAACCCCAAAACGACGTGGTCTTAGCGCTCGCCATCGCAATGGGCTTATTGGCCTTGCGGCTCGCGACGTTCTGGCTGCGCCACTTCGGCGTGCCGTAAACCGCGACCCGCGTGTGCTTCATGCCGTGGCGCTGAACCAAATTATAAAACGTCTTGGCGTTGCCCGGCGAAAGTCGGATACACCCGTGCGAAGCTGGCCGACCCAACGCACCGGTGTGATAGGTCGCATGAATGGCAACGCCACCATGAATGAACACAGCGTGCGGCATCGGCGCATTGTCGTACTTGCGCGAGTACCACATCTTCGCCGTCCACTGCGGACGGAAGGTGCCGCGAGGCGTTGGAAATTCTGATGTCCCAGACGAAATCGGCCAGCTGTACATTGGCGAGCCGTCTTCAGTGATGGTCATGGTCTGCGTGTGCAGATCAATAGCAACCGTCAGCGTTGGCACAATCGGGGCGGGTGGTGGCGAAACGGCAGCGTTGGTCGTGGCCGTCGCGGGCGCGGGCGCGGAGGTCGATGTTGTGGCTGACGTCACCGGCAGATCACTGTCCAGCGCTGCATCGTTGGCCGCCAGCGCTGGTTGGGTTGCAGCCACTGCCTGCGCTCCCGTTGTCACGGTGGTTGGCGCCGCAGCGGCTGGCGTCGGTGCTGATGGTTCGGCCAACGCCGGTTGAGCCCCAATCGAAACCGCAACACATAAAAATAGCCCCGTTAGGGCTTCACAATACCAACGCTTCATAACGCACACCTCTGGTCGCTTCGCCCGATCTCGCATGACCATAATATGACGATCCATGCCGAACGGTTAAAGCTGGCGGCGATTTCTTGTTGCAGGTGCCATCAAACAACAGTGCACGGAATGTCCGCGCCGCATCTGCGGTGCCGACAGCGATGTGCACCCAGATGCGTGAAGCTGGAAGGCCAATGAAGCGAGCCATGGCCAAACTGCGCTAAGTTGTGGCCTTCGCTGCGTGTTTGACTACCTCGTAGGCGGCAAGCGCATCGCTGCGCGCCTGGGCGTGATCAACGATCGGCTTGGGATACGTCTTGCCAAGCGTCACACCAGCTTTGGCCAAAATTTCGACCGGCGCAGTCCACGGCGCGTGCAGCACCGCCGTCGGCAGCGCCTTCAATTCAGGCACCCACTTGCGGACATAGGCCCCGTCGGGATCGAATTTTTCGCCCTGTGTGACGGGATTGAAAATTCGGAAATACGGCGCCGCATCCGCGCCCGAGCCCGCCACCCACTGCCAACTCGCCGAATTACTGGCGAGATCTGCGTCAACCAGCGTGTCCCAAAACCAGGCTTCGCCTTGCTGCCACGAGATCAGCAGATGTTTGATTAGAAACGACGCAACAACCATGCGGACCCGGTTGTGCATGTAGCCGGTGGCCCATAATTCCCGCATCCCGGCGTCAACAATCGGATAGCCGGTCTGACCCCGCTGCCAAGCCTTGAGATGGCTGGCATCTGCCGACCAGGGAAAGCGCGCAAAATCTTTCTTGAAAGGTTGCTCTGGCAAATCCGGCCAGTGAAACAGAAGCGTGTAAGAGAACTCGCGCCAGACGATTTCTTTGAGAAATGTTTCAAGCCCACGATCCGATCCAGGCGTTCGGGCCGCAACATCGACGGCCGCGCGCCAACACTCAGCGGGCGTGATTTCGCCAAATCTTAAATGCGGCGACAAGCGAGACGTGCCCGGTAGATCCGGGCGATTGCGATCATCCGCATAGGATTTCAGCGCCGCCGACAAAAATGATGTCAACGCCGCCCGCGCACCAGCTTCACCCGGCTGCCAGTACTTAGAAAAACCCGTCGACCAATCCGGCTTCGTTGGCTTTAACCCCCAACTCGTGAGTTTGTCGCTTCTGGGCAGCTTGGACGGTTGCGGAATTTTATCTGGCGGCGGTACGTGCGGCGGTGGCGCGTATCCCTGTGACAGCGCCCGCCAAAACGGCGTGTAGACCTTATAGACCTCACCTGTCTTGGTCCGAATGTCTTCTGGCTCGCGCAACAACCGGCCGCCATAGCGCTTGAACGCCACGCCGTTAGCATCGAACCACGCTTTCAGTGATGTCTCGCTACGCGTGCTTGCCGGATCGTAGCCACGCGAAAAGTAAACTGCCGTCGCACCAGTTTCGGCAACGACCTGCGGTAGCACCTCGTCGACCGCCCCGCGCCGCAGGACCAAGGTGTTGCCGCGTTCGGCGATTTGAGCGGCTAACGCGGTCAGACTGTTGGCAAGCCACCAGCGTGATGCGCCGCCGAGCGCCCATGCACCCGGTGTGTCGTCGTCGAGAATGTAAAGTGGGATGATCGGCGCGCCAGTGTGGACAGCGGCCGCTAAAGCGCGGTGATCGCCGAGGCGGAGGTCGTTTTTGAACCAAACGATGACAGGCTTCGATGACATCTAGGACCGTGTAAAACTGCGGCGACGAGCACTCCGCCGGGGTGGGTAAGGCCGAGGCCTTCCGACAGTCGTGACCGCCACCGCATTGTGGAGGAAAACGCCCTCGGCCATCAACCAGATCACATCAGGGCCTGAGCCAGCGAAGCAAACACACAGCGGCCAAGCTGTAAGGTCATGCGCGACCTAGTTGTTGAACAGAAGTTCAAAGAGCGTCTTGGGTTTTTGTCGAGACGAGCCGGTCCGCGCCTGGCGATTTTCCTGCCGTCCAACACTGCCCAGCTCCTGATTCCATGGCGCCCATGCGCTGCTTTTCGATGACCGCTGTCCGTACAGCTTCTTTCCAGCACCCGCCGCCCCAGCAGCTGCCCCAACCGCCGCCACCGGCACTAGATCAACTGGCGTTGAGCGCAATTGAAATTCGTCGGTCACCCCATCGATGGATGCCACTTGCACGCGGTCGTCGTCCCACGTCCATGTCGCAACCCGCGCCCCGAGCCGGTGCGGCTGGATGCTGACGACGGTCGCATTCTCAAGATCCAGAATGGCAACGAGTTCCGTCACCTCGGGTCCAGCCGAGCCACTCACGATCCCACCCGCATAGCGCAAAACGCCATAACCTTTATGCGGCGGTGGCTTGCGTTCAAAGGCCACCAGCTGCGGTCGCCCCTCACCCATCATTTCCAATGGCACGCGTAGCTTTGGATACTCATCGCTCACCGCGAAATACGCGTTCTGGCGCACGACCACGCGCCAGTTTTCAAAACCTAATCCCGGCATCTCGCGATCATCGCTCAGATCCGTGCCAGCGCCAAGCCGTTGCAGCGCGGTCGCAGCCAGCCGCCAGCCGGGCTTAAGCACCAGCACCTTGCGCAAATCCTGCACGGCCGTATCAGCCTGGCCGCGAGCCTCGGCTATTTCAGCGCGCGCCCACAGCAATTCTGGATTATCGGGGTCGAGCTTGGCCGCCGTTTCGAGATCCTTGGCGCCAATGTCGGGCTGGCCGGCTTGCTTGTAAACAAATGCCCGATAGGCAAACGAAACCGCTGACCGTGGCGCCAATTCAATGGCACGGTTGAGATCGCTATAGGCATCGTCGTAGGCCTCAGCCAAACTATTGGCGAGCCCCCGGCCTTGGAAACCAGCCGCAAGTTTGCCGTCGAGCTCGATCGCGCGCGAAAAGTCCTTGATCGACGATGCCGTGTTGGCGTCAGCGAGATAGGCGTAGCCGCGCAACACATAGATCTCGGCATTGGTGGCGTCGAACGCGAGCGCCCGCGACAGGTCCTCAATGGCCTCTGCAGTTTGACCGACCGCAATGCGAGCCTCGGCGCGATTGCGATAGGCCGATGCAAAACGGGCGTCCGCGTTGACTGCGCGCGAGAAGTCCCGGATGGCGGCATGTGGCTTGCCAGTTGCTAAAAACGCCAATCCACGACCCGACAACGGCGCGGCACTCGCTGGCATCAACGTGATTGCCTTCGAGTAATCACGGATCGCATCCTGATGCCGGCTGAGACGCATGGCGGCACTGGCGCGGTTTGAAAACGCTGCCGCATAGCCGGGTGCCAAAACGATCGCGCGATCGAAATCCTTGATGGCTTCATCGGCGTTGTCGAGCGACAGCAGCAGATTGCCCCGATTATTATAAGCTGCCGGATATTCGGCAAATAACTGCACGGCTTGATTGAAATCATCGAGCGCGAGCTTAGGTTGACCCAACCGCGCGTAAGCCACGGCGCGGTCATTGAGCAGCGTCGCACGCCGGTCATTGGCGAGGGACGTATCTTTCAGAGCATCCGTGAAAGCGGCGACCGCTTGGGCCGCCTCGCCGCGCACAAGGTGGGCCGCTGCTTCTTCTGCCCGAGACGGCTGCAACGTTTCCGCGGCGGCCATCTGCGCCAATCCGAGGCTCGCCACCAAAACAATGGCCTTGAACCGAATTATGGTGGTGAGGCTGTGCATCTGGCTGTTGCTCGTTCGCTCCGAAAGTCGATTGGTTCGCTGCCATCGTGGATCGGGTTTACCGCTCGGCGCCTCGCTTTGCCATCAGCTAGCCAAACATTATGACCAACCCACGGTCGCTGCGCTAACGAGACCGTGGCAGCCACCGCGCCAAACGCCTGCCAAAATTTGCACGCGTCGCGATCTGTCTAGGTCGATCGGCAGAGCAAGTCCACAATCGCTGTTGTGGGCTGATTTGCGAGCGTCGAGCTACCTGTCTATGCAGATCGCCCGCGTCCGAACACCAATCGCATAATGGCAGCCGCAGGAGCCGCACGTGAATCTCTGGTTTCGACTGATCTGGCTCCTGCTGACCGCGCGCTGGCGCGCGCCATTGCAGTTGCCCGACGAGACTTCTGTTGTGGGCTTTCGGGTGTGGCCGCACGATCTCGATGTATCGCTGCATATGAACAACGGCCGTTATCTGATCTTAATGGACCTCGGCCGTCTCGACATCATGGTTCGCTCTGGACTGTGGCGCGCGGTCGTCTCCAATCGGTGGACGCCGATCGCCAGCACCATCACGGTTCGGTTTCGACGCGAGTTGACGGTCTTGCAAGGCTTTCGCCTTGAAACCCGTCTGGTCAGTTGGGACGCGACCCAGGTTGTGATGGAGCAAACATTTGTTATGGTCGGCGGCGCGCGCGATGGCCAGGTTGCAGCCCGCGCGTTGTTCAAGGGCGGGCTCTACGACCGCAAGGGTCGGGCTTTCGTGCCGATCCAAAGGCTGATGGCGACGATTGGGGTAGCGGCTGATAGCCCCGCGAACAGTCCAGACATCGACGCGTTCCTGAGCGCCGACCAGACGATGAAACAGATCGAGCGACGCTAGCCCTTTGTCGCAACGTCGCCGCGGAGCCCGCGCGGCGCTGCAGTTGCTTCGAACACGGACCTGAGAATTTCCGGCAGACGCTCGGGCAGATCCTCAGCGATCAGGCCGACACCGCACAGTGTTGCCACTTCACCATGCAGCCAGACGGCAGCGCGGCTCGCGTCATAGCCCGACATGCCCTGCGCAAGGAGCCCGCAAATAAATCCAGCGAGCACGTCGCCCGATCCAGCGGTCGCGAGCCAGGGCGGTGCGTTGCTGTTGACGGCCGCACGACCATCGGGATGAGCGATGATCGTGTCGGCGCCTTTAAGAACGACGATTGCGCCCGACCGCGCTGCAGCGGTTCGGGCCCGCACCAGGCGATTGCCCGAGAGGCTCGGAAACATGCGGGCGAATTCCCCGTCATGCGGCGTCAGAACAGCAGCCGACGGACGCGCGGCAATTTCGGCATAAATTCGCGCAACCGATACGCCGCCAACGGGTCGTTGCGATGTGAACCCAAAACCTGGCGCCGCGTCGCCTACGATCGAATTTTCCGCCATTGCGCTGAGAGCGTCGGCATCAAGAACGACCGCGGCAGATGATGTCAGCGCCGCCAAAATCCATTCTCGTGTGTCAGCGCCAGCATCCACATCAGATCCAAAAGCCGGACCAAATCCAGGGCCGATCAGGACGCTGTTCTTTCGCGTATCATCCAGAAATTCAGACAGTGCGCGAGCACTTGCCACCGGCTGCAGCATGATGGCCGTCAGGTGAGCGGCGTTGATTGGAAGGGAGGCCGGCGGGCTGGCAACTGTCACCAAGCCCGCGCCGATCCGCAGTGCGCCACGGGCTCCAAGTCGTGCCGCGCCGGTTTGGTGGGGCGGGCCCGACACGACGACGGCATGACCACGATGATACTTGTGACCATCGAGACGCGGCCACGCCATCGCACCGATCCACGAGGCCAACGTGTTTTCTATTGTTTGCGGCTTGATGTCCGCCAACACCGCGTCAGGCAAACCAATATCGGCCACCACCACCTCGCCGCAGTACTGACGGCCAGGGAGCAAGACATGGCCGAGCTTTTTGCGAAAAAAAGTAATCGTGCGGGCTGCGCTTAGCACCGGACCATGCGCCACACCGCTCGTCGCATCGAGGCCACTTGGCACATCGACCGCTAACACCGGAACACCGCGCGCGGCGGCGGCATCGGCGATCTCTTGGATCACAGCGGGGGCGGGGCGATTTAACCCCGCGCCGAAAATTGCGTCGATGATCAGATCGGCATTCGCGACGCTCTTTGACGTCAACGGTTCGATCGCGCCACTCCACCGCTCGGCCATGGCGGCTGCATCGCGCGAGAGGGCTGCCAGCTCGCCAAGCAGCGCGACCGCCACATCGTTCCCCGCCTCGCGCATCAGCCGGGCCGCAACGAAGCCGTCGCCGCCATTGTTGCCAGGGCCGCACAGCACGGCGATGCGCGCGCCGGGCCGCACCATCTTGGCGGCTTCACCGGCGACGGCGCGGCCAGCGTTTTCCATCAGCGTCAGACTTGCGATGCCCGATGCGATGGCGCGACGGTCGGCGTCGGCCATTTCAGCCGTCGTCAGGAGTTCATTCATGGTCTAGATCAACACCGTTCGGCAGTTCATCTTGGCGGGACCTGCTGAGCAGGGAATGGCATAATGCGATTGCGGCGCTCGTCATTGGTCTGGCCAAATTGTGCGGGCCAAGCGGCGGATTATAGCAGCGGCCTATTTTAGGACCGGTCGGTATAGGTCTGCCCTGATTTTCATCGCCTCAATCGCCCATATTTTAATCTAGCTGCGCAAAATTTAACCCGTATTATGGACATGTCAGCCGAGTTGGCCCGCATGTCTCTGGCTAACATGCTGCAATGCTTGGCGTTTGCGATAGTCCTGCACAATGGCACGCCGTCTGCTACTCAACGGTCATAGGGACGGCTTGGGCCATCACTCTGAGACTGAACACCAAGGGGCACCAATGAAGAAGATCGAAGCCATCATCAAGCCCTTCAAACTCGACGAAGTGAAAGAAGCCCTGCAGGAAATTGGGCTTCAGGGCATCACTGTCATAGAGGCGAAGGGATTTGGTCGGCAAAAAGGCCATACCGAGCTTTACCGAGGGGCTGAATATGTTGTCGATTTCTTGCCAAAAGTGAAAATCGAAGTCGTGCTGGCTGACGAGTTATTGGATAAGGCAGTGGAAGCGATCCAGGCGGCTGCTAAAACCGGCCGGATCGGTGACGGTAAAATATTCATCTCAACGATCGAGGACGCCATCCGCATTCGCACCGGTGAATCAGGCCGCGACGCAATTTGAAGCCCTAAGCGAGGCTTGACCTCAACCGAATTTACACGCCAATCGAGCGTCACATGTTGACGCCCCCCAAGCTTGCGGTTTCGCACGATGCCGCTTGCCTCCAATAACAAGACAGCCAAGTCACAAAAATCGAAGACAAGGGAGTGCCTATGAAGAGCGCTAGCGACGTCCTTAAATTCATCAAGGACAAAGAAGCGAAGTTTGTCGACCTTCGGTTCACCGACACCAAGGGCAAGATGCAGCACGTCACCGCTGACGTCAGTTGCGTCGATGAAGACATGTTCACCGATGGCTACGCCTTTGACGGCTCGTCGATCGCCGGGTGGAAGTCGATCGAAGCCTCCGACATGCTGTTGATGCCGGACCCGGCGTCGGCCCATATCGATCCATTCTTCGCGCAAACCACGGTCGCAGTCTTCTGTGATGTCCGCGAACCCTCGACCGGCCAACTATACGAGCGCGACCCGCGCGGCATCGCCAAAAAAGCCGAAGCCTACATGATGTCGCTTGGCATTGGTGACATGGT
The DNA here is from genome assembly GCA_031375665.1 of Hyphomicrobium sp. Taxonomy (GTDB): domain Bacteria; phylum Pseudomonadota; class Alphaproteobacteria; order Rhizobiales; family Hyphomicrobiaceae; genus Hyphomicrobium_B. The sequence continues at coordinate 20,527 of JANMII010000191.1, forward strand.
CTATTTCGGACCCGAAGCCGAGTTCTTCATTTTCGACGACGTCAAGTTCTCGACCGATATGTATTCGGTTGGCTTCAAGGTCGACAGCAACGAACTGCCAAGCAATACCTCGACCGATATGGAAATGGGCAATCTTGGCCACCGTCCGCGCGTCAAGGGCGGATACTTTCCGGTGCCGCCGATCGACAGCTGTCAGGATATCCGGTCTGAGATGCTATCGGTGCTGACCGAAATGGGTGTTGCTGTTGAGAAGCATCACCATGAAGTGGCGGCCGCTCAACATGAACTCGGCGTC
>JANMII010000193.1:0-7477 GCA_031375665.1 Hyphomicrobium sp.
CGTCTGACGGGATCGAAAGAACGTTCGCAGATCGCCGTTGCGCTTCCAGCCTTAATAACCATCACCAAGCTGCACAATCTCGTGGCAACGCAGAACGTCGGTAAAATGGACCGATCGTCGTGCCAGGAGCCAACCTCTACGCGCTCGATTGTGGGCCGCAACACGAACACCGGTTGCGTAAAATTAATCGAAGCACTTGATTTCCGTGTCGGCGCGCTGTGCTGTCGGGCGCGCGTCTCACCGCGCGGCTCGTATTGGAGAGCAGGCCCGACGCATGACCAAAAAAATTACGGCTCAGAAACCAGCCCGCGAGCGCAAGTCGACCACTACGCCGTCGCAGCCCACGCTCGCGTCATCCATCGCGATGGTCGCTAAATCCCCCCGATCACCCCACCTTGCCACCGGCTCGGGTGCACCTGATGTTGTCGTGCGATCTCTGGAAGACGCGATCGGAGCGCAGGTGCGCGATTATCGCAAGCGTGCTGGATTGACAGTGTCCGAACTCTCGTCAGCCGCTGAAATATCATCAGGCATGCTGTCAAAAATCGAAAACGGTCAGATCTCACCATCGCTTTCGACGCTTCAGCTGCTGTCGTCCGCTCTCAATCTGCCACTGACGATGTTGCTCGCGACGTTCGAGGGTGACCGCGGATGCTCTTTCGTCAAACGGGGTGAGGGCGTCGCCATCCGCCGCCGCGGCACCAAGGTTGGCCACAACTACCAACTGCTCGGCCAATCACTTGGCGGCAATATCGCAGTTGAGCCCTACATCATTACGTTGAATGAGGACGCCGAGCCCTACACCGAGTTTCGCCACGAGGGCATCGAATTCATCTACATGCTGACCGGCGAAGTTTTCTACGCACACGGCGATCGCAGCTATCATCTACAGCCGGGCGACTCGATCATGTTTGATTCTGCCGAACTGCACGGCCCTCAAAAGCTGATCAAGCTGCCGATGACGTATCTTTCCATCATCATCTACCAGCGTCGCTAGAGCTGCCAGCAGCGCTTGACTTCGCAGTTGCGAAGTTTCTTCTGACGAAAATATGTTTCGCACAGATTGACGCGATCAGAGCCCTCGGCTATCGTCCTAAGACAGTAACAACCGTCAAGGATGAGAAGCCCATGTGCGGGATCGTCGGTCTTTTCCTGAAAGACAAAAGCCTTGAGCCCGAGCTCGGCGCGCTAACCAATGACATGCTGACGACCATGTGTGGACGCGGGCCAGACTCTGCCGGTTTCGCAGTCTACGGCGACGCTCTTCGCGATCATGCAAAGCTGACGCTGCAATCGGCCAATCCTGACGTTGATTTCGCCCACTTCGGCTCACTCATGGCTGGCGAATTGGGCCATATCATCGAATTGCACATCAAGTCGTCGCATGCCGTGCTGACCGTTCCAAAGGATCAGCTCGACGCGGCCAAAGCGATCCTGCGCACAAAGTTCCCAACCATCCGCATCATGGCGACCGGTTCGTCGATCGAAATCTACAAAGAGGTCGGCTATCCAACGACGGTCGCTGAACGGTTTGAGCTGAAGAAAATGTCGGGCACGCACGCCATTGGCCACACGCGCATGGCAACGGAATCCGCTGTCACGACGCTTGGCTCGCATCCTTTTTCGACCGGCCCGGATCAGTGTTTGGTGCACAACGGTTCGCTTTCCAATCACAACAATCTGCGCCGCGACCTGCGCCACGATGGCATGACGTTCGAAACTGAAAACGACAGCGAAGTGGCGGCGGCTTACCTGACATGGCGCATGAACCAAGGCATGAACCTTGGCGAAGCACTGACAAAAAGTCTCGATGATCTAGACGGCTTTTTCACTTTTGTCGTTGGGACCAAAAATGGTTTCGGCGTCTTGCGCGATCCGATCGCCTGTAAGCCCGCTGTGATGGCCGAGACCGATCAATACGTCGCTTTCGGTTCGGAATATCGCGCGCTGGTCAATCTGCCCGGCATCGCCAACGCCAAGGTGTGGGAGCCAGAGCCCGCCACGGTTTATTTCTGGGAACGCTAAAACGCATAAAAATGCGAATGAAAGGCCGAAAACGGCCCGATTGAAGGAACTGCCGATGGCGACGATCGACTTAGCCAAGACCTCGCTCCGCGAGCTCAATCAAAATTTGCATCGCCAATCCGCCGGCACCAATGATGCTCACTGGGAAGTCTTGAACCCGATGGGCTCCCACGCGCTCGCCGTCGGCGTCGACGCGCCAATTGAAATCGATATCCGCGGCAGCGTTGGCTATTATTGCGCTGGCATGAACAAGCAGGCCCGCGTCACCGTGCATGGATCGGCTGGTCCGGGGGTCGCTGAAAACATGATGTCGGGCCAAGTCCGCATCACGGGTGACGCCAGCCAATATGCCGGTGCTACCGGTCGTGGCGGACTGCTGGTGATCGAGGGCAACGCCGCCTCACGGTGTGGCGTGTCAATGAAAGGCATTGCCATCGTTGTCAAAGGCAGCATTGGGCACATGTCGGCCTTCATGGCTCAATCCGGCCACCTCGTCGTCCTCGGCGATGCGGGCGATGCGCTTGGCGATTCAATTTACGAAGCAAAACTGTACGTTCGCGGCAGCGTCAAAAGCTTAGGCGCCGACTGCATTGAAAAAGAAATGCGCGCCGAACATTTGGCAGAACTCGCCGATCTGTTGGCGAAGGCCGGCATCGATGACGTCAAGCCAACCGAATTCAAGCGCTACGGTTCAGCCCGCAAGCTCTACTCATTCAACATCGACAACGCGGACAGCTATTAATGTCATATCAAAACCCGCCAACCACGCCACGCAAGTCCGCAACCTTCGACGACTACACTCTGTCGGAAATTCGCCGCGCCGCTCAAACCGGCATCTATGACATTCGTGGCGGTGGCGCCAAACGCCGTGTGCCCCACTTCGACGACTTGTTGTTTCTTGGCGCATCCATGTCGCGCTATCCGCTCGAAGGCTATCGCGAGAAATGCTCAACAGCCGTCACGCTCGGCACGCGCTTTGCCAAAAAGCCGCTCGAACTCAAAATCCCGATCACAATCGCTGGCATGAGCTTTGGCGCGCTATCGGCCGGCGCCAAAGAAGCGCTTGGTCGCGGCGCATCGTCGGCTGGTACCTCGACCACCACCGGTGATGGCGGCATGACGCCTGAAGAACGCGGCCAATCGCAAACGCTGGTCTATCAGTATTTGCCATCGCGCTACGGCATGAACCCAGACGATCTTCGCAAGGCTGACGCCATCGAAATCGTCATTGGCCAGGGTGCGAAACCGGGTGGCGGCGGCATGTTGCTTGGCCAGAAAATTTCAGATCGCGTGGCCGAGATGCGCAACTTGCCCAAGGGCATCGACCAGCGCTCGGCATGTCGCCATCCCGACTGGACCGGCCCCGACGATCTTGAAATCAAAATTCAAGAGCTGCGCGAAATCACCGATTGGGAAAAACCGATCTTCGTCAAAGTCGGTGGCACGCGTCCCTATTACGATGTCGCGTTAGCCGTGAAAGCTGGCGCCGACGTCATCGTGCTTGACGGCATGCAAGGCGGCACGGCTGCAACGCAAGAAGTGTTCATCGAAAACGTCGGCCTGCCAACGCTTGCCTGCATCCGCCCGGCTGTGCAGGCGCTGCAAGATCTTGGCATGCATCGCAAAGTTCAACTGATCATCTCGGGCGGCATCCGCAACGGTGCCGACGTCGCTAAGGCTCTCGCGCTTGGAGCCGATGCCACTTCGATCGGCTGCGCTGCCCTAATCGCGCTTGGCGACAACGACCCAGCCTACGAGAAAGAATACCAGGCGCTTGGCACAACCGCTGGCGCCTACGACGATTGGCACGAGGGCCGCGACCCGGCCGGCATCACCACGCAAGACCCAGAACTGATGGCCCGTTTCGATCCGGTCAAGGGCGGACGCCGCCTCGCTAATTATCTAAAAGTCATGGCACTCGAAGTGCAGACCATCGCCCGCGCCTGCGGCCACAATCACATCCACAACTTCGAGCCCGAGGATCTGTGCGCGCTGACGCTGGAAGCCGCCGCCATGGCGCGGGTGCCGCTCGCTGGCACCACGTGGGTGCCAGGCCAAGGCCCAGGTGGCTTTTAGAACAGTTTCCAACTCACACAGCGGCATGGCCATCGACACAACACACGAACACAACAACAAATAACATCGGGAGTAACGCGCATGTCTCAAGATCTCGGCGCCTTGGCCAAGGACCGTGGCATTCGCTACTTTCTGATTTCCTACACCGATCTGTTTGGCAGTCAGCGTGCTAAACTTGTGCCGGCGTCCGCCATCGCCGATATGCAAAAGGATGGTGCGGGCTTCGCTGGCTTTGCGACGTGGCTCGATCTGACGCCAGCCCACCCTGATTTGTTTGCGATGCCGGACCCGTCGGCTGTCTTCCAATTGCCGTGGAAAAAAGATGTGGCTTGGGTCGCAGCCGACCTCGTCATGGAGGACAAGCCGGTGTCGCAAGCGCCGCGCGTCGTTCTCAAAAACATCATGGCCGAAGCGGCTAAGGAAGGCCTGCACGTCAAAACCGGTGTTGAGTGCGAGTTCTTTCTTACCAAGCCCTGCGGCACATTGATTTCAGACGAGTCCGATACCGCCAGCAAATCTTGTTACGACCAGCAGGCGTTGATGCGCCGCTACGACGTGATCTCAGAAATCTGCGACCACATGCAAGAACTCGGCTGGGGCCCGTACCAGAACGATCACGAAGACGCCAACGGCCAATGGGAAATGAACTGGGGCTTTGACGATAGTTTGGTCACTGCCGATCGCCACGCCTTCTTCAAATTCATGACAAAGGCTGTCGCTGAAAAACACGGCTTCCGCGCCACCTTTATGCCAAAGCCTTTTCTCGGCCTAACCGGCACCGGATGCCACGCCCACATCTCCGTGTGGGACAAAACCGGCAAGACCAACATGTTCTATGACGCAGCCGACGAAATGGGATTGTCGGCCAGCGGCTATCATTTTCTCGGTGGCATTATGCGTCATGCCGAGGCGCTGTCAGCGATCACCAACCCGACGGTCAATAGTTACAAGCGCATCAACGCGCCGCGCACCGTCTCTGGCGCAACCTGGGCACCAAACACCGTCACCTGGACCGGCAACAACCGCACCCACATGGTTCGCGTGCCGGGCAAAGGCCGCTTTGAGCTTCGCTTGCCCGATGGCGCAGCCAACCCGTACCTACTGCAAGCCGTCATCATTGCAGCTGGCCTTAGCGGCGTGCGCTCAAAGGCTGATCCCGGCAAGCGGCTCGACATCGACATGTATCAAGATGGCCATACCGTGAAGGATGCGCCGCGCTTGCCGCTCAATCTGCTCGATGCTTTGCGCAACTTCGAGAAAGACAGCGAACTCACCACTCTGCTTGGGCAAGAATTCTCCGCCGCCTACGTGAAGCTCAAGAAGACTGAATGGAATTCGTACGCTTCGCACCTGACCCAGTGGGAGCGTGACAACACGCTCGATATCTAGGGGCCGAGCGGTCCAGCAGCGATTGAACAATCACCGCCGTGGCCCGCAAACACGATAACCACGACACCGATCACTGGGATCCGGTTCACCGAGATCCGATCCACTGTATTCATGTGCGCCCCGATCATGTGCGCTCTGATCCCGCCCGAAATGAAACGATCATTCGCGGATCTAAACTCACTTGCGTGGGGCAACCGCTCAACAACTGCTTCAAACCAGTCGCCAGCGCGGTCGCCAATCAGTTCGCCATTGCACGCCTGATCATGTCGCCCACCGTGTTGCCGTAAGGCCGATACTTGATCGTCGGATATGCCTTAGTCAGACCCTCCGGCCCCGCGAAAACAATTGCGCGACCGTTCCGCGCCTTGCGAGACGCTTGCTGACGGCGCTTGTTTGAAATCATGCTCTTGAGTTCCGACATATCGACGGCGGCCAGGTGATCCTTGCCTTTTTTGATCTTGGCCCACTGGTTCGCTAAGGCAAGATTGACGCGCTTCTCGTGGCCGTAGGGATCTGAAAAGAACGTCGCAGCGCCACTGTCTTCCATCCATACCGTGAAATACCCGATGTGAACCGGGATCGCGCGCGTCAGTTCGATTTGGTTGTCGAGCGGTCCGCGCTTCGACAACTGCACCGCATTCATTGTCCCCGGGCCCTTGTCGTAGTCGAGAAGATGCTGGGCAAAAACCAGGGGGTTTCGAACACGCACACAGCCATGGCTGAAGAGTCGAGGCTGCTCGTTGAATAACGACTTCGACGGCGTATCGTGCAGATAAACTGAGTGCTTGTTTGGGAACAAGAACTTGACCAAGCCGAGGGCGTTGTCGCTGCCGGACGGCTGGAAAATGGTGTACTTCGACAAATCAGCGCGGCTCCAGTTGATCCGCGTGCTGTTCAAAATCCTGCCGCTGCTGCCACGGATTTTGTAGCCATGACTTTCCAGCGTGCGCCCATCTCCGCCGGCTGCAACCACTTTTCGGATTTTGATTGAGTCTGGCAAATTCCACTCGGGCCGCATGACGATCGTTTCCATGTTGTGGGAAAATATCGGCGTTTGCGTTTCCTGTGTTCCAACAACCACGCGATCTCGAAACAGCGATCTGCCATTGCTAACAAAATCGACGGAGTACGACGGCACATTTACAAAAGCGTGCGTTTGCCCCAACTCGGCTGGCATCCAACGCCATTGTTCCATGTTGGCAATGACGGCCTGCGAGCGATCGGTGACATCGCTACCATTGAGCGATCGGCGCGTGGCGCGGCCAACAACACCGTCTGCGCGCAGTGATTTCGACGCTTGATAAGCCTTCACGGCTGCAAACAGATTGTCGTCATAAACGTCCTCCAATCCGACCGGAGCGGGCTGTGACAACCGACGGCGCAGCGCCAACACATCCCCATGACGATCGCCACGGCGCAATTCTGGGCCCCGAGCTTCAAGGCGAGCGTCTTGCTGACGCGCCATATCCGACCGCATCTGGGCCAAGTAAGCCTTCAACTTCACGAACTGATCATGTTGGGGCTGGAACGCCCGCAATGCCGCGACTGGCGCGCCAGCGGTTGAAACCGCGACCAAGACTTCACCAGCCTTGGGCACATTGGGTCGCCGATCGAGATACGTGCTCAACTGCGTCGAAGGTGATGCAATCCGACCGCCGCGTGCCTGCAAGGCGTAACGGACAACAAGCCGCGTCAATTCTAATTCGGCGCTTGCCGCCTGCTCGCTGGTCCAACCGCCAACTGGAGGCGGTAGGTGGGCTGACTGGAAAACGAAATCGGCATCATTCAAGCCCCAATCGCCTGCCGATTGAATTTCCCGAACCAGATCTCGGCCAGCACGCGTGAGCCCGGAGGTGTCAAGCCAGACTGGCAGATCGCCGCGCGCGCTATAGAATGCTTTGATGTCGTCAAGGTCTGTTGCTTCGACCGGCGTCGCAGTTTGACCCTCAAGCGCTGCACGAATGGCTGCGGCGAGCGGCGACTCGGT
>JANMII010000202.1:0-11329 GCA_031375665.1 Hyphomicrobium sp.
GCCTGAAAGTTCGCCGATCGCCTACCGCGTGGCCGTTTTGCGTTTAGCCGCACGTTGCACCAGCGCTTCGGCGTCCGGCAGGATGCGTTTGACGATCTCGGCCACGCCCGCAGTCGTTGGGTGGATCCCATCATCCATGATCAATGATCGATTGGTCAAAAGCCCGTCGAGAAAAAACGGATACAGCGCAACGTTGTACTTTTTAGCCAATTCGGGAAACATCGGATCGAACGCTGCGACATACGCGTTACCCCAATTCGATGGAGCTTTGATGCCTGCAAGCAGCACATCGGCGCCGGTCGCGGTAATGACGCTCAACATTTTATCGAGATTGGCGCGCGTGAGTTCGGGATCGACTCCGCGCAGCGCATCGTTGCCACCAAGTTCAAGAATAACCGCGTCTGCGCCCTCTTGCAGTGTCCAGTCGAGGCGATCAACGCCATTGGCGGTGGTATCTCCCGACACCCCCGCATTGACAACCTGCACCTTGTGTCCTCGCTGCTGAAGCGCCACTTGCAGTTGGGCTGGAAAAGCGGCGGCGGGTGGCAACATGTATCCAGCGGTCAAACTGTCACCGAAAGCGATAATTTTAATGGTGCCGGCGGTTGCTTCAGCGCGCGTTGTATGCGGTGTCGCGGCGACCCCTAAGACCGCCAATACGGACGCAGCGGCGAACATAAAGCTTGGGGTAAGACTTGGAGGGGACTGACGACATTTCATGTTTTAGCCTCACGCTTCGTCCAACACCGGGTCAGGTGACGTAACCATTCAAGCGTTGGCCGACAAGGTCGCTCGCCCGCGATCGAGCGATACTCTGCTCAAAAAGCCCGCTCGATGTCTCGGTGAGGCGCTGGACCTCGTACAACGTATCAGGATTATTCATCGTGCTTTTACGGCGCGCAAACGAACGGAAAAAATGACGTGTCTGATCCGATCATCGCACTTGAAAATGTCCAATTAACACTGACCAGCCGAGCTGGAGCCGTCAACATTTTGCGCGGCGTTTCGCTCGATGTTGCAGGCGGAAGTACGGCTGCTATTGTCGGTCCGTCAGGCTCTGGCAAAACCTCGTTGCTAATGGTGATGGCTGGATTGGAGCGTGCCACATCTGGGAAGGTCCTGGTTAGCGGCCGTAACCTGCAAGATTTAGGCGAGGATGCACTGGCGGTTTTTCGCGGCGCAGAAATCGGCATCGTGTTCCAATCGTTCCATCTCGTGCCAACCATGACGGCATTGGAAAACGTCGCGTTACCGCTCGAACTGGCGGGTGCCAGCGGCGCGTTTGAAACGGCGCGGGCCTTGCTTGATGAAGTCGGGTTAGGCCCGCGCGTCGATCATTTTCCAGCGCAATTGTCAGGCGGCGAACAACAGCGGGTTGCGATCGCGCGCGCACTTAGCCGCAAGCCGAGGTTGATCCTAGCCGATGAACCAACCGGGAATCTTGACGGCAAAACCGGTCGACAAATCGTCGATCTGTTGTTCGGGTTGCGGGCGCGGATGGGAGCAACTTTGGTTTTGGTGACGCATGATGAGCGACTGGCCGACATGGCGGATCGCGTCGTTCGCATGGCCGATGGGCGGATTGCATCTGATGAACGCCGGGTCGCGACGGCGCCAGCGGTCCGGGCGGCAGTCCAATGACGATTGCAAGCGAGACAGCGCGTCGCCCAACGTCAGCCACGGGAGGATGGCGCTCGATTGTCGCGATCGGGATGCGCGAGTTGCGCAGCGGCTTGAGCGGATTTTACGTTTTCATCGCGTGTCTGGCACTCGGCGTCATGGTCATCGCAGCCGTTGGCGCTTTGGGTGATGCGATGCGCGCTGGCTTTGCGCGCCAAGGCGAAATCTTGCTTGGCGGCGACCTGACATTCGCGCGGATGCATGCACGCGGAACCGACGCTGAACGTCGTGTGCTCGCGTCGCTTGGCACGGTCAGTGAAACAGCCACCATGCGGACTATGGCGCGCACGCTCGATGGCGCTGAGCAGGCGTTGACGGAACTAAAGGCGGTCGATGCGTCATATCCGTTAGCTGGCACGATTGCGGTTGCCGGTGCAGCGTCGTTCAGCGAAGCGACGGCTGGATTAGGTGCTGTCGCCGATCCGATGCTGCTTGAGCGTTTAGGTCTCAAGGTTGGCGACCGCATGCGGCTCGGTGATTTGGAGGTCGATATTCGCGCGACCCTGGTTGCTGAGCCCGATGCCGTGGCCGATCGGTTGACGTACGGACCGCGCGTGCTCGTCTCGATGGCAACGTTCGAAGCCAGCGGTCTTGTTCAGCCGGGCACGCTGATCCGCTGGCGTTACGCGGTCAAACAAAACGCAGCAGCAGCGAGCGATCGCGACACCTTGAAGGCGCTGCGGACTGCGACCGCGGCGCGCTTGCCGGAGGCTGGATTTTCAGCGCTCGACCGGCATGACCCTAATCCGCAGATCACACGTACCCTCGATCGCTTACGGCAGTTTCTGATCTTGATCGGATTGGCGTCGCTGCTCGTTGGCGGTGTCGGCATTGCCAATGCGGTGTCAACATTCATCGATAAGCGCGTCAAGGTCATCGCAACGATGCGCAGTGTTGGCGCGACCGGTCGCCAAGTGATTGGAATTTTTCTGGTCCAGATTTTGGCTATGAGTGTGATCGGCATCGCCATTGGCTTGGCGCTCGGCGTGTTGGTGCCGACAATTGTTGATCGATTGTATGGCGATATGCTGCCAGTGCGGGCTGAGTTGAGTGTCGCGCCGCAAAGTTTGGCGATCGCCGGATTGTACGGACTGCTCGTTGCGCTGTTGTTTGCACTGTGGCCGCTGGGGCGGGCCGAAAATGTCCGGGCAAGTGTTCTGTTTCGCGAACAGCTGCAAACAACGCAAGGCCGTCCTCGCGTCGTCATCCTGGTGGCAATCGCTGTCATCCTCGCGCTGCTGATCGGCCTCGCTTTGTCCACGTCAGAGCCAAAACGAATTGCGTTTTACGTGATCGGAGGCCTGATCGCGATGTTGGTTGTTTTTAGTGCTCTGGGCGTTGTGGTTACACGACTTGCCCGGCGGGTGCCGCGTCCGTCATCGCCATCGCTCGCGCTCGCGGTTCGCAACATTGGAGCCCCCGATGGATTGACGCGCTCAGTTATACTGTCGCTCGGCACTGGCTTGTCGCTCCTCGTTGCCGTGGCGCTGGCCAATGCGTCGTTGGTGGATGAATTGAAAAGTCGATTGCCGGAACAATCTCCCGATTACTTTTTGCTTGATGTGCCCAAGGACAAACTCGGTGAACTCTCCAAGTTCGTTATGGACCGGGTGCCCGGCGCGACCATGATCGACGCGGCTATGCTGCGCGGTCGATTGGTCAAACTGAAAGGCACGCCGGTTGAGCAAGTTAAAGCGCCGCCGGAAGCGCAATGGGTGTTGTCCGGTGATCGTGGGCTTAGCTATTCGCAAGCCGTCCCCGATGGCTCAACGGTGACGTTGGGCGAATGGTGGCCAGCCGATTACGCCGGTCCGCCGCTGGTCTCGTTTGAGCGGGAACTTGCCGAAAAGCTCGGGGTTACCGTCGGCGATTCCGTCACCGTCAATGTGCTCGGCCGTAACATCGACGCAAAGATCTCGAATCTGCGTGATGTCAAATGGGAAAGTTTGGCGATCAACTTCGTGTTGGTGTTTTCGCCCAACACGCTGAGGGCTGCGCCGCATAATCTGCTAGCGACGATCACGCTTCCGGATGGCGTGTCGCCGGCGGCCGAAGCTGATTTGGCTCGACAGCTCGGCCGGACTTTCCCGTCGGTTAGCGCAATCCGCGTGCGCGATGCGATCGATCAGGTCAACGTGGTGTTTGCCAAGATCATGACAGCGGTGCAGGCGGCCGGTAGCGTGACGTTGGCGGCTGGTGCATTGGTCCTGGCTGGGGCACTGGCAACGGCTCAACGACGGCGCGTTCTAGAAGCTGTGATCTTGCGCACCATCGGCGCACGGCGATCGCAGATCCTCGCGGCGCACGCTTACGAATACGCCCTGTTGGCCTCAATTGCCGCCGTCGTCGCGATCCTGTTGGGTGGCACTGTCGCCTACATCGCCGTGACGCAAGTTATGGAACTCGACTTCGTGTTCTCACTGAACGCTGTTTTCCAAACTCTGGGCGTGGCGGCGGCGTTGATCGCGCTATTTGGCGGCATCGGGACATGGGGGGTTTTGCGTGCCCCGGCCGTGCCTCTGCTGCGATCAGAGTAAATGAAAAAAACAGGTTTCGGCGGCCTTGAAACACGCCCAAAGGCTTCGCATATCTGTGGCAAGTCTGGAACTGATTCACAGGCAACGTAGAGGACTGAAACACCATGGCTGAAGCCTATTCGAAACCCGCTATCTCTCGCGGCAGCATCCGCACTGCTGGCGCTGTCGACCAGGGTCTGCGGTCGTTTATGGTTGGTACGTATAATTATATGGCGCTCGGCGTCGCTGGCACGGCGGTTGTCGTGCTGGCGTTGATGAATAGCCCTGAAGCGCTCGCCGCGATCGCGTCCGGCCCATTGAAGTGGGTTTTGTTTGCCGGCGTGCTCGGCCTCGGCTTCTTTGCCCCGAAGCTATTTTACTCAGGCAGCACAGTCGTCGCCCACGGCGCCTATTGGCTGTATTGCGCCATGTGGGGCGCGATGATGGCGCCGATGATCTACATGTTTGTGTCGAAGGGCATGATCGGCCTTGTCGGTCAGGCATTCTTTATCGCTGCCGCCACCTTCGCCGCCACTAGCGTGATCGGCTACACAACGAAGAAAGATATGACCGGCTGGGGCGGATTTCTGTCGATGGCGTCGATCGGCATCATCATCGCGATGTTGGTCAGCTTCTTCTTCATTACTGATCCGGGCACGAGCAAAGCCGTCAGCTTTGGTATCTCGGCTGTTGTAGTTTTGTCGTTCTCGGTCATCACGGCTTGGGAAACGCAGAATATCAAGAACATGTACTTGGCTGGCGCCAGCGAAGGTGGCGAGCAGTTCCTCAATCGGTCCTCGATCTTTGGAGCTTTCATGCTCTACGGAAGCTTCGTGACACTGTTCGTTCATATTCTGAACTTGCTTGGCATCATGAACACCGAAGAGTAACCCTGCCGATTTGTTATGCAATCACGAAAAAGACCCCGGAAACGGGGTCTTTTTTGCGTTGCGGGGGGGGGTTGCAGTTTGTAATGAGGCGAGCGGCGAGGCGATGTGCGCTGCGCTGCCCGTTAAGATGAGACAACTTCGAATTTGTCTTCTAACGCGGCCAACACGCGGCGGAGATCTGGACCGCGTTTCAGAATGAGCCCGCCAGCGGCAATTACGCTGTAGGCGCCTTGTCGCCGCGCCAGACGCGGGTCTTTCTCGATGCGGTACAGCGGATATTCGCTCGCGCGCCGATAGACGGCGAACACGGCTTTGTCGCGCGACAAGTCGATGGCGTAATCGCGCCAAAGACCACGAGCAACTTTGCGGCCATAAAGGTCGAGAATGGCAGTCAGCTCTTGGCGACTGAATGTGATGGTGTGGGCTGGGCCGTCGCTCAGTGGGCCGGATGACAAATTAGACACCTGACCAGAACCTCGACCTGCGTGAGCGCCATGGCTCTCGCGGCGGCGCGACGGTAAAATCGATATCGGGTCAGAATCGCTCAAATGCGCGCCTCCGTAGTCGAGCTCGGAGAATTGCGCCAACGTCAGCGGAAAGCAAGCGAAACGACCTATCGCAAATTCGATGATGAGCGGTCTCTCGGTTCAAGCCGTTGGTTGACTGCTACTCGCAGTTCCTGAAGGCGGCCGACGCCGGTCAACACGGGCTTTTGCGGCTGTGACGCGTAACCTGAATTGTGAAGACGCGACCTGCAAATATCCTCAGTTCGACAAAATCGCGACGACGGATCGGCCTTAATCCGCCGCAATAAAAAGTCAATTTTACCGCGTTGCTTGAGGCCCAGGACCCGAACCGGCTCTGGATCGTCAGCCCCCCAGCCCCCCGGGGCCAACTTTACGGATCTGGGCCTCGGCAACACTCCCGGACGCTTCCCCCCAGCGTCTCGTTCTAGCCGGCAGTTCGATGCCCCAATCGAATTGTCAGTCTCCTGAAAGCCCAACGAAGGGTCGGTTCCCCAACCGGCCCTTCGCGCATTCTGGCGTTTGGCGGCCACATGCGATTTCAACTATTTGGTGATAGACATAAGCCATCGGGCGATTTGCCGCGTATAGATCGGCAAGAGGAGCCCTTCATGGTTGCATTTGGACGTCCGACAAAGCCCCTGCGCCGCACATTGCGCGCGCCAGCACCCCCGGCAAAGGTCCGCCGTCCATCCGCTGCCAGTGCCAACCCGCTTCTGACGACGTGGTCCGGGCCATTCGCGCTGCCGCCGTTTGAAAGACTTGAAGCCCGACACTTCAAGCCAGCGCTGGAGCGGGCCTTCAAAGTCCACAAACTTGAAATTGAAAAGATCGCCGGCAACAGCGCCAAGCCGACGTTCCCCAATACCATCATCGCACTGGAAAAAAGCGGCCAGGTGCTGGCCCGCGTGGCGTCGGTATTCAGCAATTTAGAATCGACCGACTCGACGGCTGAACTGCAGGAAATTGCCCGCGACATGGCGCCGAAATTCGCGGCCCATGAGAGCCTGATCTTGCTCGACAAACGCCTATTCGCACGGGTCGACGATTTGCACACCCGGCGCGACAGCCTCAATCTGACGGCTGAGGATCTTCGGGTGCTGGAGCGCCACCATCTAAGCTTTGTTCGGGCTGGCGCTCGGTTATCGTCCGCTGCCAAATCCAGGGTCAAAGAAATCAACGCGCGGCTAGCGACGCTCGTCACGCAGTTCATGCAAAATGTCCTGAAGGACGAGCAGTCGTGGCGCATGATTTTGAATGTGGACGATGACCTGGTCGGGCTGCCCAGTAGCATGCGGGCCAGCGCCATTCGTGCCGCCGCTGACGGTGGTGCGCCCGGCAAAGCCATGATCACGCTCGCCCGGTCAAGCGTTGAAGGGTTCTTGACGTATTCGAGCCGCCGCGATTTGCGCGAGCAGGCCTTCAAAGCTTGGATTTCGCGCGGAGCGAACGGTGGCGATACCGATAACCGGCAAGTCGTGACAGAGGTCGTCGCGCTGCGTGACGAATATGCCCGTTTACTTGGCCACAAGTCGTTCGCTGATTTTAGCTTGCAAGACACCATGGCGAAATCGCCGCTCGCGGTTAGCGATCTGCTGCAGTCGGTTTGGTCGAAAGCCGTTGAACGAGCTGGCACGGAGCGAGATGCGCTCGCACTTGAAGCCCGGCGCCATGGCGGTAACTCCGAGATCGAGCCCTGGGATTGGCGGTATTTCTCTGAAAAAGTCCGCAAGGCGCAGTTTGACATCGATGAAGCGGAGTTGCGCTCTTACCTGTCGCTCGACAACATGATCGAGGCCGCCTTCAGTTGCGCGTCGCAACTGTTCGGCTTGCAGTTCGATGAGCGGACAGATCTGCCGCGCTATCATCCCGATGTCCGCACGTGGGAAGTGCGCGACGCCAGTGGTGCTCATGTCGGCGTTTTCTACGGCGACTACTTCGCGCGGTCGTCGAAGCGATCCGGTGCATGGATGTCGAGTTTTCGCGATCAGCATAAAATCGGCAAGGGCGCGACGCCGGTCATCATCAACGTCTTGAACTTTGCGCGTGGCGCCGACAGCGAACCAACGCTGTTGTCGTTCGATGATGCTCGCACGCTCTTCCATGAATTCGGCCATGGGCTGCACGGTCTTCTTTCGAACGTGACGTATCCGTCGATATCGGGAACAGCGGTGTCGCGTGATTTCGTCGAGCTGCCATCGCAACTCTACGAGCATTGGTTATCGACGCCTGCTGTGATGCAGCGGTTTGCGGTCCATTATCAGACCGGTACGCCGATGCCGCAGCCGCTGATGCAAAAGCTACAGGCCGCACGCGCGTTCAATCAGGGCTTTGCAACGGTCGAATATACAGCGTCAGCGCTCGTCGACATGGCGTTGTACACCGGCGACATCTCGCGCGTCGTTGACATTGAAAAATTCGAGCGTGAAACGCTAATTGAGATTGGCATGCCAGCCGAGATCGTCATGCGTCATCGTTTGCCGCACTTCATGCATATCATTGGCGGCTATGCTGCCGGTTACTACAGCTATTTGTGGTCTGAGGTGATGGATGCGGATGCGTTTGAAGCGTTCGAGGAAACCGGCGACGTGTTCAATCCGGTCATTGCCGATAAGCTGAAAACATTCATCTACTCGGCAGGCAACACGCGCGATCCGCATGACGCGTACGTTGCATTTCGTGGGCGGCCACCAAAGATCGACGGCTTGCTGAAAAAACGCGGGCTCGCTGCTTAAGCTTCATCTTTATGTCTCATTGTAACGGAGGCGGCGGCGATGTGTCGGCCATCACCACAGCGATGCCCAGGCCGCGCCGATGATCGGGCCCGCACGCCCTTCTTGAATGAGCACCACGGATTTTTGCGTCTCCGGCATCATCACGGCGCCACGCGGAATTTGAATGCGCATGGCTTGACCCTTCCATAAACCGATCGGTGTCAGATCGCGCAGGATGTTGGTGTAGGTCAGCGACTTGCCAGCATTCTCGCCCGTCTTGATGTTGACGGTGCCCGCCTGCTGAATAACCCCGAGCCAGATGGTGGCTTCACGCACGGGAGTGTTGGGTTCGGCTGCGCCAGTCGCAATGTTCAAGGTGTTGCGCTCTTGCCAAAACCGGATCTGCACGCGCGGCCCCGTGGGCTTGCCGACAGTCGCGTCAATGGCCGCCTCGATGTCGGTCTTTTTGCTGCCGTTAACGTGGAGCTGGCCGTTGACAACGATCTGGGGAGTGTAGATCGCGCCATCGCCGCGTGATTTGGCGTAACCGCGTTGACGCTCCGTGTTTCGGGCGGTTGCGAAGCTGTCCTTCCAGCCAAGATAGTCCCAATAATCGACTGGCAATGACAGCGCGATAATTGAGGGGTCATCGGCAAACGTCTTCAGCAGCGCGTCGGCCGGTGGGCACGACGAACAACCTTGCGATGTAAACAGCTCAAGCACTGCGCGGATCGGGGTCGCGTTGGCGCCAGTTGGGATCTCGCCAGGGGCAACAGTTTCTTGCGCGCTGACTGACGCGAAAGCCGACAGCGAAAGTGCCACGCAGGCTAGTAAAAATCGCCGTCGCATTTTCTTATTGTCCTGTTGCAAAACGCGTTACGCGTCGAAGTGTATCGCCCGGGTCGGTGTGAAGAAAGTTAAACGGCAGTCACTTCCGCTTGATGGGCACTTCCAATTGGTTGATCACGCCCGCCACTCATCCGGCGGTCTTGTAGGTGTTCGGTCAGGCGATGGCGATCATTACAGAGGGTGACATCGATCAGCCCCCGAGGTGGCGCGGCCGAAATAATTCGGGGCCACCCTCGATGAGGGCAGCCCCGGAAGTTTGAAGGAACTTGCGTCGCCACATCTGTCGCAGATCCGGCTAGGCGGCGAGGTTGCGCAGCACGTAGTGCAGAATGCCGCCGTTCCGGAAATACTCGATTTCGTCGAGCGTATCGATCCGGCACAACAACGGCACCTCGAAGGTGGAGCCATCGTCGCGCGTGATGTGGGCTGTCAACGATTGGCGCGGCTGAACGGCTGCAAGACCAGAAATCGAAACACGCTCGTTGCCGGTCAGTCCGAGCGTTGCCCAAGTCGTACCCGGTTGGAATGTGAACGGCACGATGCCCATGCCAACTAAGTTTGACCGGTGAATGCGTTCAAACGATTGTGCGATGACGGCGCGAACGCCGAGCAAGTTTGTGCCCTTGGCAGCCCAATCGCGCGACGACCCATTGCCATACTCGACGCCGGCGAAGACGACCAGCGGCACGCGCTCCGCTTCGTAGCGCATGGCGGCATCGTAGATCGCCATTTCCTCGCCCGAGGGATGGTGGATCGTCAGTCCGCCTTCTTTAACCGCGCCCGTTGCATCTTTGACCATGTGGTTCTTGATGCGAATGTTAGCGAACGTGCCGCGCATCATAACTTCGTGGTTGCCGCGCCGCGTGCCGTACTGATTGAAGTCGGCGGGATTGACATGGTGGTCCAGCAGATACTTGCCAGCCGGGCTCGCAGCCTTGATCGATCCGGCAGGTGAGATGTGATCGGTGGTGATCTTGTCGCCGAACAACCCAAGAATTCGCGCGTCGTTGATGTCCGTGATGGCGCTCGGCGCTTTGCTGATCGTGCTGAAGTACGGCGGGTTTTGCACGTACGTCGAGCCGTTGTCCCAGCTGTAAGTCAGGCCAGAGCCAGCTTTGATGCCCTGCCAATTGACGTCGCCTTTGAAGACATCGGCATAGCGCGAGCGGAACATCTCACGCGTAATGTTTTCAGCGACAAAACGCTGGATTTCTTTCGATGTCGGCCAGATATCTTTAAGGAAAACCGGCTTACCGTCACGACCAATGCCGAGCGGCTCCGTTGTCAGATCGATCTGCACCGTGCCAGCCAAGGCGTAGGCCACGACCAACGGCGGTGATGCCAGATAGTTGGCCTGCACGTCGGGGCTGACGCGGCCCTCGAAGTTGCGATTGCCCGACAACACCGCGGCGGCAACCAGACCGTTGTCGTTGATGGCTTTCGAGATGTCTGTCGGCAGCGGGCCGGAGTTACCAATGCAGGTGGTGCAACCGAAGCCGACGAGATTGAAGCCGATTTGGTCGAGGAACGTTTGCAGGCCCGATTTATTAAGATAAGCCGCTACGACTTGCGATCCCGGGGCCAGGGATGTCTTGACCCACGGCTTCGATGTAAGCCCGCGATCGACGGCATTGCGCGCGAGTAGGCCCGCAGCAATCAGCACGCTTGGGTTTGACGTGTTAGTGCAGCTTGTGATGGCCGCGATCACAACATCGCCGTGGCCAAGATCGAAATCACGGCCATCAACTGCGACGCGTTTGGCCAGTTCGCCAGGCTTTTTATATTCGTCAGTTAGTGCCGTCGCAAAGCCGCTCTTGATCCCGGTGAGCGCGATGCGTCCTTCTGGTCGTTTGGGTCCAGCCATCGAGGGCACCACGCTCGCAAGGTCGAGGTCGAGTGTGTCGGTGAAGACCGGATCGGCCGAGCCTTTCACGCGGAACAGGCCCTGTGCCTTGCTGTAGGCTTCAACGAGGGCAATGCGATGCTGCTCGCGGCCCGAGATGTTGAGATAGTTCAGGGTTTCGTCATCTACGGGGAAGAACCCGCACGTTGCGCCGTATTCCGGCGCCATGTTGGCAATCGTCGCGCGGTCAGCCAAGGTCATGTTGTCGAGGCCAGGGCCGTAGAATTCGACAAACTTTCCGACCACGCCCTTT
>JANMII010000254.1:0-2683 GCA_031375665.1 Hyphomicrobium sp.
CGACTCTGCCTCCTTGCCGCCCGCGACGATGCTCGCAACCACGCCCTCGGCTATCTCGGTATCATAGCCGAGGAACTCGGTCGCGCCGGTCTTTTCCTTGATCTCGAACCAGACCGTTTCGGTCGCGGCTTCACCCGACCCCTTCCACGCAGCCCTGGCTGCATCCTTTTGCTTTTTCATCGCGATTTGAAACGCGGCTGTATCAACCGTAATGCCGCGCGGGCGCAACGCGTCTTCCGTCAGATCGAACGGAAAGCCAAACGTATCGTAAAGCTTGAACGCCACGTCGCCTGGAAACACCGCACCAGTCGTCAAGCTAACCGATTGCTCGCCGAGCAACTTCAAGCCGTTTTCCAGCGTGTTGCGAAACTTGGTTTCTTCCAGCCGCAACGTCTCGGTGATGAGGGCTTCGGCCCGCACCAACTCGGGGTAAGCGTCACCCATTTGTCGCGACAGCGCCGGCACTAAGCGATGCATCAGCGGATCTTTCGCGCCAAGCAAATGCGCGTGCCGCATGGCGCGGCGCATGATCCGGCGCAGCACATACCCGCGGCCCTCGTTCGACGGCAAAACGCCATCGGCAATCAAGAAACTTGTCGCCCGCAAATGATCGGCGATAACTTTGTGGCTGCTGGCCGCCTCACCTTGCGCTGCAACGCCGGTCGCTGCCACCGACGCTTGGATCAGCGCTTGAAAAAGATCGATGTCGTAGTTGTCGTGGCAGCCCTGCATGACGGCTGCGATCCGCTCAAGCCCCATGCCGGTATCAATCGACGGCTTTGGCAGCGCGACCCGGTCGCCCGGACCCCGCTGTTCGAACTGCATGAACACGAGATTCCAGATCTCGATGAAGCGGTCGCCATCGGCATCGGGCGATCCTGGCGGGCCGCCAGCGACGTGCGCGCCGTGGTCATAGAAAATTTCAGAACACGGACCGCACGGACCGGTGTCGCCCATCTGCCAGAAATTATCGGCGGTCGAAATCCGCACAATGCGATCGTCGCTAAACCCGGTCAGTTTCTTCCAGATACCGAAGGCTTCATCATCGCTGTGATAGACCGTCACCATCAACTTGTTGGCGTCGAGACCGAACTCTTTCGTCAGCAGCGTCCACGCCAGCTCGATCGCGCGTTCTTTGAAGTAATCGCCGAACGAAAAATTGCCGAGCATCTCGAAAAACGTGTGATGCCGGGCCGTATAGCCGACGTTGTCGAGATCGTTGTGCTTGCCGCCGGCCCGCACGCACTTTTGCGATGACGCGGCACGCGGAATGACGCGCGGCTCCTGGCCGGTAAAGGTGTTTTTGAATTGCACCATGCCAGCATTGGTGAACATCAAGGTCGGGTCGTTGCGCGGCACCAGCGGCGACGACGCCACCACCTCATGATCGTGGCGCTTGAAATAATCGAGAAATGACGACCTAATTTCGCTGACGCCAGCCATGGGTGAAGTGCTTTCAAAGACCTAAAATTCGCTGCGGGAAACTCAAGCTGGAGCTTGTAGCGACGGGGTCGCGACGTGTCCAGGAAGTGGCAACCAATGCCACGTCGGCGCACATCGGTGTCGCTGTCTGACGGCCCGACCCGAAGGCGAGACCTCCGCTTCGCGCGTGTCGGATCATCTCCGATCTATAGCACTGTGAGACCCCTGGTACTCAGATCCGCATCTCCTAGAATGCCAAAGGGGTGCGAAGCCGCAGCCACCGCACCCCATCGGTATTCACCTACATCGGCGACAACCGGCCGCCGACAGCCAGTTCGTAGAATGAGCTTCCACTCGCGCTGACATCACATCGACGTCCAGGTCCAATCGGTTCAGCGCTTGACCTTGATCTTTTTGGCGCCTGCATCCTCATCCGGCAACACGCCGTCAGCGTCCGGCATTTCGCCGTCGTCTTCTCCAGCCTCGGGACTAACCAGCAGCTTCTCGACGATCAAACCGGCATTGGCGCGGATCGCACGCTCGAGTTCGGCTGCAATCTTCGGATTGTCGCGCATAAACGTCTTGGAATTTTCGCGACCCTGGCCGACACGCTGGCCATCATACGAGAACCACGCACCCGATTTCTCGACCAGACCTGCCTTGACGCCAAGATCAATCAACTCACCGGTTTTCGAAATGCCCTCGCCATACATAATGTCGAATTCAACCTGCTTGAACGGCGGCGCGACCTTGTTTTTGACGACCTTCACGCGGGTCTGATTGCCAACCACGTCGTCCTGCACCTTGATTTGACCGATGCGGCGAATATCGAGGCGGACGGAGGCATAAAACTTCAACGCGTTACCACCCGTCGTCGTCTCTGGGTTGCCAAACATCACGCCGATCTTCATGCGGATCTGGTTGATGAAGATCACCATCGTGCCGGACTTCGAAATCGACGCCGTCAACTTGCGCAGCGCTTGGCTCATCAAGCGGGCCTGCAAGCCGGGCAGACTATCGCACATCTCGCCTTCGAGTTCGGCTTTCGGCGTGAGTGCTGCGACAGAATCGATCACGAGCACATCGACCGCGCCGGAGCGCACCAGCGTGTCGGCGATTTCGAGCGCCTGCTCACCGGTATCTGGCTGCGATATCAACAAGTCTTCAACCTTAACGCCGATCTTTCGCGCGTACGATGGATCAAGCGCGTGTTCGGCGTCGATGAACGCGCAGGTGCCGCCGCGCTTTTGCGCTTCCGAAA
>JANMII010000278.1:0-3490 GCA_031375665.1 Hyphomicrobium sp.
CAACCGCAATCTGCCTGCCACCCTGTTGAGCTGCGAACTCAAAACACGTGCGAGCCACGATCGCGATACTGCTCCAGGATGCCAATTGGAACGCTTGGGCCGATCGGAAAGCTTGAACGAACTGCCGCTACCTTGCATGCCGGTGCCATGCGTGCCGCACTCCCCGGCGCTAAGCGACGGTGGTAGAGCTAGCCGGCCGGATTGCCAGGAGGCTCGTTTGACATTGCCCACGACGTCACCGTCAGCTCCGACCGACGAGCCCACTGAGATCGTGACTGCCGCCGTGCTCGTGATCGGCGATGAAATTCTGTCGGGGCGCACCAAAGACAAAAACATCGGCACGATTGCCGGCCACCTGACCGACATCGGCATCCGGTTGTTGGAAGTTCGCATCGTGCCGGATGTCGAAGCCGAGATCGTTGCGGCACTCAACGCCCTACGTCAGCGCTACAGTTATGTTTTCACCACCGGCGGCATCGGCCCAACCCACGACGATATCACTGCTGACAGCGTCGCTAAGGCGTTTGGCGTGGCCATCGATGTTGACCCTCGCGCCCGGACGATTCTGCAGTCCTATTACGACGGTCGAGGCCTCGAATTAACCGACGCGCGGCTGCGGATGGCGCGGCTACCGTCCGGGTCGGATCTGATCGCCAATGCGGTGTCCGGCGCGCCGGGCTTCATAATCGGTAATGTGGTCGTCATGGCGGGCGTGCCCGACATCATGCAGGCGATGCTGCTGGCTGTGACGCCGCGACTAGCCACCGGGGCCCGCATGTTGGCTGAAACGGTCAGTGTGGATTTGCCGGAAAGCGAAATCGCGGCGATCTTAGCTGCAACGCAAGTACAGTTTGGCGATGTCGCGATGGGCAGCTACCCGTGCCTGCGGAATGGCCGTCCGGCCAGCGATTTGGTTTTGCGGGCGACGTCCCGCGAGCGGCTGCGCGATGCAGTTGCCGCGCTTCGCGGCGGACTAAAATTGTAAAATTACCGGCCGCGAATTCCGCATCCGGCCTCAAGATAATCTCATAAAAATTTGATTTTGCTAAAAATTTTTTGCTGCAACGTGGCGGCAATCCGCCACGTTAACTCTTACCCGACTTCCTTCCTAAGTTGCCCTCGCCATCGTTTTGGTTTTGTTCTCAATCGTATGAGGGGGCGGAACTTTCGGCCCTACGTGAAGCTTGGTGGCAAGCTTAACGGCGCGCCTGACGACGAGCTTAACGGCCCAAGTGGATGTGTTCGACGCCAGCTTTGCAGCGGGGCCGTTGCATCCAGAAATTGGGTCCGCAGAAGAAGGGTTAAGGAATGTTGCTTCGAGTTTCTCAGATGGTGGCGATGGTCGCCCGCCGGGCCGTACTTTTGGTCTTTGGCGCGGTCGCGGTGTTGGGCTTTCTACCGTCGTCGAGCGCTGACGCCAAAACGCCGGGCAAGACTTACTGCTTCAACGGCATTTGCCACCGCGTCAATACGATTGCCGAGATGGTCAAACTCGTCGGTCGCGACACGACCTTCAAAACCTCGTTTTACGATGATTGCAAACGCGACCGCTTTAATCCATGCGGGCTGACATCCTCGGGTGAAGTGTTCCGGCCGGGCGATGCCGACAATGTCGCAAGCCCGATCTA
The DNA here is from genome assembly GCA_031375665.1 of Hyphomicrobium sp. Classification (GTDB taxonomy): domain Bacteria; phylum Pseudomonadota; class Alphaproteobacteria; order Rhizobiales; family Hyphomicrobiaceae; genus Hyphomicrobium_B. Next base: position 1,629 of record JANMII010000278.1, read on the forward strand.
TCCGAATGGCACGGTGTTGCTGCTGCGCAACCCCGACAACGGCAAGTCGGCTGTCGTTCGCGTCAACAATGCTGGCCCATATTGGGGTCGGCGCAAGCTCGACGTGTCGCGCGGTGTCGCTGAAAAGCTTGGTTTCAAAAAGCGCGGCGTCGCGAGCCTGCAGGCCCGTGTTGTGTCAGCGCCGACTGTCGCCGACGCCAAATACAAGAAAAACCGTCGCTACAATCCAGTTCCGGGTGCCATTGGCGCGTTCGCGTCGCTCGACCAAGCACAAGGCGGCATGATGGTCGCGATGGCGTTAGACGCGATGTCGGGTTCGGTGTTTGCGCCAGCGGCTGGCAAAATGCTGCCTGCGCTCAAGACGGCGCAACCGGCCCTGGTCCAAGCGCTCCGGTTTGCCAACATGACGTTTGCTGCGGCCGATCCAGCCGTATTTGGTTTGAGCCCGGCGGATGCGCTGAAAGCGACGGCGCGACGGATTTACGGAACCGATCCAGAACGTTTACCGCGCCGCTTGGCTCCGGCTTCACTGACGGCCGATGCGACGTCGCCGTTAGGGCGGTTTATTGCTGGACGCGTGCCGCTTTTATAGAGGTCAAAACAGTCGGCGCACGCGTCCTTTTGATTGGGCGCGTGCCGCATCGGCGCTCGTTACCAGCGCTAGTTGATCGTCAATCGATCGAGCGTGATCGCATCGGCCAGCCGAACTTGTCGGCTCTTGGCGTCGCGTTCGCCGTCGGCGATGAATAGGTCATAGTGCGTATCGAGCGCGTCGAGAAAGGCTGCTGCCATGTCGAGCAGCGGGCCGAGTGCGATCCGCTTTGCAACGCGAAAACTGTCGTCGATGGTCAGCTGCGAGGGATGTGAGATCCCTGCCGCTGTCGGTGCGATCAGCCCTCGGCTGCGAATATAGGCGACCAAACCGTCGCCTGATTCAAAATCGACGCTGCGGGCGTCGCCGGCTTCCTCGATAGCGTCCGTCAAAAGACCGGTGCCGGAAACAAACAGGTTGGCGAGTGCTGAAAACCGTCCGTCCATCGCGGCCAAGGCGCGGGCGTGCTCGCGGGCTTTCAGCACTCGCGCCGTCAGCATCAATTCGAATGAGCGCACGTCCTCGGCGATCTCGCGCTGAGCTGCTGCAAACACGGCCACGTCCTCGCCCGGCTGTTCGGCCAACTGCCGCCAATCATGACCGCGCGCGATCAAATCCTCGCCAGCCGCCAGGGCAGCGTCGAGATGATCGGCCAGCATGTAAACGGCAAGCGGCGCGCGGGGCGCTTCGACGGCCATGGATGTCCTTCAAGATCGCTCAGCTCTAACCGCCTGACACTGCACCGATTCGCGAATCGTCTGGAAGCGAGCACAACCTCAAACGTGAGTCGATTGTGCGCGAATGAGGATAAGGTGTGCGTAACAACCGACCCGGAGAGCGTAATTGGACGCTTTCAGAGGGTGATCCGCTGTCGGCAGCCGTCGGAACCAGGCCAGCCCCGAGCCCGTTGAGGTTGCATGAATGAAACCCTCAAACGGATCGGTTTGGAATTGCAGCGCCGGACCCGCCATGTCCTACGTCGCCCGATGAATTGGCGCATGATCGACGCGGTGGTGCGACTGGAAGAGACGGAAGAAGCGGCGCGTGATGGCAATGCGGACGCTCTGGCGGGCAAGCCCGGTGTCTTGCCCGCCGGCGACACTATACTTGGAGCAGTTCCCGCTGCCCCCGCCGACAATGAAAACGATCAGCCAGCCGCGCCAATCGAAAAGCGCTAGACTGCGTTGGTTGCCACGCTACAACCGGCCGCTTGAACGCTTGAACGCTTGACCCGGTGATCCAGCGACCTCGCTCACCGCTCGACCTTGTG
>JANMII010000284.1:0-3233 GCA_031375665.1 Hyphomicrobium sp.
ATGCCCCCAACGCCATAGCGATCGCGACGGCCGCAATCACCATTCGATCAGCGATCAACCAGCCGGACAGCAGGTGGCATAACTGCGACTGGAAAAAAATCATGACCATGCACGGACTATCGCGGTCCAGCCTGTGGCGGTCAATTGGTGGACGAAAACTGCAGGTCCATAAAGCTGACACGCGAAGTGGGCACACGGGAGTGTGGGCGCAAGCCTTGCGTTGAATGACTTACGGCTGAGCTATGTCAGCGGCGATGTTTGGACCACCTAGACCCGAACGCCTATCGTTTTCGCGGACTGCATTTCGGCTTGGCAAGCGAGCGCGATACGCTGTCGGTGACCAAGCGTTATCATTCGCGTCAGCTAACGGCTGCTCGTCGCGATCTGGTGCCGATGCCGTTGGCATAAAACGAGAGCCGCCTTGGCGTTGCTCGGCAAGAAAACGCCGTTCGCGACGGTCGTCGCCATTGAGCGGTGCCATGCCGATGTATTGAACACGCACCGGGGCACGACCCTGAGCCTGATACCCAATGGCCGACGCCGACGCGTGAGACAAATCGATGATGCGGCCACCGACGTACGGGCCGCGATCGTTGATCCGCACCATCACAGTGCGTCCGGTGTTGAGATTTGTCACATAGGCATAGGATGGCAACGGCAAGGTCGGATGCGCTGCCGTCAGCGCATTCTTGTCAAAAATTTCACCGTTGGCTGTCTTGCGACCATGAAAATCTGCGCCGTACCATGAACCCATGCCTTGTCGGTCATAGCCCGGTTCATCGCGCGGGACATACCAGCGGCCAGCGACCTTATACGGGCTGCCGAGTTTGTAGCTGCCACCGCCTTTCCGCACCGGCCCGTCGTGAGTGATCAACCGCGGGCTAGAACTGACGCCGTAATCGCGTTCCGTGAACAGCGGTCGGTCGACGCCGGTCGCTCGGCTGGATGGGGTCTGCGAACATGCCGCTTGAGCGAGTCCTGCCACGATGACGACCACAGCGCCAAATGCGCGGTCCCGTCGGCCACCACATGCACTCGCTGCACTTCCAGCTTTCATTTCGCAACTCACTCGACGCATGACGCAGATACGCCCGACCCGTTCGTCAACGCTAAATGCTCATCGCAGCGCGGTGACGGCTGAAGCGGGCCATTTTGATGGCAGTTCACGATGACAGAATAATCTTAGGCTCCAGTAAAGGCGCATCCGGGCAGACCGCTTTGCGGTGAGGCGGCGCCAACACCGCGCTGACGTTACGCTAACGTTGCGATGCCGCGGCGATCGAACGACTTGAGAGTGGCGCGCGAACCGGGTACGTACTCCCCCGCTTGGGAAGCGCTGCGGTGTGGCGAGGTTGTAGGCACGCCCCAGATGGCGAAGCCGCGTCGTCGATGCATCATCATACAAATCCAAGCGCGCGGAGAGATGGCCGAGTGGTTTAAGGCAGCGGTCTTGAAAACCGCCGTAGGCGCAAGTCTACCGGGGGTTCGAATCCCTCTCTCTCCGCCAGTCTTGGCTCACGCGCCGTTGGTGTTTTGGCTTACGCGCTCTGGGCGCTCCGCATCGACAGCGCTTGCGCCAGATCGCCTTGTTCCCAAGCCCTTTAGGCCGAAACGGGGCTCAACCTACCCAAGCACTCAAACCAGCCGTTGTCCGACCGGTGAGCATAAAAATTGCGTTGACCGAACAGCAGCGCTCACGCTGACGTGGCCATAAAAAAGGGCGGTCACACCATGACCACCCTGCTAAATTTTGAAGTACTTTGTCGAAGAACCCGCCAGCGACACTAGAAATTGTGCTTGACCGATCCACGCACGGTCAGATCGTCCGGTTGATCTTCAAGAGGAACCTTCTGTTCGGCCGGCTGATCCTCAGCCGCGCCGTACAGCAGCTCAAGGCCGAAATCCATCTTTGGCAAGGTGCCCAAACGACCAAGACCCGGAATGCGGATCTCCGTGCCGGTCTCCTGCTTTGCCGCTGGCGCACTGGTTTGAACACCAGCCTTTGCCGCATCAGCCGACCCGGAGGCTGCTGGAGGTGCTGCCATCTGTTGTTCGTCAAGGGCGAACGAAACCGACGCGGCAGAAATTGCCAGCGCAGCGCTCAAGCCTAGAATTGTCAAACGTCTCGCCACAATCAACCCCGCAATGCATCGAAGCACGCACACAGCTATGAGATGCGACGAACCCGCCGCGTATTCAACGATGAACTGCCAGGATTAACGACTTCTATGTCGTTTCACTTGACACCTGTGTTCGCCACGCCATGTGATTTTTGTGCAACGCAAAGAGCTGATCTCTAACCAATTGTTTTTATACGGTTTTCGACAGCTCGTCGTTTGGACGTCGGTCGGTGTAAGAAAACAAAAAAGGGCCGCCTCAACGAGGCGACCCTTCCGAAATGCGCAGACGGGAGAGACTGCGATTAGAAGCGGATGATGGCACCGCCCATGACGACGTCGAGATCATCGAGGTCGGTTTGTGCCTCAAGCGTCGTTACATCACCCTCAAGATGGCGGTAGGTGAGGTACACATGCATTGCAGCAGCGTCGATACCCTGGACGATACCACCGCCGAACGCTTCAATTTCTGACCCTAAAATATCGTTGCTTGGTGACACACCAGCCGGGTCGAAGTTGCTATCCTGAGTGCCACCCTCATTCTTATAATACTGCAAGAAGAAGGTGGTTTTGCCGAGCTCGTTGAACTTCTGCTCGATGCCGACTTCACCAGCATAGAACGACGAGCGATCATCAGATGCGGCCCGTTCGGCGGCATTCAATCCCGGGTCAACGCCAATGAGATTGTCCTCCATGTACCCAGCGCCAAAGTTCACGTAGACACCCGAAGGCGAGTGCATGACACTGAATGAGCCGCCAAGCTGTTCGCAGTCACGATCAGAGCCGCCCGGAGCAAGCGCGGGAGATATGGCAGCATTACCTAGACACTGGAATCCGGTCTCACCTGTACCATCGGTCGACTGACCGTAAGCAATTGCCGCAGCCATCTTGAAGTCGCCGAATTCGCCCTTGTAACGCAGGCCGCCCTCAACGAGATCATCTTCACCGAAGTTGACCGTCGCAGTGAAGCCCATCAACTCTGGCGTGTCGTACTTGACCATGTTGGATCGACGACCCTCGCCAGGCTGATCGCCACCCCCTCGGATGAGGTTTCGCCACTGCGTTCCGCCGTTACGCACACCATTGTTAAGCGTACGCAATCCAAGACCCGAGTCT
>JANMII010000285.1:0-2458 GCA_031375665.1 Hyphomicrobium sp.
CCGAATGTCAGCCGCTTTGGCGCTTTCCATGATCGCTGCAACACCCATGCCGCCTGCGGTGCAAACCGAGATCAACCCGCGCCCGCCATGGATCGACAGCAGTTTGGCGAGGTTGGCGACAATGCGCGCGCCCGTTGCGGCGAACGGGTGGCCGAACGCGAGCGATGATCCCATCACGTTCAGCTTAGCCCGGTCGATTATGCCAAGCGGTTGATCCTTTCCAAGCACCCGCTTGCAATAGTCGGGATCTTCCCAAGCTTTCAGCGTTGCCAGGACTTGGGCCGCGAAAGCTTCGTGAATTTCGTAGAAATCAAAATCCTGCAACTTCAGCCCGGCCCGATCCAGCATTTTTGAGACGGCGATGGTTGGCGCCATCAACAGTCCCTCACCAGCGACAAAATCGTTGGCTGCGTGCTGTCCATAGGTCAGGTAAGCGAGCACAGGTATGCCACGCTTGGCAGCCCACTCGTCGGACGCCAGCAACACGGCAGATGCGCCATCCGTCAGGGGTGTCGAGTTTGCAGCAGACAGCGTGCCGCGCTCAGACTTCTCGAACGCAGGCTTGAGCGTTGCGAGCTTGTCGAGGCTGATGTCTTCACGCAGGTTGTTATCGCGGTAGACGCCAGCGCATGGCACGATCAGATCGTCCATGTACCCCGACGCATAGGCCTGCGCTGCCTTCTTGTGGCTTTCGAAGGCGAGCGTGTCCTGCTCGCCGCGTGGGATCTTCCAATCTTGCGCCATCAGCTCGCAATGCTGACCCATTGACAGACCGGTGCGGGGCTCAGCGACGGCTGGCGGCTGCGGCGTGAGTTCACCGGCAGTCAGCCCCTTGAAGACTTTGAGTTTGTCGATCGTTGACTTGCGTTGTCCGACGTCGACCAAACGTCTGGCGAATTTTTTTGAAAAGACGATCGGCGCGTCCGACGTCGAATCCGATCCAACGGCAATAGCGGATTCAATCTCGCCAGCGGTGATCTTGGCCCCCGACGCCATCGCGGCTTGCAAGCTGGTGCCGCAAGCTTGGATCAACGTGACGCCAGGTGTGGATGGCGCCAGCTTGGTCGAGAGCACCGCTTCACGCGCCAGATTGAAATCTTTCGAGTGAGTGACAACCGCACCGCCGACGACCTCATCGATGTGGGCGCCTTTCAGCGCAAATTTATCGACCAAGCCGGTCAACGCAGCCGACATCATGTCGAGGTTCGACAGATCGGCATAGAGCGTGTTGGAGCGGCAAAACGGGATGCGACTTCCGCCCAGCACGGCGACGCGGCGAAGGGAACCTGTCATGGGGATGCTCCGAAATTACTCTGCGGCTGCGCGCTGTGATGCGGCGCCAGATTGGTTGCCAGGTTGGGCGGTGCTTGAATGATAATGCAGCGGACCACCGCGAAACGGCGCAAACCCGGTGCCGAAAATCATACCCGCATCGACGAGATCGGCGTTTTCGACAACACCTTGATCAAGTGATGCTTGGGCTTCCTTGATCATCGGCTCGACCAATTCGCGACCAAGCTTGTCAAGTTCCGACTTCGAAAACACGCCGCCAGACACAACCGGTTTGCCGTCCTTCCAGACGTAGAATCCTTCGCCGGTCTTTTTACCGAGGCGGCCTGACGCAACAAGGCGATCCAGGCGCGAACCTTCGCTCGATTGGCCGAGGATCTTGGCGACGTGGGCGCAGACATCGAGGCCCACATTGTCGGCAAGTTCAATCGGTCCCATCGGCATGCCGAAAGCCCGCGCGGCCTCGTCGATTTTTTCTTTGCTGTCGCCCTTCTCCAACCGCTCCATGGCAGCGAACATATAGGGCGTCAGAACTTTGTTAACGAGAAAGCCCGGCACGTCCTTGGTGATGAGCGGAAATTTATCGATGCCGGTGACAAAGGCTGCACCCTTTTTGACTTCCTCGTCACGCGTGATGGTACCGCGCACCACCTCGACCAGCGGCATCTGCGGCACGGGCGAAAAGAAATGCAACCCGATCAATCGGCCGGGATCTTTCATCGGCGCGGAAATATCAGCAAGCTTCAACGATGATGTGTTGGTGGCCAACACCGCTCCAGCTTTGATTTTGGTTTCGAGATCGGCAAACAGTTTTTGCTTGATGTCGAGACGCTCGACGATGGCTTCGATAATAATGTCGGCGCGCGCAATGCCGCGACCCTCCGGGTCGGCGATCAGACGGGTTTTGGCGGCATCGCGGAGCGCTTTGGTTTTGAACTTGCGTGCAAACAACTTGCCTTGGCTTTTGATGCCCTTGTCGAGCTGCTCAGGCGAAATATCCTGCAGGGTCACTTCCATGCCCGCTGCGACGCAGACGCCCGCGATGTCGGCGCCCATGGTGCCAGCGCCGATGATGTGGGCGCGCGTTGGCTTCCATTTGAGGCCGCGGGGCGCTTGCGCCTTGAGCAATTCGGTCAATCGAAAAACGCGGCGTAAATTGCGCGCCGTG
>JANMII010000308.1:0-5441 GCA_031375665.1 Hyphomicrobium sp.
GATCGAGGCTGGCATCCACGATGGCGACACCGTCATCATCCGGCGCTGCGACAATGCTGAAAATGGCGACATCGTCGTCGCCCTCGTTGAAAAAGAAGAAGCAACGCTCAAACGCTTGCGCAAAAAAGGATCGACGATTGCGCTCGAAGCCGCCAATCCCGAATTCAAGACGCGAATTTTTGGTCCCGATCAGGTCGATATCCAGGGCCGCTTGGTGGGCCTGATGCGGCGCTATTGATCGGTGGCGGAAACGTCATCGTCGGCGGCGTCGCTGTCGCTTGACCGATTAGACCAGGGATCGCTTTGGGGCAAATCGGGCGGCAGTGCAATTGGCGGTGTCGCTTCTGTTCGTGGCGACGGGCGGGTCGGGATGTCGGCCGCGCGCGGCATGGCCCACGGTCGCGTGCCGCGCTGACTGGCGACCGTCTCAACGCGGATGATTGGTCGGGGCCAACCGGATGATGCCCGCCGAAATGACGGCGAAGATGACGGCCTATGTGGCAGCTCGGGTGCTGGCCGAGACACGGGCTGCAGCGAGACGTTCGATGTTGATTGGGCCGTGGAGATTGTCGCGTCATCGATGTAAAGCGCGTATCCGCCGGCTCCCCACATGTCGAACAAATCAACAATGAGTTCGGGCCCCTCGCAGAACTTTGGCCGCGGAACATCGGCAATCACGATGCGCGCATTAGCACAATCATCAACGAAGGCCGACGGGTGACGTGGTACTGCGATCAGAACACCTTTGACGTCGACTGTGCATCCGCTGGCATCACATCGAAAGCCAGCGCCACGCTGCGCTTCAGCTGGTGTGCGTCCATCGCCACTGGCCAGCAACCAGCGCTCCATTTCGAATTTGGATTGGCGGGCGGGCAGCGCTGACAGTTGGCCATCGGGCAATCGGACGGCCACCAGATCGCCATTACGCCCAATCAGCACATCTGGCTGCGGCAACGTTGGCGCAACGCCGACACCGGCAAATACACTCGCTAAACCTAAAATGCGCCATCGCGTTTGCCACAGCGCCAACCAAAGACCACCACCAACCATCAGCGCGAAGGCTAGCCATGGCATTTGCGCGACGTGGCCGACGGCACCGGGCAGCGAGCCAACGGCTTCAGCACACCACGACATCACGTCGATGGCTTTGCCGAGCGGCCATAATGCCAAGGATTCGAGTGAAAACGGCATTAGCAACAGCGCGAGCAATGCCATTGGCATCACGATGATGTTGCAGATCGGTATCGCGATCAGATTGGCGAGCACAGCGTACTGCTGACTTTGATGAAAGTGATAAGCGGCAAACGGCGCGACGGCGATGCCAGCGATCAATGTCGACGCGACGATGCCGCCAAAAAAACGACTGATGCGAAGCAGCACTTGCGGCGCATCCCTTATACCGCGTCTTCGGCGTAATTCCTCGTAGGCGGCAATCAAACCGGTGACCGCTGCAAACGACATTTGAAAGCCAGCGTCAAACAGGCTTTCGGGATAGAGCGCGAGGATCATGATGGCGGCGAGCGCGACGTTGCGAAGGGCGAGCGCTGGCCGGTCGAACAGGACCGCCACAAACATGACCGAGATCATCAAAGCCGCGCGCACGGTCGCAAACGCGCCACCAGAAATTGCCGAGTAGACAATCGCCGCGATAATGCCAGCTACGCTCGCGATTTTTTTGATTGGCATGACCAATGCCATGCCGGGGATCACAGCGAGCATCAGGCGGACAAGATAGAAAATTGCCCCGGCCATCACGACCATGTGCAGGCCCGAAATCGACAAAATATGAAACAGACCGGAGTCTTTGAAAGCCTGATTGGTCTCCTCGCTAATGCCGCCGCGTTCGCCTGTGACAAGCGCCGTGGCGATTGCGCCAGCTTCACCCGGCAGTGCGGCCTTGATGCGCGATCCGATGGCCGAACGAAGTGCGTCAATGCGGTGTTCGATCGTGGCGCGCCACCCCGGCGTCGCTTCGCGCCCCTCGATCACCGGCGCTTTCATGGCGTAACCGACCGCGCCCAGTTGTTCGAACCAGGCGGTGCGCGCAAAATCAAAACCACCTGGCAATGCCGGTTTCGAAGGCGGCGCGATGCTGGCCGTGATGCGAATGCGGTCGCCCGGCGTGACCGGTGTTTCAGCTTGTAGCGATCTAATTCGCACACGTTTTGGCGTTACGTCGCCGTCGAGCCCTGCAATGGCGGTGACGTCCAACGTGATGCGCTGGCCGCGCGTGACGCGGGCTTCCGCCATCCGCACCACGCCAGTGATCACCGCGGCCCGCATTGGCTTTTCAATAACCGGCGCGCGCATGCGTTCAACGCGTGATTTTGCGAGGCCAAAGCCGAGCGCTGCGAGACAGATGGCCGTTACCACAACACGAAGCAATGAACCACGAGCCGTGATTGTAAAAGCCAGCACAGCGATCAGCGCGGGCATCCACGCTAAAATTTCTGATGGTTCGGTCGGCAAAGCAAAGTAGATCGCGATACCGCCGCCCAAACATACGGGCGACCACAAAAAGAAGCGATGCCGCTCACCATCGAGTGCTTCACTGATCGATGCCGGAACACGCCATCGAGATGACGACCATCGCAACGGCGTTCGATGCACCACTCCGCCAGAGCGTGCATTGGTGTTCAGCGGCAAACGATCCCGTGTTGTGTCGATAACGCTCACGCCGGCTCCAACAGACGTTGGTTCAGCTTCGTCATGGCATCCCCCAACACGCGGCTTGTCGATCCCACTGGGGGTAGATGCCTCTTACCTTGCCTGGATCGACATGCTACGTGCACGGCACCGTTTCCTCAATTCGCATTTGACAAGAAGGTCCCATGACCGTGGCCTCGACCCCGCGTGCACCCTCAACACCCATCGTCGTTCGGTTTGCGCCGTCGCCAACCGGGTATCTCCACATTGGCGGCGCGCGGACGGCGTTATTCAATTGGTTGTACGCGCGCGGGCGCGGTGGCCAGTTTTTGCTGCGCATCGAAGACACTGATCGTGAGCGTAACAACGATGCAGCCGTCAGCGCCATCCTTGATGGTTTGCGTTGGCTTGAACTCGATTGGGACGGCGAAGCGGTCTCGCAATTCGCCCGCGCCGACCGCCATCGCGAAGCCGCGCAAGATTTATTAGCGCGCGGCGCGGCCTACCATTGTTATTGCTCATCCGCCGAAATCGAAGCTGCGCGCGAGGCAGCCAAAGCCGCAGGCCGACCGCAGATTTTTCTGTCACCGTGGCGCGACCGTGATCCAAGCGAAGCGCCCGCCGACATCAAACCAACTGTGCGCCTGAAAGCGCCGCGCGACGGCGAAACCAAAGTGGTCGACCACGTCCAGGGTGACGTGACATTCCCCAACAAAGACCTCGACGATTTGATTATTCTGCGCTCGGACGGCAACCCGACGTACAATCTCGCCGTCGTCGTCGATGATCACGACATGGGCGTGACGCATATTATTCGAGGCGTCGATCACCTAACCAATACCGCACGGCAAACTCAGATCTATCAGGGTCTTGGCTGGGCCGTGCCGGAATTCGCCCACGTACCGCTGATTCATGGCGCGGACGGCGCAAAGCTTTCCAAGCGTCACGGCGCGCAAGGCGTCGAAGACTACCGCAGCATGGGCTATCTGCCGATTGCGCTTCGAAACTACCTGGTCCGGCTCGGCTGGAGCCACGGCGATGACGAAATCATGTCGACGGAGCAGCTTTTGCAGTGGTTCGACATCGATGCCATCAACAAGAGCGCGTCGCGTTTTGACTTCAAAAAACTCGACGACTTGAACGGCCACTACATTCGCGCATGCGGTGACACCGAACTGGTCGCGCGCATCATGGATATGCTGCCACATCTCAACTTCGCGGAATTGCGCGCCATCGAGCACGATCCGAAAGCGCCGCCGCGCGCCGATGTGGCGTTGGCCAACGACATCGCGACCCTAAGCCCAAGCATTGCCGATGGCGCGACGCTAAAAGCGCGGTTGGAAACGATCGGTACGGACAAGCTGATGGCGGCGATGCCGGCCCTGAAAGAGCGCTCGAAAACCTTGGCTGAATTGGTCACGGGGGCATTGTTCCTGGTGGCCGAAACCCCGGTTCACCTCGACGACAAATCCACCAAGCTTCTCGACGCGCAAGCGCGCGCGACGTTGGCTGCACTCGCCGCACGGTTCGAGCACATCGCCGAGTGGTCCGCGCCAGCACTTGAAGCTGATGTCCGCCTGTTTGCCGAGGAGACAGGTGCCAAACTCGGTAAGGTCGCGCAGCCATTACGCGCGGCTTTGACCGGGCGCACGGTTTCGCCGCCAGTGTTCACGGTGCTCGACGTGTTGGGTCGTGATGAAGCTTTGGCACGGATCCGCGCGTTTGCGTCATAAGTGACCGGGAAGGGGCTGATGCGGTCCGCGGTAATATCGATGCTAAGAGATTAGGCAGATAAATTTGCTGCCTAAAACCCAGTCTTGCCGCACTGCAAAAACTGCTCTAAATCTCGGCTAGATAGCATTCGTATTGCTTGCATGAGGCAAATGCCTTGGCCGTTGGTTCGATCCAAACCGTCCGTCCACTCTCGGTGGACGATTGTGCCAACCGCCCATCGCTGTGGTGCTCCGCCGACGCGTCTGGAACCGCGGGCGCGACTTTGGGTCGGGGCGCCGTCGTTGGTGAACCCGGCGCGCTGCCGCAACCCATCAACGCAAACTGGAATGCCGCCGGACGGCGTTCGACCAGAAATTTCACCCGGCCCAGCACGTGGAGTCGGCGCACGGAGACCAACCATGACGATTCATGACACGAAAGCTGGCCTCGACATGAAGGCTGGCAAAATCTCGGCGACTGACGGGGTCGCGCGAACCGTGACGATGACCACCGGGGGCAAAGACGTCACGTTGCCAGTTCGCTCCGGCACCGTTGGTCCCGACGTCATCGACGTCGCCGCACTGTACAAGGAAACCGGTTGCTTCACGTATGACCCAGGTTTCACCTCGACCGCGAACTGCGCCAGCAAGATCACGTTCATCGATGGTGACAAAGGCGAATTGCTCTATCGCGGTTACCCGATCGACCAGCTCGCCGAGAATACGTCGTTTTTAGCGGTCTGCCATCTGTTGCTTTACGGGGAGCTGCCAAACAACGCCGAGTTCATCAACTTCCGCCGTACCATCACCAATCACACGATGGTTCACGAGCAGATGACGCGGTTCTTCACTGGCTATCGTCGCGACGCCCATCCGATGGCGGTTATGGTTGGCACGGTTGGCGCGCTGTCGGCGTTTTATCACGACTCGACCGACATCAACGACCCGCGCCAGCGCGAGATTGCGAGCCATCGCATGATCGCGAAGATGCCGACGATCGCCGCCATGGCCTACAAGTATTCTGTCGGACATCCGTTCATCTATCCGCGCAACGACCTCGATTACACGTCGAACTTTTTGCAG
>JANMII010000294.1:0-5612 GCA_031375665.1 Hyphomicrobium sp.
CAAGGTTGGGCTGTATACCAACCTGATCACGGCTGGCGTAACTCTGACGCGTGATCGTCTGAAACGGTTGAAAGACCTCGGCCTCGATCACGTTCAGTTATCGATCCAAGACGTTGATGACGCCAACGCTGAAAAAATTTCTGCCTACAAAAATGGCCTCGATAAAAAGCGCGAACTCGGCAAATGGGTGCGCGAATTCGATATGCCGTTGACGATCAACGCGCCGATCCATCGCCTCAACATCGAGAACTTACCCAACATCATCGAGTTTGCAGTCGACATGGGCGCGGGCCGGATCGAAGTCGCAAACATCCAGTACTATGCGTGGGCGTTGAAAAACCGCGCAGCGTTGATGCCGACGCGCGCGCAGGTCATGAAGAGCGCCGAAATCGTCGAAGAAGCAAAGGCGCGGTTGAAAGGCATTTTAGCCTTCGACTTCGTCGTCCCAGATTACTACGCCAAAACACCCAAGCCGTGCATGGGTGGCTGGGGCAAAGGCATCATGAACATCACGCCGCAAGGCCGCGTGCTGCCGTGTCATGCGGCTGAGTCAATTCCCGGGCTGCAATTTGATAACGTCAAGGACAAGCGTCTCGCCGATATTTGGCTGAACGGCCAAGCCTTCGAGATGTATCGCGGCACTAGCTGGATGAAAGAGCCGTGCAAATCTTGCCCGCGGGCTGAGATCGATTTCGGCGGCTGCCGATGTCAAGCCATGGCGTTTACAGGAGACGCAACCAACACGGACCCGGCGTGCAAATTTTCGCCGCTCCATGCAGACTTCGTTGCAGCGGCCGAGCATGAGAGTTCGGTGCAAACGCCGCCACCGTTTGTTTACCGTCGCCTGGGCGGAGCCAAGGCTGATGCCGCTGCGGAATAGTTGGCCGACCCATGACATCGCAACGTCGGCTTTACCCGTGTTGCGATGCGGCATGGTAAAGTCAGCGTCGTTTTTGCCCGGTGATGCCTGAACCGCGATATTTCATTCAGACAGGGTTCAGAAAAAAAATGCGAAGTTGCTCGCTCTAGGTTATGACTCCCGGCGTTATTAGAATGCCACTAGGGCGAAACTGGAAGGAAACACTTATGCGCAAGTTGATTCTAGCGGTCAGCATGATCGCTGCGATGCCGGTCGCGGCTTCGGCAGCCGATGCTGAAGCTGGTAAGGCCGTGTTCTCAAAGTGCAAGGCTTGCCACCAGATTGGTGAGGGCGCCAAGAACGCTGTCGGTCCAAACCTGACCGGCGTTTATGGTCGTAAGTCGGGTATCGTCGAGGGCTACAAGTATTCAGAAGCGATGGCTGGTGCCAACTTGGTTTGGGACGAAGCAACGCTGAAAGAGTATCTCGCAAATCCGAAGGCAAAAGTGCCGGGCAACAAGATGGTTTTTGCCGGCATCAAAGATCCAGTCGACGAAGACAACTTGATCGCATATCTCAAGACCTTCACGCCGGACGCCAAGTAAGACCAAGCGACTTTGCAGAATTTTACGCCGCGAACGAAAGTTCGCGGCGTTTTTCGTTGGCGCCTCGCATTCATCGCGTGGCTGGGGTTTCAGCGGCGTCAGTTAATAGGCGTGACGTCGCGTGTGTCGAGAGCGGCAATCATGTCGTCAAGTGTGCGGCCAGCCACGACTAGATCGACCGCAACATCGCGCAGTGGCAACAGCACAAATCCCCGTTGCGCAATCAAGGGATGGGGAATGACGAGATCAGGTGTTTGCACTGCCGCACGACCGTAAGTCAGAATATCAACATCGATCACGCGAGCGCCCCAGCGCTGGCGGCGAACGCGGCCCATGGTGGTTTCGATCCGCTGGCAACGATCTAGCAATGCATGCGGCGACAACGTGGTTTTGACAACAACGCATGCATTCACGAACCAATCTTGATCGGTCACGCCCCATGGTGCCGATCGGTATTTGCGAGACCGCGCGACGACTTTTATCTCGGGATCGGTTGCAAGCTGCACGATGGCAAGATCAAGATTACCGATCTTGTCGCCCATGTTGGAACCAAGTCCGATGATGGCTTCGACGGCGACTTCGACGGCGGCTTCAATGATGTCGTCGGGCTTACAGGCGTCTGCGACCTGCGATGATGACCCAGTTGCAGGATGAGTGGCATCGTTCGGCATTAGCTCAGAACAGTTCTTCGACATCACAGAGACGCTCAATCTTAGATCTCAATCGTATTTAATGTAGGAAAACCGAAGGTCTCCGTGCGGGGTGCCTTCAAGCCCTTTGCCTTCCTTGCCCGGCTGCCACTGCACTACCTCTTCGATTTTTTTGGCGAGTTCGAGATCCTTTGAAGTGATGCCTTTCGCGGAATGCGTGACGAGGCGCACCTCGACCCAAGCATACGATGCCGTGATGTCGGGATGGTGCCACGCCGCTTCGGCAAGATGACCTACCGTGTTGATGACCATCAACGTGCCCTTCCAGCTCGACGTCTTGTAGGTGCGACGGATGAAGCCATCTTCCAGCTTCCACGACGGGAGATGCGCTGATAACCAAGCGGTGACATCGGTTTCAGCCATCGGGGTTTCGCGTTCGGCGCTCATCTTGCTCTCAGCCTTCGATTGTTGGATTGTCTCAGCCTCTGGCACCGTACCCCTCAGAGCGGGGCGATGGCAAACGCTTGCGGCCTGCCATTAGAACCGATCTCTGGCGGCTGAATGGTTTGTTCGCGCCGTCTTGTCGGCACATCAGGATCTGTTGCCGTGACCAAGCCACAAGCGCCCCCTTCATTCCGTCAAACGATACCAAGCGCCACAATCCAATCGGTGCCAGCAGTGGTCCGCATCACCGCACCGGCCCGATTGCACCTCGGTTTTCTCGACCTGAATGGCAGCATCGGACGGCGCTATGGCAGCATCGGGCTCGCCGTCGACCAGCCGGCAACGCAGATCGTGGTTCGGGCGGCCGCCGAAAACGCAGCGACAGGTTCAGAGAGTGACCGCGTTTTGCATCTCATCGACGCGTTTGCCAAGTTGACGAGTGACCGCCAGCACCAGACCCACCGTTATCATGTTGACCTAATCGAGGCGATCCCAGCCCACGCCGGGCTCGGTTCTGGCACGCAACTCGCGATTGCGGTTGGTGCTGCGATAGCCCGACTTGAAGGTCGCGATTTATCAGCCGATGAACTTGCGATCGGTGGCGAACGCGGCGCACGTTCGGGCATTGGCTTGGCAGCATTCACGGCTGGTGGGTTCATCATCGATGGCGGTCGAGGCCGCCAAAACCGGCCGCCTCCAGTCACCCTGCGGGCTCATTTTCCTGATGCTTGGCGCGTGCTGCTCATCCTCGACACCAAGCGAGCCGGCGTGTCGGGCGAAGCTGAAACCACCGCCTTCGCCGGACTGCCCGAGTTCCCCAACGCGATGGCAGCTCACATCTGTCATCTCGTCTTGATGAAATTGCTGCCGGGCCTTGCTGACCAGGATCTTTCGGCGTTCGGCGCAGCCCTGACCGAAATTCAGCAGATCGTCGGCTGGCATTTTGCTGGCAAACAGGGTGGCAGCCCGTGGACCAGCCCGGCCGTTGGACGCCTTGCTCAAAAAATGCAGGCCCTCGGTGCGACCGGCATCGGCCAGAGCAGTTGGGGGCCGACTGGGTTCGCATTTGCCCCTGATACGGCGGCGGCACAACGCCTCTATCAATCTTTAGTCCAAGAGGCTAAAGGCGACGGGCTCGACATCTGCATCGCGCGAGGACGTAATTTCGGCGCCCTCGTCGAAGCCATCGCCTAGCGAGCGGTTACTGCGGCGGCGCTGCGCGGGTTCGCCCCTCGGATCTACGATCAACTGGAGACAATTTTCATCATGACGGACGCGACACCCATCCTGCACATGCTCGACCCACGCAAGCATGTCAGCCCCTTCGACGTGAACATGGCGGCTGACGCAGGCTACAAGGTGATCGTTCCCTACACCAACGTCGAAATAGCTGACGTGTCGCCGCTCATTCAGGACGCCATTTTTTCGCGGCCACCAAACTACGGCGTGCGAACCGGATTTTTCATGGGCGGCAAAGACGCGTTGGTCGCGCTCGACATGATGGATGCCGCCCAAAAGGCCATGGTGCCGCCGTTTGAATGCTCGATTTTTGCTGATCCGGCAGGCTCGTTTACGACGGCGGCCGCCATGGTGGCCTGCGTCGAACGTCAGTTGAAACAGAAATATAATCGCGGCTGGAAGGGCGTCAAAGTTGCGGTCTTCGGCGCGACAGGCGTGGTTGGTTTTGCGTCGTCGATCATCGCGGCGCTTGAAGGCGCTGACGTGCAGCTCGTCGCCCATCGCGGTGTTGATCGCGTGATCAAGAGTGCGGCGATTTCGAAGGACCGCTTTGGCGTCGATCTTGAAGCCGTTGCCGGTGAAACCGCCGATCAGAAGCGCGATATCATCGCCAACGCCGAGGTTATCTTTGCGGCAGCAGCCGCCGGTGTCCAGGTCGTGTCAGCCGAACACAAGGCACTCGCCAAGAATCTGATCGCGATCGCCGACGTCAACGCCGTGCCACCAGCGGGCGTCGAAGGCCTCGATCTGTTCATGGATGGCGCACCACTGCCGGGCTGCAACGCGGTTGGCATCGGCGCGCTCGCAATCGGCGATATCAAGTACAAGTGCGAAAGCGGATTGTTCAAGCAAATGCTGGCGTCCGACAAGCCACTCGCACTTGATTTCCGTCACGCCTACGCGATGGCCAAGACACTGACTGGTCTGGCTTAACTCTGACGGCGCCAGCGTCATGACCGGCGAGACGGTTTTGATTGCTGCGTTTTCCGGGCGGGCTCTCGCACAGTCCGCCCGCCGTGCGGGATACCGGCCGATCGTCGTCGACGCGTTTGGCGATCAGGATACGTGCACGGCAGCAGCTGTCAGCTCCGTCGTCTCGGATGCGATTCAGAGCGGGTTCAAGACACGCGCGCTCATCGACGCCATCGACCGAGCGTTGGAGCATGCACTCTCGCCGCCCGTTGGCGTTGTGTTTGGGTCGGGCTTTGAAGACAAACCACGCCTCATTGAAGCCGTGGCCCGTCGCTTCACGCTCCTTGGATCGAGCGCCGACACCGTGCGGCGAAGCAAAGATCCAGCGGCATTCTTTTCGCTGCTCGACGAGCTTTTGATCGCCCACCCTGAAACGCGCATCGACCCGCCGACTGATGGGGCGGGATGGCTGTCGAAGCGCGCGGGCGGCAGCGGTGGCCGACATATTCGCGCAGCGAAGCCAACGCCGCAGTCGAGCCACCGACGCTATTTTCAGCGCTACATGGCGGGCCAGCGCGTGTCTGTCTCGGCACTTGTCGGTCCGGAAAACATCACGATGGGCTTGACGCGACAGTGGTCGCAGCCAACGCCCGCGCTGCCGTTTCGATACGGCGGTGCCGTGCGCCTCGCTGCCGAAGACCTGCCGCAGGCGGACGAGATCACGTCGCAGGTGGAACGGTTGGCGCGCACGCTCGATATTCGAGGGCTCGCTTCGTTCGACTTTATCATCGCTGACGGTCGTCCGTTTTTGCTTGAGGTCAACGCCCGGCCCGGTGCCACACACGATATTTTCGATTGTGCCGCCGGGTCGCTTTTTTCCGGCCACGTCAACTGCGCGCGAGG
>JANMII010000336.1:0-16018 GCA_031375665.1 Hyphomicrobium sp.
GAGCGAGGTGCGCAGTCTTCGTGCCCAGCTCGTTAGCGAGACAAGCTACGAGCTCAGTCGCGAGGCTGCCGCCGGCCCGCCTGGCGTCGTGGGGCGTGCTTCGCCGTCGCCGCCGCCACCTCCCGCCCAGAACGAGCACCAGCACCAGCACCAGCAGCAGCAGAAGCAGCAGCTATCTTGACGCAGGCAACGTGGCGCGGGCATGACCGGTATCCGCGCTGCGATATTCGGAGCCCCCGGCCAATCCACCTGACACCCTCTGACGGGGCAAATCCGATCCCATGACCCCGATTTCGCGGCTTCGCGATATTCAATTCAGGCTCGAATATTTGTTCTTGCGCTCTATCGTTGCGATTGTGCGGGCTTTTCCGCTCGAGATGGCGACGCAGATGTCGGCCACAACCTGGCGCGTACTGGCACCTCGGCTCAATCCCAAGCGGCACAATCGAGCGCTAGCCAATCTCGCGATCGCGTTCCCGGAAAAGACGCAACTGCAGCGTGATGCCATCGCTCGCGCACATTGGGAAAATCTCGGCCGCGTCATGGTCGAAACCATGCGTCTTGATCAGATCGTGGCCGATCCATCGCGGATTTCGATTTTGAACGGCAAAGTATTTGAACGCTACGCCAACAAACTCGGCCCCGTGGTCGGTGCGTCGCTCCACATGGGCAATTACGAGTTGGCGATCTGGCCATTGACGCTCGCTGGCGCGAACCCAGCCGCCGTTTATCGCTCGGTCAATAACCCTTATGTCGATCAATATCTGCGCGATCAGCGCCGCGATCTCTATCCGGGTGGGTTGTATGGTCGTGGCCGGGTTGAGGGCGATCATGGCGAGAGCCAAAAAACCGCGCGTGCCATCATGGACTATGTTCGTCGCGGTGGACGGCTCGGTGTTGTTTGCGATCTCTATGATCGGACGGGTTTGCCAGTTCCATTCTTTGGGCGGGACGCAGCGACCGTCACCATCCCAGCCATGATCGCGCGCCGCACCGGCGCTCGGATTTGGCTGTCGCGGTGTACGCGGGTCGGGTCGGCAAGCCGCTTTGAAATTGAACTGAAAGAGTTGCGCGTGCCGCGGACGGCGAACCAATCGGAAGATGTGCGCTGGGCGACAGCTGAAATGACCAAGCAATTCGAAGCCTGGGTGCGCGAGGCGCCTGAGCAGTGGATGTGGTCAAACCGGCGCTGGAGCTAGGCGCCGGTTATTGATTTCAGTCGAGCATCGGCGTGGCTCTGAGCTGACGCGTTGCTCGATCAGCGTGATGCGGTTTGTGAAACCGCGCGGCGGCGAACGACTTCGTCCGACGTTACTTCACCAGCCGAAATCAATGCGCTGACACATCGCTTCGAAAGGCTTGGACCAGCGGCGCGCATGCACGAGCGCACACCCGGGCTCGATGGGCTGTGCTGGCTGCAATACGCGTAATAATCGCTGGCGCAGGCTAGTTTGACGCCAAGGTCCAACGCAGAAGCTTCGGGGCTGGCAACGCCCATGGCGCCAACGGCGAGAAGACCTTGCAATGCAAAACGCACGGTGATGAACGATGTCAGGGGGGTCATGACGCTGTCTCCGGGTTAGCTGGGGAGCCGGTCGGTCTGCTCGATGGCCGGGCTGTGTCGTGATATTGCCCAATCCTGCCCGTGCCAGCTGTTTCCTAGGGAACGCGTGTTTGAGGTGCTCGTGTTGCCTGCGCTCTGCTGAACGTCCCAAGTGTCCCCGTCCTGTCGCCGCCCGCATGGGCCCACCGCGCCAACCGCCGGGTTTCGCCCAGCCGCGTCCGATTGGCAGCTTTGCGCACGATCTCTAGCGCGACGCATCGTTTCCAATTATTCGAAATGGCCAGACATCCGACCGCCACCGCATTCGCGGCGCGTTGCCATACCCCCAATCGCATTTGGCTTATCTGAAGGACGCCCATGGCCTCGACCCGCACCCCCGCCAAACATTTCGCTCCACTCGCCATCGGCGCGCCTGACCCGTTTCGCGCTTTGCCCGTCAAGCTCGAGCGCATGATCCACTTTGTCCCGCCCCACAACGATAAAATTCGCGCCAAGATCAAAGACCTCGCCGGTCAGGTCGATGTCGTGCTCGGCAATCTCGAAGACGCCGTGCCGCTTGATCAGAAAGAAAATGCCCGCAAAGGCTTCATCCAGATGGCCCGCGACACGGATTTCGGCGGCACTGGATTATGGACCCGCATCAACTGTTTGAATTCGCCCTGGATGCTCGACGATGTGATCGAGATCGTCTCCAGCGTCGGCAATAAACTTGACGTCATCATGTTGCCGAAAGTCGAAGGTCCATGGGACATCCACTATCTCGACCAGTTGCTGGCACAGCTTGAAGCCAAGCACAGCGTCACGAAGCCGATCCTGATCCACGCCATTCTGGAAACAGCCGAGGGCGTCAACAACGTCGAAGCGATCGCGGCGGCATCCCCGCGCATGCATGGCATGAGCTTGGGCCCGGCCGACCTTGCCGCATCACGCGGCATGAAGACGACACGCGTGGGTGGCGGTCATCCCGACTATGGCGTGCTCGCTGATGGCGGCCAAGACAGCACAAAGGCCCGCAATTTCTACCAGCAGGATTTATGGCACTACACCGTCGGCAAAATGGTCGACGCTTGCCTCGCCTATGGCTTGAAGCCGTTCTACGGACCCTTCGGCGATTTTTCCGATGCAGCCGCCTGCGAGGCCCAATTCCGCAATGCGTATCTCCAGGGCTGCCTTGGCGCGTGGTCGTTGCATCCGTCGCAAATCGACATCGCAAAGCGCGTATTTTCGCCGGACGTCGCCGAGGTCAAATTTGCCAAACGTATTCTCGACGCGATGCCCGATGGCACTGTGCGGTCATGATCGACGGCAAGATGCAAGACGACGCCACTTGGAAACAAGCGAAAGTGATCGTCGATCTGGCGCGTTTGGTTGCAACCAAAGACCCCGGTCGCGCCGCTGAATTCGGACTTTAACGCAGCCCAGAAAGGCTGATCTGGAGTTTTGTTCGTAGCGAAATCGCCTGAACTGCAGGACCCCGCCGGCCGGACACACCATTTCAATGTCCGCCCTTCTGTTGGTGTTGCTAAATTCTAAGAGTGTCGAAGAAAAAGCCCATGACCGAGGTGTTGTATGCAAAATTCTCGATCGGTCAGGTGGTTCGCCACCGGCTTTTTCCATTTCGCGGACTGATCTTCGACATCGATCCAACCTTCGCCAACACGGACGCGTGGTGGTTGGCCATTCCTGAAGAAATCCGTCCCCATAAAGATCAGCCATTTTATCATCTGTATGCCGAGAATGCGGACAGCACGTACCTAGCCTACGTGTCGGAGCAAAACTTGCTTCCAGACGACAGCGGCAAGCCACTCCGCCATCCCGATATCTCCGAACATTTCGAGCGCGAGAGTAATGGCCATTATCGCTTGCGCGACGGCGCCAACTAATTCGCCAACTCAACTGAACGCGTTCAACGCAGCTCATCGTTGGGGCGGGTGCACCACGGCGTCGGCATTCACGATTTTTTAACGGTGCTGCAAAATGCGTCAGATTAATTCAGTCAATTTTTAACTGTGATAGCCCAACGTGACATCCCATCGTCGAAACAAGAACGGGTGTCCCAGTGCAAGTCCATCCCAATCTGCGGCAACGCCAGTCGTTGAAACTGAGCTTCGCATGTGACGACACGGGTTCAGTTATGGTCATGTTTGGCTTGGTGTTTGCCCTGCTCGCTGGCTTTTCGGGAGTTGCCATCGATTCCGCGCGCAAATTGAGCGCCGAAAACAAATTACAAAACATCACCGATGCAGCCTCCCTCGCTGGCGCCCGCAAGTACGGCGAAAACAAAGACCGGTCGGCTGCGATTGCAACCGCATCGACCTATTTCGCCCAAGCGCTGCAGACCGAAAAGGCGCTAAAAGGCGCGGTCTTAACACTTGCTGATGTTGACGAAAAAACCATGGAGTTTAGGGCTGCATCAAACGTTGTGCTGCCGACCACGCTGACGCGCATCATGGGTTTTAAAACCATGCCAATCGCGGTTTCGAGCACGGCTGCCTTTTCCACCGGCGACGTCGAAGTGTCGATCATGATCGACCTGTCGAGTTCGATGATAGGCCAGCGATTTACCGACACCAAGTCTGCGCTTCAGCAGTTTGCCGATCAGGTGATGCTCGACGATACCGATCCACGGCCGGTCAAAATTGCATTTGCGCCGTTCGCCTCGGCTGTGAACCCGGGTGCTTATTTCGCGACAGTGGCAGGATCAACCGCAGTCGGCGGTCCCTGCGTTGGCGAGCGCAACGGGTCCGCGCGATTCACCGAGGATCCACCAGCCGCCGGGGGTTTCTTCAACGTCTTTTCGCCCGAGAGTGATTGGCCATGCCTCGACACCGAAATCATGCCATTGGAAAAATCGAAGGCTGTCGTGCAGGCTCGCATCAGCGATCTGAAACTTAGCCAGGGCACGGCTGGCCATCTCGGCACCATGTGGGCGTGGTACATGCTGTCACCGAAGTGGGCTGCGATCTGGCCAAACGACAGCACGCCCAAAGACTACGGTGAGACCACCAAGGTTGCGATTCTGATGACTGACGGCGAGAACTTTCCGAAAGATTTGCCGACGGACGAAGCCGCCGACGACTATGCGTTGCAAGTGTGCACCAACATGAAGGCGGCTGGGATAACCGTTTACGCCATCGGTTTCCATGTTGAGGCCAAACGCGCCCGGGATCTGCTTGAGAGTTGCGCCTCGTCCGCCGACAAGCACTTTTTCCCATATGGCAGCAATGAGCTGGAAGCGGCCTTCAACGAGATCGCAATGTCGTTCACCGCTTTGCGATTGACGCAATGATCGAAAGGCGGATTTTCAGCAGACTGGCCAAATAAAAGCCGCCCCACAGTTGCGTGGAGCGGCTTGGTTTCGCGAGGTTCGGCGACCCAATCAGGTCGCCGCAAGAGCCAAGCATCGGCCTAAACCAGCCGAGCCGCTGTCAGCGGAAAGTTAGGGTGCCTTTGGCGCTGGTGTCGATCCAGTTGTAGCCCCGGTTGTAGCGGGTGCTGCCGTGCCACCAGCAGCCTTCTTCGCCGCCTGTTCAGTCTTGAATTTTTCAGCCATTTGAGCCTGACGGTCGCGAATTTGCTTCATCAACGAGCCGCGTGCGGCGGCATATTTTTTATTATCGATTGGCGCGCCTTTTTGAGCCTCAACGTATCCTTCAAGCGGAACCGGGAAACCAACTGGCTGCGCGCCAGCGTTCATGGCCAAGATCATGATGCCACCACCGGCAGCCATTTGATCCATGATGTCCTTGGTCGCTTCTGTCTCGGCAGTGCATCCGGCTGGATGACAGAGCGAAAACTTCAGATCGATCGGCTTCAAAGCTTTCTCGTCGATCTTCTCGTTCTTAGCGGCTGCCGCCCATTGATCTTTGGTGTAGATCGCGGCCCGCAATCCCGGCGGGATCGCCATGCCGAGCGGCACCATTACCATGAACGAAGATTTGTCCTGGCCTTCGACTTGGCGGATGGCGGCAGACACCAGAACCATACCGGTATTGCCGTCGAGCCGTTCGTGATGGGTCAGGCACAGATTTTTTTCTTCTTTGATCTCTTTGCCATCATCGCCCTTTTTCACGATCGGGGCTTTTTCGCAAAGCTTCACCCACGCGCTCTTTGGTCCGGTGTTGGCCGCGGCTTCACCACCGGCCGGCGCAGCCGTGCCCGCCGCAGGCTTGGCGGCCGTTGGAGCTGCAGCCGGTTTGGCGGCGGGTGCCGCTGGCGCGGGCTTGGCTTGAATGTTGATCTCTTTTTCAGCCGGGGCCTGAGCCATCGCTGGCAGCGAAGCAAGCGACGTAAAAGCCGCTAAGGTTCCGGCGACCGTCATCGTCGCGGTCGAAGCGAGCGTCGTGCCACGTGCGCGCAATCCTGCGTGTCTCATGTAGCTAAAAATCCTTGTTTTTATGAGCTGGCTGAGCCAGCCCCACCCCTCTCATCGCGTATCGCCGCGGCGCAAAAACGCTGGCGCCGATACGGATGCTGACGCATCGATGCGCCGTCGAACCGGAATAAGGCTCGGATTACGGCAATCCCGTGGCCAGCCGAAGAGGCGATTTCACCCGCCACAGCGACAGCTGTGGGGCCGTGGCCCGTTGGCCACTGCGACAAGCGCGCGGTCTCAAAGGCTAGAATTTTTGACCCCCAAGTTGGCGTGAGGCAAGATCGAACCGTGGCCAAGGCGGCGCTTTGGCCAACTCCGGACGCGCTATTGCCGCTCGACACGAAGCAGGCCTCACTTCGCCACAGGGCCACACCAATGTTATACGCGTCGGCTCAGAACGTGCGGGTGTCACGGATCAAATTCCAGCGGCGACCCGAGCCAAACCGGCGGCAGCAGGCCATATCCGGCATCGATCACTGACGTAGGGACGGTTACAACGTGGTGCACGCGCCTTGGCTTCTATCGATGTCATTGGTTATTGCTGTAGCGTCGGCGATTTGTTGCGCTCCGCTGGCTGCGGCGCCGCGAACCTCGATGAGTTTGCACGGCGCACCAACACTCACCGACGATTTTACAGCCTTGCCTTACGTCAATCCTCAAGCACCAAAGGGCGGCCGCGTCACCCTTGGCGTGACTGGGTCATTCGACAGTCTCAATCCATTGATCATCAAAGGTGTGGCGGCCGCCGGCGTGCGCGAGTTCAGCGTCGAGAGCCTGATGGCGCGCGGCCTCGATGAACCATTTACGCTGTATGGCCTGATCGCCGAGACCATCGACGTCGCAGCCGACGGCATGACGGTGACCTTCAAGCTCAATCCTAAAGCTGCGTTTTCAAATCGTGCGCCGATTACACCAGCCGACATCATTCACTCGTTTGAGTTGCTGAAAACGAAGGGCCGTCCCAATCACCGCACGTATTTTGCAAAGGTCACCAAAGTTGAACCCGTTGGCGGCGATACGATCGTTTTCACGCTGCAAGACGGCAACGATCGCGAACTGCCGTTGATCCTTGGCTTGATGCCGATCTTTTCGAAAGCAACAACGCCGCCCGACGTTTTCGATATGACGTCGATGACGCCGTTGGTCGGCTCGGGGCCCTACGTCATCGGGAAAGTCGACGCCGGGCGCTCACTGAGTTACCTGCGCGACACCGCGTATTGGGGCCGAGACCTTGCCATTAATCGCGGCCGCTTCAACTTCGACGAAATCCGCTTCGACTATTTCCGCGATACCTCGGTGCTGCTTGAAACATTCAAGCGCGGAGGCATCGATCTGCGTCTTGAAGAAGACCCGAGCCGTTGGGCAAATAGCTACACTGGCCCAGCACTCACCGCCGGGCGCATCGTCAAAAAAGAATTCGACATTGCGTTGCCAGCTGGCATGACCGCGCTGGTTTTCAACACGCGCCGCCAAATCTTTACCGATCGCCGCGTGCGTCACGCTCTGATGATGTTGCTCGACTTCGAGTGGATCAATCGCACGCTCTACAACGGGCTATTCAAGCGCACGCAGAGCTTTTTTGAGCGCTCTTATTTGTCGTCAGCGGGCCGACCCGCCGACGCCACCGAGCGCGCGTTGCTTGCAGCCCTGCCCAACGCCGTTCGCCCTGAAATCATGGCAGGCACCTATCAGTTCCCAACCAGTGACGGATCAGGACAAAATCGCGTCAATCAACGCGCCGCGTTACAAATTCTTCGCGAAGCTGGATACGATTTCAAATCAGGTCGCTTGATCAACGCATCAACTGGAACGCAGTTGAGCTTTGAGATCCTTGCCAACAACAACGCGCAAGAAGCATTGCTTTTGACCTATGCGCGCAGCCTCGAAGCACTTGGCATTGGCGTGCGCGTTCGCGTCGTCGACAGCGCGCAATATCAAGAGCGGTTGGCGAGTTACGACTACGATATGATTCAAACAACGTGGGCGTCGACATTGTCGCCTGGTAACGAACAGTTGTTTCGATGGTCGGCCAGCACAGCTGACGCGAAGGGCTCGTATAATTTTGCAGGTGTCAGCAACCCTGCAGCAGACGCCATGATCGAGGCGATGTTGAAAGCCGCGACTGAGCCAGAATTCGTTTCAGCAGTGCGCGCCCTCGACCGCGTTTTACTCTCGAATGATTATGTCATTCCGCTGTTCTTTGGTCCGCGCCAGTGGGTGGCGCATGCGGCGCGGCTAAAGCATCCCGAAAAGACACCGCTGTTTGGCTACGCAATCGACAGTTGGTGGATCGAGGAGCCGAAATGACGGCTCCAGTGCCATCGGACAGCGAAGGCGATGTCGCGGCGCTGATTGCGCAAAATGCGCCGTTCAATCTCGCCGCGCATTGTCTTGCGTTCGGCCTCGCAACCACGCCCGACAAGCCAGCCCTTGAAGTCATCACTCAGGCGGGGGATGGCGCACCATCTGAAACGTGGTCGTACCGGGCGCTTGAGGATGCTGTACTTCGGGTCGCGGGCGGGCTTCTGGCGGCTGGCATAAAGCCGGGCGATCGCGTGCTGATCCGACTTGAAAACACCAGCACTTACCCGATCCTCTATTTGGGCGTCATCGCTGCCGGAGCGGTCGCCATTCCAGCGTCGCCGCAATTGACCGAACGTGAAGCTCAATTTCTCGCGACCGACAGCGGTGCCGCCGCAATCGCTGTGACCACGGCAGAAACCATCGCCAACGATGCAGCCGGAAAGCGCACGCTTGTTGTGCAGCTAACCGACGCCGACATCCGCCATATGATGCAGACCGGAACGCGAGCTGACTATGCTGCAACGCGAGCCAATGATCCCGCCTATCTCATCTACACGTCTGGCACCACAGCGCTGCCCAAGGGCGTTGTTCACGCCCATCGTGTGGTGTTGGGCCGACGTCCGATGTATCGCGACTGGTATGCGATCACGGCCACTGATCGCATGCTCCATGCCGGTGCCTTCAACTGGACCTACACACTCGGCACCGGCTTGCTCGATCCATGGGCGAACGGCGCGACCAGCTTGATCTACACGGGCGAAAAAAGTCCTCAGCTTTGGCCAATCCTGATCCGTCAGACACGAGCGACGATTTTTGCTGCCGTGACGAGCCTATTCCGGCAAATCTTGAAGTATGCGCCGCCAGGCGAGATTTCGCTTGGCGTCTTGCGGCATGGATTAATTGCAGGCGAGCGGCCGCCAGCCGATCTGTTTGATGCGTGGTCGGCGCGTACAGGAACCGAGTTGCACGAGGCGCTCGGCATGAGCGAACTATCAACGTACATTTCGACGAGCCCATCCATTCCGCGCAAAGTCGGCGCGACCGGCAAACCGCAACGGGGTCGCGGCGTCGTCATACTGCCGATCGAAGGTTCGGACCAACCGCTGCCACCCGGTCACGAAGGACTGATCGCGGTGGACCGCCGCGACGCTGGCTTGATGCTCGGCTATTGGAACCGGCCGGACGAAGAGGCCGAGGCGTTTCGCGGCCGTTGGTTCATCGGTGGCGATCTTGGTGTCATGGATGCCGACGGCTACGTCACGCACCTGGGCCGGGCCAACGACATCATGAAAGCGCTCGGCTATCGCGTCTCACCGCAAGAAGTTGAGGCGGCGCTGATCGCTTGCCCTGGCGTCGCCGAAGTCGCGTGCGCTGAAATCCAAGTTCGCGCTGACGTCACGGTGGTTGGGGCTTATATCGTCCGCTTATCTAGCGCGCAGCTTTCGGCCGAAGATGTACTCGCGTTCGCGGCTGAGCGTTTGGCCGACTATAAGCGGCCGCGCGAAATCGTTTTTGTCGACGCGCTACCGCGTACGCCCAACGGTAAAGTCAAACGCAGCGACTTGGCGGCTTTGCGGGCACGCACCGCCACGCCTGAACAAACAGGCGACGCGCGTTCGGATGGTTAGCCGCTTCTTAACAACCAAGCGCTACTCTGTCGGCTGAGTGTTCCAGTCCAGAATAAGAGCCCCTTTCCATGTTCAACACGAAGCCGAGCGGTAGCTTTGAAACCAATGGCCAAGCCTACGCCGCCCAGGCCAGCGCCAGCGATGCCAATTGCTCCATCATCAATGAATGGTTGACGATGCGCGGCGATCTCGAAAGCCAAGGCGACATTCTGGTCAAAGGCAAGGTCTTCGGCAACATCACTTGCAAGATGTTGATCGTCGATACGGACGGCCTCATCGAGGGCGGGATTGCGGCCGACGACGTCGTGATCCGAGGCACAACACGCGGAACCGTTCAGGCCCAACGCATCCGCTTGGAGCGAACGGCTGACGTCGAAGGCGAGTTGTATCAGGATACATTCTCAGCTGAGGAAGGCGCCAAGGTTCGCGGCGCGCTTCGTGATCTGGCTGACGCGCAACGGTTGGCGGCCAACCAATCCGCGGCGCACTCCAACGCTCCGGTTTCCATTGCCCGCTCAAGCCTTGATGCTTTTGAGCCAGCGGTTGCGAAGCCAACCAACGCGTTTTTCCAGCGCCTCGATGCAGCCCGCGCGGCCAACGCCACGTCGCACGCGATTTCTGGCTAGGCGATTTCCGCTTCGGTCATCCAATCTGACATCACCGCACAAAGGCCGCGCTATGCGGCCTTTTTCACTTGCTCGGCGAGATCGGCAAATTTCTGGATCAGCGATCGAACGCCCTTGAGACGCGGCTCCGGCAAATCCCAATCGGCACGGAACACCAGCCGTTGATCGGGCTGCACCTTTAGCGCGCCGCGTGACGCCTGCACCATTCCGATCAACCCCTCGGGGTTGGCGAATGTGTTCTTATACAGCGTGACAACGCCACCCTTTGGACCAGCGTCGACCTTGGCGATGCCAGCGGCACGGCACAGACCTTTGATTTCCATGACGTCGAGCAGATGCGTCACTTCTGGCGGCATATCGCCGAACCGGTCGACCAATTCGGCCGCAAAGCTGTCGATGTCAGCGCGTTTTTCAAGAGTCGATAGCCGTCGATATAGCCCAAGGCGCAACTGCAAATCGGTGACGTAACTCTCCGGGATCATGATCGAGGTGCCGAGCTGGATCTCAGGGCTCCACTTATCGCTTGCTTCCAGATCCCCGCCCTTCATGGCAGCAACCGCTTCCTCCAGCATCGACTGATAGAGTTCGAACCCGACCTCGCGAATGTGGCCGGATTGCTCTTCGCCCAGCAGATTGCCGGCACCGCGAATATCGAGGTCGTGCGAAGCCAGCGAAAATCCGGCCCCAAGTTGATCCAGCGACTGCAGAACCTTGAGCCGCTTCTCAGCGCCCTCGGTCAGTTTCTGGTTCGGCGGCGTTGTAATGTAAGCGTAAGCGCGGGTCTTCGATCGGCCAACCCGGCCGCGCAATTGATAAAGCTGGGCCAACCCGAACATATCGGCGCGATGCACGATCAATGTGTTGGCGTTGGGCACATCAAGCCCGGATTCAACGATCGCCGTCGACAAGAGAATATCGTATTTGCCCTCGTAGAACGCCGTCATGACGTCTTCGAGTTCGGTCGGCGTCATCTGGCCGGTGGCCCGCGCGAACGTCAATTCAGGCACCGTCTCGCGCAAGAACTCGGCGATGTCGTCAAGATCGCTGATGCGGGGTGCAACATAGAACGTCTGGCCGCCACGGAACCGTTCACGCCGCAGCGCTTCTTTCAAAATCACCGGATCGAATTGCGAGATAAAGGTGCGCACCGCCAAACGGTCGATCGGCGGGGTGGTGATCAGCGACAGTTCGCGCACGCCCGTCAACGCCAGTTGCAACGTCCGGGGTATGGGAGTCGCAGACAGCGTCAAAACGTGCACATCTTCGCGCATGGTCTTGAGGCGCTCTTTGTGGCCGACACCGAAATGTTGCTCTTCATCGATGATCAAAAGGCCAAGGCGCGCGAAATCAATTTGCTTACCGAGCAGCGCGTGGGTGCCGATGACGACATCGATCTGGCCCGACTTTAATCCAGCTTTGACGTCCACGAGGTCTTTCGGCGCAACCATCCGCGAGGCTTGCGCAACTTTCACCGGCAGGCCTTTGAAGCGTTCCGCGAACGATCGGTAATGCTGGCGGGCGAGCAGTGTCGTTGGCACCACGACTGCAACTTGCAAACCGTTCATGGCCGCAACGAAAGCAGCCCGCATCGCCACCTCGGTCTTGCCGAAGCCGACGTCACCGCAGACCAGCCGGTCCATCGGTCTGCCCGAGCCCAGATCCGCGACCACAGCATCGATGCTGGAAGCTTGATCCTCGGTTTCTTCGTAGGGAAACCGCGCCACGAATTCGTCGTAGGCGCCGGCGGGCGGCATTAGAGGCGGCGCTTCCCGCAACGCACGCAGCGCTGCGATCTTGATTAGTTCGTTGGCGATTTCGCGCAGCCGCTTCTTCAGCCGCGCCTTGCGCGATTGCCATGCAACGCCGCCAAGCCGGTCGAGCTGGCTGTCGCCCTCGTCAGCGCCATAGCGCGTCAGTAGTTCGATGTTCTCAACGGGCAGGAAGAGTTTGTCACCGCTCGCATAGTGCAATTCGAGACAGTCGTGCGGGGCACCGAGCGCGGTAATCGTCTGCAATCCGGCAAAGCGTCCGATGCCGTGATCGGCATGGACCACCAGATCGCCGACCGACAGACTGGTGGCTTCGGTCAGAACGTCGCTCGCTTTGCGCGCCCGCTTGCGTTGCCGCACGAGGCGGTCGCCCAGAACATCCTGCTCGGCGATCACGGCGAAGTCGGGCGTCTCGAAACCTTCTTCAAGTCCCAGCACCGCAAACGCTGTCGCGCCCGGCGGCAAGGCTAAGACCTCCGCAAAACTTTCAACCTTGCGCGCGTCTTTCAGTCCGTGATCAGCGAACAACCCGATCAGGCGTTCGCGTGCACCCGTGCTCCAGGCGGCCACCACCACGCGGCGCGGCTCGCCCAGCAAGCGCCGCACATGACCAACAGCTGAATCGAATAAATTCGCATCTGGGGTTTGCCGCTCTGGCGCGAACGACCGGCCGCGTCGGCCGCGCATTGCATAGATGCCGGATTGGCCTGGATCATCGAACGGCGTGATACGCGACAGCGCGCGTTTCGACAGCGCGTCAGCCCAGGCCTTGCCGTCGATGAACATCTGTTCGGGCGGTACGGGTTTGTAGGGCGGCGCGCCAAAGCGTTGACCTTCGAGACTGTCGACGCGAGCTTCGTAGTGTTCTTGGATTTGCTGAAAACGCTGATCAATCGCCTCATCCGAGCGATGATCGAACGAGACGCCAGCGCCCGGCGCATAATCGAATAGTGTTTCGAGCTCGGGATGGAACCACGGCAACCAATGCTCTTGGCCCTGATAACGGCGACCGTGACTGACGGATTCGTAGAGCGGATCATCAGATGTATTGCCACCGAACAGCGCGATATATCGGCTACGAAAGAGTGCCGTCGCCTGTTCGCCAAACGCCACTTCGCTCACCGGCATTAGCGCGAACTTTTGGACCGGCTTCATCGATCGCTGCGTTTGCGCGTCGAACGCCTTGATGCTCTCGAGTGTGTCGCCGAAGAAATCGAGCCGGATCGGATTGATCCGGCCTGGTGGAAACAAATCGATGATCCCGCCCCGCTGGGCGAATTCGCCCGGCTCCATGACCGAGCTTGCCCGTTGAAAGCCATACGCGCCAAGCCGCTTGACCAATTCCGACATATCCAAGCGCTGGCCCGGCGCAATCGGCTTGAAGGCTTGGCGGATGAACGCGCGCGGTGGAATGCGTTGCAGGATTGCGTTGACCGTCGTCAACACGCACGTTGGTTCTTTGCGGGTGCCGATGACCAGCTTGCCGAGCGCCGTGATCCGCCGCGACACGATTTCAGCGTTTGGCCCTGTTCGGTCATAAGGAACCGTATCCCAAGCCGGAAACGAGATGACTTTGATGTCGGGGGCGAAAAACGCCAGTGCGACTTCGAGTTGTTCGAGGCGGCGATCGTCGCGCGCGATGTGGATATGAAGCCCTGGCGCGTCGGCGGTGCGGGCCGCCTTCGTGATATCGGCGATGACACGCGCGTCGAAACCCTCTGGCACGCCCGAGAATACCGCGCCCTTCGACAGTTCAGCCTTCGCTTTCCACTCAGCCACCCGTGTCGTTTCCTTCGAAGTCGCGCGGCTTGTGCCGATCAATTGCATCGAGCCCGTGGAAGGCACGGATATCATCGACCAGTCCGGTAAATTGGCTATCGCCCATATCTTCGTTGGCGAAGATCCAAGATTGCAGCGTCGGATCTCCGACGGCTAAAAACTCTTCAAACTCCGATAGCGCCACGCCGGCGAGCGCGGGTAATTTCGCCTCGGCATAACGCCCAACGAGAACGTCCATTTCCTTAGTGCCACGATGCGCCGCGCGATAGGCGGCACGGCGGCGGCGAAGATCCAAATCATCCGTCATGGGGACTAGCGTCTCTCGAGAACATCAACCGTGGCCATACCTAATACCTGTGGAACCGACCTTGACGCCGTGGTGCCAAGTCTCCACGCTTAAAGCGTCGGCTGAGCTTAATTTATCCGCTGAGTGGGCGTCCGCAGGCGGGTGATATAACGCTCGCGATGGACCTAGCATAGCCTAACCGGGCAGGTCGCGCCGATACGATGCGTTTTGCCGCGACTATAAAAATATGACTCGTTCGCGCGGCGCGCCGCGAAGCCTCCAGATTACGAAGCGTCACAAATCCAATGCGTCCCTCATCCCTCAATCCGCTGTTTGCACCGGTCCAATCATTGACCGGCATCGGTCCGCGCATGGCGACGCTGCTGAAGAAGTGCTTAATCTTACCACCAGGCATCTTTGAACCGCGCGTCGTCGATCTGCTGTGGCATTTGCCAGCTGGCGTCATCGACCGCCGCCTTGAGCCAACCACCCGTGATGCCGTGCCCGGCACCATCGTGACACTGCACGTCCGCGTCTTGAAACATAAACCGCCGCCGCGCGGCGTTTCCAAAGCCCCCTACAAAGTCGCTTGCGAGGACGACACCGGCCGCCTTGACCTGATCTTCTTTCGCGTCGAACGCGCTTTCGTTGAACGTCAATTGCCCGAGGGCGAATACCGCTACGTATCGGGCCGCGTCGAGCGTTATGGCGAAACGCTGCAAATGGCCCACCCTGATTACATCGTTGCGCCCGACCGTCGCGACGATCTTCCGCTGCTCGAACCGGTTTATGGCTTGACCGCTGGATTATCCGGAAAAGTGCTTGTGAAGGCCGCCCGCCAGGCCGTCGAACGCGTGGCAGATTTCGCCGAGTGGCAAAACGAGCCATGGCTCAAAGCGCGTGGATGGCCAACGCTGAAAGACGCACTGACTTCGCTACATCGCCCGCAAACCGCCGATGACGTCTCCAACGGCGCGCCGCCGTGGCAACGGCTTGCCTATGACGAATTGTTGGCGGGTCAGTTGGCGTTGGCGCTGGTGCGCCACAGCGGCAAAAATCAGCGCGGCCGCAGCATTGATGGCGATGGTCGCGTTCGCCGCCGCATCGCTGCAGCGCTGCCGTTTCAGTTGACGCGGTCGCAGTCTTCTGCACTGGCTGAGATCTCAGCCGACCTCGCAGCACCCCATCGCATGTTACGACTTTTGCAGGGCGATGTCGGTTCGGGGAAAACGGTGGTTGCGCTGATGGCGATGGCTATTGCGATCGAAGCCGGTGCTCAGGCCGCCCTGATGGCGCCAACCGAAGTGCTCGCCCGCCAGCATTTAGAAACCATCCAACCGCTGGCTGACAAAGCCGGACTACGCGTTGAAATTCTCACGGGCCGCGAGAAGGGCAAAACCCGCGAAGCAATTCTGCTGCGTCTCGCTAACGGCGACATCGACATTCTGATCGGCACCCACGCGCTGTTTCAAAGCGAGGTCATTTTTCACGATCTTGCGGTCGCCGTCATCGACGAGCAGCACCGCTTCGGCGTCCACCAGCGGCTGGCCTTACAGGCCAAAGGTTCGAATGGCGGCACCAATGTCTTGGTGATGACCGCCACCCCGATCCCGCGCACCCTGTTGATGACCCACTACGGCGATCTCGATGTTTCGAAGTTGACCGAGAAGCCGGCCGGACGAAAACC
>JANMII010000348.1:0-1758 GCA_031375665.1 Hyphomicrobium sp.
ATAGCGCGGCGGCATCCGATATGGTGTGTGCGGACCGCCGTCATAGCATTGTGCTGTGCGACGGCGACGCTATCGCTCGACAGCGAGTCAGCTGGCGCATTGAGCGGGAGCGACGACACGCCAGCGGCCAACGACATGTCAGCGACGGGCAAAGCGCGCGATGATGTTTGTCCCAAACCTTTCAGCGAGTTTCTGGCGGGCGAATATCTCAGCCAGTCCGACCTCATCATCACCCGCCGCTCTGGCGATATCGGCTCGTCGATCATCCGGTGGGCGACCAACTCAATTTTTTCTCACGCGGCTCTCGTCTACACCGCGCCACCATTCGATGCCGGGCTGTCGGGCACGTTTGTCATCGAGGCTGGAACAAGCGGCGTCGATCTGACTAAAATTACCTACTACGCCAGTGGTGACCATGCTGACTTCGTCGCGGTCCGTCGCTTGAAATCAACGTCATGGTTCAACCCTGAACGGCAAGCCCGCGTCCGCGGCGTACTGCTCGATAAAATCAAAGCCAAGTACGATTTTTGGACGATTTGGAAAATCGCTCGCAATATTTGGTTTGGCGTTCAGACCAAGATGGGAAGCAAGCAAAAAACCGTTGAGCGCTATCGGCAAAACGAATGGGAACCGCCCAACGAATATATCTGCACCGGACTCGTGCAAATCGGCTTTGTCGAGATGCTTATTGAAGCCATCAGGCGCGGCGAGGTTTCACCTGAAGCGCTCCGTGACGTCGTCTTCAATAAAGCCGCTGAAGCCTATCTGCCACCACCGGGAAATTGGAAGTATCTCGGCACGGATGCCAAGGACACCGCCATCAGTTTTCGTGAAGTTCTGAATGACGAATTGTTCGCTGTCACGCCCGAGGATCTTGCGCAAACCGACAAGCTCGATTGGCTGTACCTGATCAAAAACGGCGCTGTTTACAAGGTTGCCTCGTACACGGACGTTCTGAAAATCGTCAATCAATGATTGCTTGGCCATCACGTCGGCCAGCAGCGCCGAGCTGCGTCGCCGTCCGGTGATCAGCCCGCCAATCTTTCCATCCGACTAACGATTCTTATCGTCATTGGCTGGCTGATCGGACAGCGCGGAATCTGGTTCGCTTAGCGATCCGCTCGACGGCTCGTTGTTGGAAGAGCCGCTTGCAGCATCATCGCCCATCGCGCCCTTCGGCATATCGACGGTCGGCTCAAACGCAGGTGTCGCCGCATCGCTAGCCGCGGCATCGCTATTAGGCTGCGCATTGATGACGTCAGGCGTTGATGGGGCCATTGAGTGGTCGCTTAGCGGCGCTTTCGCCTGTTCGTCCGCACCAAGTTCTGCTTCAGGTTTGGCCATGGTTTCAGCTGGCACAACACCACCGTCGGCTTTTGCCATCGGCGCCGAAGCTGGCCCGGATTCCGGCGAAGAGGGTGTCGGCGAAGATGCGGCGGCTGCAGGCCCATCCACGCCTGGCGCATCCAGTTTTGGCGTGGCTTTGACTGGAACGTTGTTGGTTACGCTTCTGCCATCGACCAATTCTTCCTGCGGTTTGGCATAGATGACGAGATCACGACCCGGCGAGCAGCCTGCAATACAAATGATGAGATCATCTTTGGGGCGCAGCGCGGTCAGCTCGCGAACAACGCGCGGCGCAACGGGCACATCTTCCACGGCGCCATCAAGTGGGATCGAGTGAAGCCGTTTTGGTTGAGCAGCCGACGTATCGCTTGCGGGCACCGGGCTATCGGCTGCGAAGGCGGCACCGGATGA
>JANMII010000048.1:0-25056 GCA_031375665.1 Hyphomicrobium sp.
TTGGTCGGTGTCTTTGCTTTGCAAAGCTGTGTCGGCAAGGCAGCGGCGGGCGAAACCGAACAGCGCATCGGTTGATGTGTTGGCAATGAGTTTGTCGCCACCCACGCAGGTTTCAGCGAAGGTTCGCGTTCCAGCCTGCAGAGCAAATAGCGCGCCAGCTGCGTCAGAAATCGATTTCGGATCGCAATCGAGCCCGTTGAGCAGAGCCTTGGTATCTGGTGTCCCAGCGAGCGCACCGTAAATGTCACCGCAGAAGCGTTGTACGGTCGCAAGTTTTTCGACTGAAGGCGCGGCGCGAAAGTCCGACCGTGCCTGCTCGAATGCGGGCAGGATGCGGGCCGGATCAAGGGTTGGCGCCACGGCGTCGGAGCCGTTGTCTTGAGCAAGCTTGATGCGTTGTTCAGCGGTTTCCGCTTCGCCTTTCAACTTCGCCAAATCGCCGTCGATGGTCGCTAACTCGCGGTCGATCATTGCGAGCCGTTGTTCGGTGGTGGTCAGTCGCTTTTGCGCGTCTTTGACTCGTTCGTCGGCAATCTTGGCTGCGTTTTGGAGTTGGTTGAGTTCCCCCATGCGCTGGCGATAAACCGGACCGCGACCCTCTTTGCCGGTGCCTTCGACGCCTTTATCTTCGGCCAACGCTTCAACGCGTTTGGTGTCAATATCCTTCAGCTTGAGGTCGAGGTCGGCCTTCTTGGTGGCATAGTCGGCGGCAAGTTCGGGACGCTGGGCGGCCAGCGCCGATTTTTCATCTGTAATCGAAATCTTGCGGCCAGCTAGTCCTGCTTGACCAGCCTGGGCCGACGCCATGCGTTCTTGTTGATCGTTCACTGCGCGGCGGCGATTCTCGATTTGATCGTTGACGTAGCGTTCGATGGCGCCTTCGGACCGAGCGGCGGCTTGCGCCACGCCTTCGAGTTGCGCATCGTATTTCGTCCAAGCCTCAGTACTGAAAAGCGCTTCAGCTTGCTCGGTACCGCGCGCGGCGACCGTCTGTTCGATGTCGGAAATGATGCCGGAGACTTGGTTTTGCGCGCGCAGTTCAGCGGCGCGGACCCGCTCGGATTGTGGGAAAATAGACGTGAACAGGCTGTCGAATGAAAAGAACACGCTGGTCGCCATGCAGGCGAGAAACATCACCCACAAAACGGAGTTGCGGATGATCACGCGCACACCCTGCAGATAGGGCCGCACAAGATCGCTGGCGGCGTACAGCACGAACAACGCGATCAACAAAAGTCCAGCGCCGAACATCAAGAACTTATCGCCGGTGCGCGACCAACTCAGATCGTCGGTGGTCGCTTGGCGAACGTCGGCTTGGCCAGTCCATTGCATCACAAGCGCCATGGCGGCGATAAAAAGCACGAGACCAATGCCAGCACCGATCCAGGTCTGTGCGGCACGATTGATCGCCCCGGACGGCGCTGCTTTGGATTGCTGGTTCATGCCGGTTGCGAAACTCTCGCCGATCAACCAGGCAACGATCAGCATCACGCCCTGAATGCCAAAGGTGATCATGCCGGAGAGCAGCGGCTCGCCGGTGAAATTGCGCATGCCGTCCCACGTCGTCCACCCAGAGGCAGCCGAAAGCACTAAGCCGGTCGTGCCGAGAAGCCCGAGCTGCCAGTTCGAGAACAGCGTTTCTTCAATGCTGGCCCATAGCCGTTTGGCGACCTTGGTGCGCAATAGCATCGATACAGTGATCAGAAAGAAAAGAGCGATAGCCAGGGGCTGGGCGTGCTCGGCCAAGCCATCCAACATGAGCTTCACGTCCATCCCGCTGCCAGTCCTTGTGTTTTGCGCAATCGCGAAAATCGGCATCTTAAAGATCGGCGCACGCCAACACGGAAACGCCGGTCGTAGGTCGGCGATTCCACTCACATCTAATCACAATGCGCAATACAACCGGCGGCATGGCGGCGAAATTGCGTCAAAATACGCGCCGCGCATGAACTCGACGCCATGTTGGCTGAGATTTCGCTTCGGCAAACTGCGGGCGCTTTGCGGCGGAGACAAGAGGGTGAAGACAGGATGGGGATACGGGTTATTGACCTTATCGTCAGGCGCTGACGACAGTTCGCCTGGCCACATAGCGCGGTCACTAGAATTGTTATAGTGTCCAACCGTCCCGGCGGTCGATCTTTCGGCCGGTACCGTGTGACCAACCCTTTGCGTCAAAGGTGGATGGGATGCCCGCCGTAGTCAGCGACGATCAGCCTGCCAAAGACCGCGTGAAATCGTCGGTTGATCGCGCCAGCGTCATCTTCGCGGAACGGAATATCCGGTTCACGGATCTGCGGCGCAAGGTTTTTGAAGAGATTGCGTCGACGACGGCCAGTGTCGGCGCCTACGAGGTGCTCGATCGGCTGGCCAAAAAGGGCACGCGGCTGGCGCCAATCTCAGTTTATCGGGCGCTCGACGCACTGCTCGACGCCGGTGTGGTTCACCGGCTTGAAAGCAAGAACGCTTATTTCGCTTGCCGTCGCCTGCATCAGCCGCGCACCGGTCGGCGCCCGATGTTTCTCAGTTGTGAAAAATGCGGAACGGTGACCGAAACGGATGGGGAAGACATTTTTTCGGCAATCGACACAGCCGCCCGCAGCACGCAGTTTGAACCCCGTGTTCGGTTCGTCGAAGTCACGGGCACCTGTCAAGAGTGTGCGGCATCCCGCAAAGAGTGATGGTGTACCATCGATGTTGGTCCCAGCCGACGATCCGCAATGGAGAATATTTTAGTGTCATCTGAGATGCCGCGCGGCCCGTTGGTCGATGCCGCAGCGGCCGGGCCAGTCACCGGCAATTACGTCACCGGCGATCACGGTCACACAGTTGGTTGTGGATGTGGTCACGCGCATGCCGCACCGATCGACCATGATGCACTGATCTCAGCCCGCGGATTGTGGTTCACGCGGCAAAGCCGAGACGTGATCGCGGGTATCGACCTCGATGTGCACCCGCGCGAGATCGTTACGCTGATCGGTCCCAATGGCGCGGGTAAGACCACGCTCGTTAAGCTGATGCTCGGCATCGAGCGTGCGGATCGCGGCGAAATCTACAAGCCATCCACAACGGTGATTGGCTACGTGCCGCAACGCTTCGATATCGAGCGAGCGATCCCGATGACGGTCGGGCGTTTTTTGGCGCTGGGGCATGCCGTCGCCGACGGCGATATCCGTCGGGTGCTATCCGACGTCGGCGCACAACGAACGGAGCATCAGCAACTCGCACAGCTTTCAGGCGGTGAAACGCAACGCGTATTGATCGCGCGCGCCTTGCTGCGGCGCCCGAACTTACTGGTGCTGGACGAACCGGCTCGCGGGGTCGATTACGTCGGCGAAGCTGATCTGTATGATTTGATTGGGCGCTTGCGGGATGAGCGCGGATTAGGCGTGCTGCTGGTGTCGCATGATTTGCATGTGGTGATGGCCAAAAGTGATCGCGTGCTCTGCATCAACGGTCACGTGTGTTGCTCGGGGCAGCCCTCAGCCGTTGCGCAGCATTCGGAATATGCCCGCCTCTTTGGTCCGCGTGCGGCGGGTGCTTTGGCCGTTTACACACATCATCACGACCACCAGCACGATCTGTCCGGTGCGCCGCATCCCGTCGAGAGCGCTGGGTCTGGGGCAAGCCACGACGGGCAGGGGGCTTGAGTGT
Organism: Hyphomicrobium sp.; assembly: GCA_031375665.1. GTDB lineage: Bacteria > Pseudomonadota > Alphaproteobacteria > Rhizobiales > Hyphomicrobiaceae > Hyphomicrobium_B. The sequence continues at coordinate 3,652 of JANMII010000048.1, forward strand.
TCGATTGGCCTGAGCCCTTCGTTTTGCGGGCACTCGTCGCAAGCCTCGTGCTTGCGATCGTGGCCGCTCCGTTGGGTTGCATCGTATTGTGGCGGCGGATGGCGTACGTCGGCGAGACGCTTGCGCAATCGAGCCTGCTCGGCGTCGCTTTCGGCTTGGCGCTTAATCTCGATCTGACATTGTCTGTCATTCTTGCAGCGGTCGTTGCCGCGCTGATCCTGATTTGGTTTGGCCAGCAAAAATTGCTCGCGCTCGATTCCGTCCTCGGTCTGATGCACCATGCTGCGCTCGCCATGGGCGTGATCGCAATTACGCTACTTAAAGGACCATCGATCGATTTGATGGGCTTCCTGTTTGGCGACGTTTTCGCCGTCACCAATGATGATTTGGTTTGGGTGCTGGTCGGCGGCGGGCTGGTGCTGGCAGTAATGGTGGCGCTTTGGCGACCGCTGGTGCGTGTCTCGTTGCACGAAGATCTGGCGACGGCCGAGGGCATCGATCCGCGCTTCGTCCGCGGCGCGTTCGACATTCTGCTGGCCGTTACCATCGCGGTGGCGATGAAAATTGTCGGTATTCTGCTGGTCATGGCGTTCCTGATCGTGCCGTCCGTTGCCGCCCGGCCGTTGGCATCCACGCCCGAGCGCATGGCCGTTATTGCCGCGATCGTCGCCATGCTCGGGGTTTTTGGCGGCCTCTACGCGTCTCTCATGGTTGACGTGCCGGGTGGGCCTAGCATTGTGCTCGCGATGTCGGCGCTGGCGGTCATGTCTCTGTTGGCGGCGCGTCGCCGATCAGGTTAAGAAACGGCACGCTAACAGGCACTAAAGACAAGCGGAGATTTCCTAGTGATGGCGGCCGACGGTGGACACGGACTGAAAGCGCGCCATCAGACTGTTGGCGTCCATGTCGGGGATCTGAGGTCGGGCGGCGTGCTGGTCGGTGGTGGCGCTCCGGTCGTCGTCCAATCAATGACCAACACCGATACAGCCGACGTTGCTGGAACGGTGGCCCAGGTGGCGGCGCTCGCGCGCGAGGGCTCGGAGCTCGTTCGTATCACTGTCGATCGTGATGAAGCGGCCAAAGCCGTTCCCGAAATTCGCGACCGGTTGCGCGCGCAAGGCGTAACCGTCCCGTTGATTGGCGACTTCCACTATATCGGCCACAAGCTCTTGGCCGACTATCCAGCCTGCGCTGAAGCCCTCGATAAATATCGCATCAATCCCGGCAACGTCGGCTTCAAGGACAAAAAGGATCGTCAATTCGGCGCGATCATCGAGATCGCGGCCCGTCACGACAAGGCGATCCGCATCGGCGTCAATTGGGGATCGCTCGACGGCGATCTGCTGACCCATCTGATGGACGAAAACGCCAAACTTGCGCAACCGGCTTCGGCCCGATCCGTGATGCATGAAGCCATGGTGCAATCGGCGTTGTCGTCAGCGACACGTGCCGAGGAAATGGGCCTTGGCGCAAATCGCATCATTATTTCCGGCAAAGTCTCGTCAGTGCAGGATCTGATCGCGGTTTATACATTGTTGGCCGAGCGCAGCCGCTACGCACTGCATCTCGGTCTAACCGAAGCTGGCATGGGCTCTAAAGGCATTGTCGCGTCGTCGGTTGCGATTGGCATTCTGCTGCAACAGGGTATTGGCGACACCATTCGGTTTTCACTGACCCCTGAACCGGGTGGTGATCGCACGCAAGAAGTCCGCGCGGCTCAGGAGCTGTTGCAAACCATGGGCCTTCGATCGTTCGTGCCGGTGGTGGCTGCTTGCCCCGGTTGCGGCCGCACGACCTCAACCGTGTTTCAAGAACTTGCGCGCGATGTGCAAAACATGATCCGCGATAAAATGCCCGAATGGAAATCGCGCTATCCCGGTGTCGAAGCGTTGAACTTTGCGGTCATGGGCTGCATCGTCAATGGGCCAGGTGAGAGCAAGCACGCAGATGTCGGCATTTCCCTTCCTGGCACGGGTGAAAGTCCGGCAGCCCCCGTCTTCATCGATGGCAAAAAAGCCATGACGTTGCGGGGCGCCAACATCGCCGGCGACTTTAAAGTTATCGTTGAAGACTACATCGAAAAGCGCTTTGGCAGCGGCGCGCGCGCGGCCGAATAAACCTCGGCAAAACGGTTTGCATTGATCTGTTTTTGATTGGCATTCGCCGTCAATGCCGCCGCCGACCCATGTAGCGGGCAGCGTCACACAGCGTCGCACCCTTCGCGCCGAAAATGTCCATCACCGCGATGGCCGATGCAACGGTCTCATCTAGGTGATCGCGCGCACGCTCGCGACCGACAAGTGAAACGAGCGTCGCTTTGCCAGCCGCCGCATCTTTGCCAGTCGCCTTGCCGACAACTGTCGCGCTGCCCTCGGCATCGAGCAAGTCATCGCTGATTTGGAACGCGAAGCCGACGCATTCGCCATAATGTTTTAAGGCCGCGCGTTGCGAGTCTGATGCTCGGCCGAGTATCGCTCCGATCTCGCATCCAACGGTAATCAGTCGGGCTGTTTTCATTGACTGTAATTTCGCAATGTGGGCCAAGTCGGCAGTGGCGCCAGTGTCGAGTTTGTCAGCCTCAAGATCGAGCACTTGGCCGCCAACCATGCCGTGCGCGCCACTGGCACGGGCGAGGGCCGCGACAATATCGGCGCGCATCTCGCCATCTGCACCTCGGCGCATTGCGCCGTCTGTGACGCGGCTGGGGGCACTCGCCAATTCGAAGGCCAGTGTTTGCAAGGCGTCGCCGGCTAAAACCGCCGTCCACTCGTCGAACGCTTTCCAAACCGTCGGCTGCCCGCGACGCAATTCGTCATTGTCCATGCACGGCAGGTCGTCGTGGACGAGCGAGTAGCAGTGGATTAGTTCGAGCGCCAAAGCCGAGGTCATGGCGTGCTGCTCGGATACTCCGAAAAGCGCCGCACTTTCGAGCACTAAGAATGGCCGAAAGCGCTTGCCGCCGCCGAGCACGGCATGGCGCATCGCGGCCGCCAATCGGTCTGGGATTTGGCTCGTGGCGGCGGTTGCGAACAGAGCTGCCAGCGCGTCATCGATGCGGCCTGCGGCATCGCCAAGCTGGACTGGAAACGACGTCACGGCCTTAACCTCATAAAAGAATGTTATGCGCGATGTGCGCTGCCGCCATACTCACGAGAGCGATTGTTTGCTACCAGCGACCAGCGGAGGCGACCGATGGCTTATCACATGGTCGGCTTCGTCAGGCCAAGCGTGGCTTTAAGCGGTCTCGTCGCGCCCGACTTGAGTGGCGGCCAGAGTGTTCGCAAAAGGACCAGCCAGAGTATCGGCCAAAATATCGATTAGAGTTTCGACCAGGGCCTCAAGCCGTATGATCCCGCCAGAGCACCAGCCGAACGACGCACCCTCCTGTCACGAGCCGGTTCGTTACGAGATCGCCGACGCCGATCCGCAGGCCAAGGTTGGTTTGCTGCCACGGCATTCCCCGTTGATCGGTGCGCCGCCTTTGCCGATGCGGCCATCTCAATACACATCGGCTCACGCCACGCCTGAAGCTACGGTATCGGCAGCGTTTCAGGCGAACTTCCTTGATGATCCAACCGCCGGTTCGAACGCGAGCCGCCATGCTAGCGCGACAGCACAGTTGGTTCCGGATCTGACATCAGACGCGCCAAGTGCGCCGGATGGTTGGTATCGTCTTTCGCCGCCGCGTCCGATGCTGGCGCGTGACTATCCGCGCGTTCGAGTGGCAGCCATCGAGATGCGCCACGATGTGCTGCGCAATGATTTCATCGACGGCTCACCCACGCCTGATATTGTCAAACTGACAGTCAGCGGAAGTGCGCCGCAACCCCCGTCTGTCACTGCCCGAGCCCCGTTGCGAATTGAGACGATTGCTGAAGCTCATGTGAAAGCCGTTTCGCCAGCGGTTTTGCCGACGCCGTTGCCATCGATCGCCGCGTCCGTGCCCACAATAGATTTCGGCGCACCACCGAGATTGGCACACGCCGCGACGGACACCAGGCTGGCCGACACCACTTTGCGCGACGCAGCGCCGATCCCGCGTTCGCCAATTCCAGCCGATACCTTTGTTCGGTCACGCGTTGCGGCGACAATTCCTTTGACCTTGGCGCCGATAGCTGACGTCCCATCGAACGCCGGTTTTGTTCCGGTAGCGGCAGCAATTCCGCCGGTACGGGTTGCGCCGGATCGTGCCCTAGAGGCTGACGCGCGCATCACCTCTGTCCCCGAACAGCGTCCTATTCGATCATCACGGAAGCGATCGCGATCCTGGGGCGAGATTGCAGCTCGCGGCGTGCGCTGGGCGCTTGGCGTCATTGCAGCGGCAGGCGCAACAGTCATCGTCTTGATGGTGCTCTACCGGTTTTTCGACCCACCGTTTTCGTCTCTGATGGTGCAGCAGCAGCTATCTGGCCAGGAGATCACGCAGGCGTGGGTACCGTTGGAATCGATATCAGACGACGTGGTGCGCGCGGTTCTTTTGTCAGAGGACGGCCGCTTTTGCGAGCATCACGGCGTTGATTTCGCAGAGATGCAAAACGCGATTGAGCGGGCGGGTGAGGGCGGCATCCCACGCGGCGCGAGTACCATCTCGATGCAAGTCATCAAAAATCTGTTCCTGTGGCCGTCTAAAAGCTATCTGCGTAAAGCTATCGAGATCCCGCTGACCTATCTGATGGAACTGATGTGGCCAAAGCAGCGCATCATGGAAATATATCTCAACATTGCGGAATGGGGCCCTGGCATCTTCGGCGTTGAAGCGGCGTCGCAGTTTCATTTTAGCAAACCGGCATTCTCGCTGAACGAGCGCGAAGCGGCCCGGCTCGCGGTGGCCTTGCCAAACCCGATTACTCGCGACGCAGGTGATCCTGGCCCGCGCACCCGTCGACTGGCGTCCGACATCCAAGCGCGGATGCGGGCAGCGCCCATGTCGCAGACCGCGTGTGTTGCGACGCCGCGGCGCCCGTCCGCCAAACTGGATGTGACCCGTCCTCTTCAGCGGTTGCCCGAACGCGACCCGCCGTGGCAACCGACGGTGCAACGGGACGAACCGCCGGTCAGGTAAGCCCTTTATGTCGCAGCCTGCCGTGTTCTGGTCGGGTCGCATCAAGACCTTGTCAAAAGGTCAGGGTCGGGTGCCAGCGCCCCGTAGCCCTCACATGTCGCCCCAACACATCGCTGTCGATTGCTAGGGGCTAGCCTTGGGCCAACGATGGCGCTATACGGCTGTCAGGGTATTGGGCGCAGTGCTTGACCAAGCATCGCAGCAGCCTCATACCCCTTTGACCATTTTCATGCTTGGGCCGTTCTTACTCGCGGATACCGCTTGGCTTTGCTGACTTTGCAGATCCACTCTCCCCGTGATTGAGTTGACGCCCTGACGAGCGACAGTTTGGAGACGTATTATGGCAGTTCCGCGCAGTAAAACCTCGCCGATGAAGCGCGGCCAGCGCCGTTCACACGATGCTCTAAAGGCCCCCGCGTACGTCGAAGATAAGGACAGTGGCGAACGCCGCCGTCCCCATCACATCGACTTGAAATCGGGCAAGTATCGCGGTCGGCAAATTCTGCCAGCCAAGGGTGACGCCTAGGGTTGTTGGGCCGCACCGCGACCTAGCTGATTTCGATTGAGACTATGATGACGTGCGAAGCCGGGCCCACGTGGGTACCGGCCCTATCTGTTTGCCGCGACCGTCGGCTTGGCAAATCAAGATCAGCGTGTCACAACGACCCGCTTGCGGCCGCGCCGGTCCGCGCTTCGACAGGAGACGCCTCATGTCGCTCAGAGCCATACCGCTCTTGGTCATTGCTTTCATCTTTTACAATCTGATTGTGCTGTCGTTTGGGATCGAGGGCCTCACCAGCTCGATCTTTACGACGACGTTGCTCAGCGGGGGCACGTGGACGTTTACGTGGGGTGACCTCATTCTGCTCGTGACGCTGTTTTTACTTTTCATCGAAATCGTCAAGTCGACATTCACATCGACATCGACGCTCGTCGATCATGCCCTGTCGATGGTGGTGTTCATTGCTATTCTTGTCGAATTCTTGATGGTGCCTCAGGCTGCGACGTCGGTCTTTTTCCTGATTCTGATTGCCGCGTTGATCGACGTCATCGCTGGTTACACGATCGGCATTCGCGTGGCCCGCCGCGACCTCAACATCGGGGCGGATCAATAGCGCCGGAGTGGTCGCAACTCCTCGACAAAAGGCCAGCCCTAACCGGCTGGCTTTTTTATGCTTTGGCCCATGTGGCACCGTGGTTGGCTGGTTTGGAGCGGCACAATTTAACTGTTGTTAGTGAATTCCATTTAGGCTTCGCAAAGACGATTTCACCCCTCAGATGTGCCGCCGTCCGCCACGACGCCCGTCATGGTGTTGATCCGCGCGAGGTTGTCACTTGACAGCACGGCCCACGACAGACGCGAATTCGACCGGCGGGGAGGCCGTGCGGGTGGCCCAACGCGGCCCTGACGCTACGCGTGGCGCTCGATCGAGATTTGATCCGCTAACCGAAACCGAAGGCCTGGATTTGGTCGGCGTTTCAGCAGTTGCGCAAGAAACAGCCTATGTCTGGGACATGCGCTCCGACCGCATTGCTTGGGAAGCCAATGCTGCAACGCTGCTCGGCGTTGCCGATGAGCTAGAAATCGAAACTGGGCGCGCTTTCCAAGCCCGCATCGCCGCCGATCATTTGAGCCGCCGGCTCGATGCCATATCAAATGCACAATCGAACAGTGACGTCCGTGGCGTTCCCTATCGCATTCAATATCGCTTTCGACCGACCGCGCAGCGCGCCAGCGCTACGCTTCATGTTGAAGACCAGGGCCGATGGTGGCCGGGCTCCGATGGCCGACCGGAGCGTGCGCGGGGCGTGATCCGTTTGGTCGATGACGCTAATCTCGCGGACGCGGCACCCGAAGCACGTTCCGAGCTTGACGAGTTGACCGGCCAGCTCAATCGCATCCGGTTGACTGAAGCGCTTGCAGCCAGCATCCAGCAATCGAACCAAAATGGCTACGCCAGCGGGTTTATGATCGTGTCGGTCAATAACCTTGCGGTCATCAACGAGATGTTTGGCTTTGCCGTCGGCGACGAAGTCATCGCAGCCGTTGGCCGCCAGATCAAACGCCGGTTGCGCAACGGCGATGTTGTTGGCCGCTATGCATCGAACAAATTCGGCGTCATCATGCAAGACTGCGGCGCGGGCGCGATGCGGGTTGCAGCCGAGCGCTTCATGAAAGCCGTGCGCGACAATACGATCCAAACCACCGCCAGCCAGTTGTCCGTCACGATCTCGATCGGCGGCGTCATTGTGCCAACGCAAGCCTCAAGTGTGGAGCAAGCAATCAACTGCGCGATGCGCGCCGTCGAGCGAGCGAAGAACAAGCGCTTTGATTGCTTCATGGCGCATGAGTTCAGTCCAACGAACGATCTCCAGCGCACGCGCGCCAAAGCCATCGCAGACCAAGTCATCGAGGCCATCGACGACCGGCGGATGCGCCTCGTTTTGCAGCCAATGATGGGTGCGAAGTCAAACAAACCTGAAATCTATGAATGTCTTTTGCGCATGGAGCGCTTGGACGGAAGCATCGCATCGGCAGGGGAATTCATTCCGGTCGCGGAACAGCTCGGCTTGTCCCGGCTGATCGATCGACGAACACTTGAATTATCGGTCGACCTCTTGAAGCGTCACGTCGATCTCGTGTTGTCGCTCAATGTGTCGAGTTTGACCTGCTCAGACTTCGAATGGTTGGTCACGTTGCGTCGGCTGACCGGCTCAAGGCCGCAGATTTTAACGCGGATGATCGTTGAGATCACGGAAACGTCGGCCATTCAGGATCTCGACCAGTCGATCAACTTCGTCGATACGCTCAAAGAAATGGGCTGCCGCGTCGCGATCGACGACTTCGGCGCGGGCTACACGTCCTTCAAGAATCTAAAGCTGCTGAACGTCGATATGGTCAAGATCGACGGCGCATTCGTCAAAAACCTGGCGATTGACAGCAGCGACCAGATTTTCGTTAAGACCATGATCGAGTTGGCCCAGACATTCGGCATTGAAACCGTCGCCGAGTGGGTTGGCGATGACACAACAGCGCGCATGCTGATTGATGGTGGCATCGACTATTTGCAGGGTTTTCATTACGGTATGCCGTTCGACGCGGCCGACTATGGCCGACGGACGGCGCTCCAGTAGACCATCATGGCCGCTCCAGCGCTTCGAAACTGTGCCGTAACCCGCGCAGCTATCTGGCGCTTATTTCGGCTGCGATAACTTTTCAATTTTTTGCTGCATGGCCGATAGTTGGGCCTTCAACTCATTGAGTTCATCGCGGGGCTTGGGGGGCGACATCGCAGCGTCGGCCGCGACGTCTGCAGGGCCGCCCGGTTTATTGGCGCCGGGTCCAAATGATGTCCACATCGACATCGCTTGTTCAAACATCGCCATGTTTTGGCGGGCTTGCTTTTGATAAAAATCAAAGGCGGCGGTCGGGTTGGTAAAGGCTGACGCGAACTGCTCGCGGAAACGGCCTTGTTCTTTGGCAAAATTCTCAAGGCTGAACTGCAAATAGCTCGGCACCATGCGGCTCATGCTGTCGTCATAGAGACGAATGAGTTGGCGCATGAACGGGATTGGCAAAAGCGTTTGTCCGCCCTCACGACTTTCCTGCTCGACGATAATTTGGGTTAACACCGCGTGGGTCAGGTCGTCACCATTTTTGGCATCGTAAACGACGAAGTCGCGATCGCCGCGGACCATTTTCGCCAAATCTTCGAGCGTGACGTAGGTGCTCGTCTCGGTATTGTAGAGCCGCCGGTTGGCGTACTTCTTGATGACGACGGCTTCGCGTTTGAGAGCCGGTGCTTCGGCGTTTGTCAGCATCGCGATTTATTTCTCTTCTAACACCAGTTGCTGCGCTGCGGCAGCGTACCACACCGGCGGTCAGGGCCGCTAGCCGTTTCTGACCTCTTTTCCAGCAGGGTGAAGCAACAGGTCGCAATTGCTGAAAAAGTCCGGCGGCTGATAGATGAATTTGTTTTAACGATCACTTGCGAATGCGATGATATCGGCCCACGACGTGTCATGTGATAAATCAAAACACAGCCAATTGCGCGCCCAGGGAGGGCCACCATGAGCCAAGATAACTCGACCATCGTCATTGCAAGTGCTGCGCGAACACCAGTTGGCTCATTCAACGGCGCGCTCGCGAGTTTACCGGCGCACGCACTTGGCGTGGTCGCGATCAAGGCAGCCTTGGCCCGCGCAAACGTTCAACCGGGTGATGTTTCGGAAGTTATTCTTGGTCAGGTGTTGACGGCAGGGCAGGGTCAAGGTCCAGCACGGCAAGCGTCCGTTGGTGCGGGCATCCCAGTCGACACACCCGCCTGGAGCATGAACCAGATCTGTGGCTCAGGCTTGCGCGCGGTCGCACTCGGTATGCAGCAAATTCAAACTGGCAACGCGAGCATCGTGGTTGCGGGCGGCCAAGAAAGCATGAGTCAGTCGATGCACGCAGCGCACATGCGCGATGGCACCAAAATGGGCGATGTCAAATTCATCGACACCATGGTGCGTGATGGCTTGTGGGATGCCTTCAATAATTATCACATGGGCACGACCGCTGAGAATGTCGCTCGTCAGTGGCAGATCACGCGTGAGGAACAAGACAAGTTTGCGGTTGCGTCGCAGAACAAAGCCGAGGCCGCAAAAAAGGCTGGCAAATTCAAAGATGAAATTGCGCCGGTCACGATCAAGGGCAGAAAAGGCGACACGGTCGTCGATACCGACGAGTACATCAAAGACGGCACAACGCTCGATGGCATCGCAAAGCTGCGTGCCGCCTTCGACCCCAAGGAAGGCACCGTGACGGCTGCCAACGCGTCGGGCATCAACGATGGCGCGGCAGTGGTTGTGATGATGACGGCGGCAGAGGCCAAGAAGCGCGGCATCAAGCCGATGGCGACAATTGTGTCGTGGGCGTCAACCGGCGTCGATCCGTCGATCATGGGTACTGGGCCGATTTCGGCGTCGAAGAAAGCGCTCGAAAAGGCCGGGTGGTCGATCAACGATCTCGATCTGATCGAAGCCAACGAAGCGTTTGCGGCCCAAGCGATCGCGGTCAACAAAGGTCTTGGCTGGGATACCAGCAAGGTCAACGTCAACGGCGGCGCTATCGCAATCGGTCATCCGATTGGCGCATCGGGCGCGCGCATCCTCAACACGTTGCTGTTTGAAATGCAGCGTCGCGATGCCAAAAAAGGCTTGGCCACGCTTTGCATTGGTGGCGGCATGGGCGTCGCGCTCTGCTTGGCCCGCGACTAATCACCGAATTGGCGAAAGCTACGGCGTTGCTCGTGCTGAGTTGACGCTGTGGCCGCCGCGCAAACAAAATTTCTAATCGACCATCAGCACCGGTATGCCGACACTCTGATCCAGCGCTCCTTGGCGCCAGGCACCACGACTAGCCACTCGCAAACAAATTAAAAAACTAGGGAGAGAAAACTATGGCAAGAGTTGCCCTCGTCACTGGCGGTACGCGCGGAATTGGCCACGCGATTTCGATTGCACTCAAGGGTGCTGGCTACCGCGTTGCGGCAAGTTACGCTGGCAACGATGCCGCCGCGCAGGCATTTCAGGCTGAAACAGGTATCCCGGTCTACAAGTTCGATGTTGCAAACTTTGAAGCCTGCGAAGCAGCCGTCAAACGCATCGAAAAGGAAGTCGGCCCCATCGATGTGTTGGTCAACAACGCCGGCATCACCAAAGATACCATGTTCCACAAGATGACGCGCCAGCAGTGGGACGATGTCATTGGAACAAACCTGAACGGTTTGTTCAACGTCACACGTCAGGTGTGGGAAGGGATGCGCGCGCGTAAGTTTGGCCGCGTCATCAATATCTCGTCGATCAACGGCCAGAAGGGCCAAATGGGCCAAGTCAATTACTCGGCATCGAAAGCCGGCGACATTGGCTTTTCAAAAGCGCTTGCTCAAGAGGGCGCACGCGCTGGCATCACGGTCAATGTCATTTGCCCGGGCTACATCGCAACGGAAATGGTCAAAGCTGTGCCGCAGGATGTGATGGAAAAAACCATTCTGCCGCAGATCCCAGTCGGTCGCCTTGGCGAGCCAAGCGAAATTGCGCGCTGCGTGGCGTTTTTGGCATCAGACGATGCCGGTTTCATTACCGGCTCAACACTGACGGCAAACGGCGGCCAATATTTCGCCTAATCAGTATTTCGCATAATGCTGGCGCTCACAGGCGCATGATGGTGGCTAGTGTCGAGTGCGGATCCTCGGATTGTGAATGCCAATTCAAGCGTGAGCGCTACTTCTAATGACACTTTAACCGCGACCAGCTTCGGCTTGGTCGCGGTTTTACTATGGTCGACCCTTGCTGTCGTCAACACGCAGACCGGAGCCGTTCCGCCGTTTCAATTGGTTGCGATGTCGTTTGCGATCTCGACAGTGGTCGGCTTTGGTTGGGCCAAAGTCACCGGCGAGCGGCTGTCTGATTTAGGGTTGATCGGGCCGAGCTATTGGCTCGTCGGCGTTACAAGCCTGCTTGGATATCACGCGGCGTATTTCAGTGCGTTGCAAACGGCGCCCGTGGTTGAAGCCAACCTGATCAACTATCTCTGGCCGCTCCTCATCGTCGTATTCTCGACAGCACTTCCGCTCGATCGCGGCGGTCACCGATTGCGCTGGTGGCACGTGGTCGGTGCACTGATGGGATTTGCTGGCATTACCGTCATTTTGATCGGTGACAGGAGCGTTGGCAGTCTTGGGAGCGGGGCCACCCTTGGCTATGTGGCGGCGCTGGCTGCCGCGTTGATCTGGTCAGCTTATTCCGTCGTCTCGCGACTATTCAAAGCCGTGCCAAGTGTCGCGATTATGGGCACATCAGCGCTGACTGCGGTCGGCGCTGCGATCATCAGCGCGCTGTACGAAGCGCCCGTTTGGCCGGCCGATGGCTCTGCTTGGTTGGCGATCGCGGCGCAGGGTCTCGGACCCGTCGGTCTTGCGTTTTATCTGTGGGACCGTGCTGTTAAGCATGGCCATATTCGCGTCGTTGGGATTGTTTCGTATCTGACCCCGCTGTTGTCGACGTGCCTTCTGATCGCTACTGGATCTGCGACGGCCACGGTGTCGATATGGTTCGCTGCACTTTTGATTACGCTTGGCGCGATGATCGGTAGTGCCGAGGTGTGGATGCGCCAGAGCACATCAAGAGCGGATCAAAACCTGATTGACGGCGTCGAGGGATCGCACAAATAAAAACGCCGTCAGGATCTCCAGCGGCGTTCTTCAAGTTGGATTTCAGAGAACCTAACCGCGTGCAGCGAGGCTTTAGCCGCGAAGCCGACTTCGAACAATGCGCGGAAACTCGTCGTCACTCTGTTCGGCCTCAGGACTGTTGTAGGCCGACTGCGCCCGCTGATCGGCGATGTGCTGGCGACCCTCTTCGAGGCTCCACCAGCGTTCGGCTGGCAGATTGGGCTGCATGCCGCTCTGTGGATTTGGCTGCGCATTGGCCTGCGGCTGGCTCGGTGCCGGGTTTTGAGCGGCCGGCTGCTGCGGGGGAGCCGATGGCGCTGGCTGGCTTGAATAAACCGGTGGCCGCTGCTGTTGCGTTGGTTGAGCCGAAAACCAAGCTTCGACGAGATCAAGTTCGTCTGATGACAAGCTAAGGCCCTGACTGCGGCAGCGCGCGACAACGAAATTGCGGAAGCGGCTGGCAAATAAATTCGCCGACGCGCCTTGCTCGAACCATGGATCGCTTTCGCTGACCACTTCGAGAATGAAGCGCAAATCATCGCGTTTCAGATCCAAACCGAATTCGCGCGCCCGCTGGGTCAGGTTGACGAGCGTTTGCGCGCCCTGCAAGCCGTTGCTTGAAATTTCCTGCGCCATGACATCGAACAGCACGCGATATTCCGCTGGTGCTAAGGCTGGGGCCTGGCAAGCGTCGTGAATGCGGGCGATGGATTGCTGAATTTGAGTCGCATGGTCTGCAGTCCGTGGCCCAAACTGTCCACCGTGTTGCGACTGCCCGCCCTGTTGGGTCGATCCCGCCGGTTGTGGTGGTGCTGCGGACCGCTGTTGGGCCACAGGCGCTCGCGCCTCGGTGTATTGAGGCACTCGCGCTTCTGTATATTGAGGCGCTCGCACCTCGGTGTATTGCGCTGCCGGATGTAACGGGGCGGCCGACTGCGCAACAGTTTGTGGCTGCGGTTGAACAGGATTTTGCAATACGTTTTGGCCGGGCGTTTGCTGCGGTGCGCGCGACACAGGTTCTTCGGCGAAGCGATCGTGGGCCGGGCGCAGCATGTACTGCCGACTGGGTGCGGCCTCAGGCGCGAACTGCTCATAGGTGCGCGTTTCAATCGACTGGTTTTCAGCGACGATGCGCTGCGGCACGGGTTGCGCCATGATCTGCCGCTGTGGCGGCTCTGCCTGCTGGTAGCCTGACGCGTGCGGATGGGGTGTGTTTTGCGGTGCGGGTGCGCGGAATGCGCGCTGCATTTGCGGCTGGACGTCTGCTGGTTGGTTGAGGTGTGACGTGCGCGCGTCATACGACACGATCGGCTGCGCAAGTTGCGCTGTCTGTGGTGCCAACAAGCCAGCTGCTGAAATGTGCCGATTGGCGTCAAACACAGTGTAGGGCGGCGTGTCACTCAGATGGACATCGTCGGGCAAACCAGACAACAACAAATCCCGGAAGGTATTGAACCCGCCCCAATTGGTGCCGACAGTTTTTTCCCGGCCAACAATTCGAACGGCGCGATCGGCGAGTGTTTCAAGCGGCACTGCTTGGGGTGCCGAGCGTACAAACTGCACAACTTCGGCAAGGATCGAGCGGCGCGCCTCATCAACGTCGATTGCGGCAACGGCTGACTGAGGTGGGGCCAGCCCACGAGGTGTTTCGCCGACTGCAATGGCCCGGTCGTTCAACAACAACGCGAGCAAGCTCGATTCGCGGATTTCTCCATCGCTCAGTGCTGTGTAGGGTTGCGCTGTATGGTCGTTGGCAAACACCACCGTGCGGCGCGCGTGCGCCCGCAATCGATGCAACACCGGTGTGAAGTCAGCGTCCCCCGATAGAATAATGAATTCGTCGAAGAACGTGTCGTGAGTCAGAATATCGCGAATGTCCATGACGATGCGGATATCAGCTGAGTTTTTCAACTGGGCCGTTAGAGGGGGGCAATCGATGACTTCAAAGCCCGAGCGAAGGAAGTGGTGACGAACGAACGGGAACGAGTTCATGTCCGTCGAATTGTCGTGCGAATTACGGCGCGGCACGGGATTGCCGTAGCACCGGTTCATCGCGATCCGCCGTTCGGAGGCCGGAATGTAGGTCGACGTTGGTGTGATCAACTCGCCTGAAATGATGCCCTGCAACCAGACGCCACTATCCTTGGCGAAGCGCTTGGCAGCGTCATCGTTTTTCCGTTTCAACGACAAGTAAATGTTGTCGTAATCGACAAAGACCGTAGACAGGATCGGTCCTGTGGACGCGCGTTTCATAGACGGCAACCCCCGTGGGCGAACATTGATTCTCAATTACCCTTCACGAGTCGGTTTCAGTCGGCAAGGCATGCGGCTCTCGCAACCTGTGTGCGGAAAATAATCCGGCGACAACAGTGTCTTGGAGTGACATTGCCGACGCGGCCGAAGGACGTTTAGTTGGGGATAGCCAAGCGATTGTAAGACGACTGTGGCGCGCCAGTTGCGTTCAGCGCGACGTGCCGTCGATCGCCATCGCAGTCATCTTCGGATTGAAATCGGGCGCGGCCAATTCAAAGCCGGAAAATACGAAGCCCGGCGCGACCGTGCAGCCGACAAGGCTCCAAGCTCCGAGACTGCGCGCGCGTTGCCAAGCTTGCGTGGGGACGATTGCTTGTGGGCGCTCGCCCGCTGCAAAGTCGCAGCCCAAACGAACGCAATAGCCCACGTGATCGTCGCTGATATCGAGTGCCAATGCAGCGCCAGCATAGAAGTGCCATGTCTCAATGGCGTCAACCCGATGCCAGCTGGAGCACTCGCCAGCCCGCAGTAGAAAATAGATGGCGGTCGACCGCGCCCGCCCGGTTTCGTCGGTCGCCGCATCGCGGAATGTCTCGGCATAGTGGCCGCCTTCGGGATGGGGCTGGAGACCGAGCAGCGTAATTACATCGTCTGCTGTCATCGTGCTGCCTATCGTGCTGCCGATCGTACTGGCCGACAAACGCGCCGCCTTCAGGCTTTATTCTTGAGTTGTCGAAGCCTGCTGAACACCTGCCAGTCATCGGCGCTCTCCAAGCCCAAACGCGCCCGAATGGCCCGCGAACCTACGCGCAAAAATGGATTGGTCGCTTTCTCCAACGCTAGCGTCGTAGGCAACGCAGCTCGCCCCGCAGCCCGCAGTGCCATGACGTCACTCATGCGGGCCTTCAGCGCCTCGTTTTCAGGTTCGATCGAGACTGCAAAGTGACCGTTGGCGAGCGTGTATTCATGGCCGCAGTAAATCGCGGTCTCGTCGGGCAACGCCGCCAGTTTTGTCAGCGATGCCCACATACCTTCCGCGTCACCTTCAAAGATGCGGCCACAACCCAGCGAAAAAAGCGTATCACCGGTGAACGCGACAGCTTGGTCGGGAAGCCAATAGCTGACGTGGCCAAGGGTGTGGCCAGGCGTCTCGATGACGCGAACCGAATGGCCAGAAAATGTCATTTCAGATGCAGCGTCGACGGTGAGATCGATGCCGGGAATGCGTTCGGCTTCGGCGGCTGGCCCCCAAATCTGACAACCGAAAAAGCCCTTTAAGGCCAAATTCCCGCCAGTGTGATCGTTGTGATGGTGGGTGGTTAGGATGTGGGTGAGGCGCCAACCGCGCGATGCGAGTGCTACTTTAATGGCATTCGCATCCGGCGCGTCGATGGCCGCTGTTTCACCCGTGTCGTTTGCATGGAGCAGGACGCAGTAATTGTCCGACAGGCAGGGGATTTGAACACGTTCAAGAGCTTGCATCTCAGCAATTTGGTTGGTGCCTAAGATCCTGTCAATTTAATCGAACAGGCCATTCCATCGCCGTCGTTCCATGGCGACCGTCCTGGACTGGACGCGCGTTTTTTTTCGAAGGCGGTTTTTTGATCGACTTAAACGTGACAACTGCTGTGCAGCCGCAACTCGTCAAGTGTGGCTGTTGTGACAGTCGCGCGCGGGATCGCAATGATTCAAACCACTTAGCCAACATTTTACCTGTTAGTAACCACGGCTATTCAATATGCATTTCGCGCGGTTGTCCGATTCGCCTTGCGGTGATTCGGCGGCTGCGCGGCCAAATCCATGTGTTGGATGAGCTGTTTTGCGGCCGCGTATCGACGGCCCCGCCAATCCGTTGCGTCAGTGAGTGCGTGTTTTGACCCCCATTGAGGCAACAGCCAAATGCGTGGCTTCAGGCCATTGCTGATCGCAATTGCAATCCCGGTGCTCGGGCTTGCGGGCTGTGTCGTAAACCCAATTCCGCTGACAGATGTCGAATTGTCGAGCGCGGCTGATAGCAACCTCGCGCGTGTTGTGGCCGATCAAGAAGAGATTTCTCGTCCGATCACGCTGTACGAGGCGATGGCGCGCGCTCTGAAATACAATCTCGATCATCGCGTCGAGGAAGCCGAGGCAGCGGTTCGTTCTGCTGAACTGGATCTTTCACACTATAGCTTACTGCCGGGTGTCGTCGCCAACAGCGGGTATGCCGGCCGCAACAACTTCAACGCATCGTCGAGCCTCAATCTCGCAACCAACACGCCCAACTTCAGCGAATCGACGAGCCAGGAAAAAGAAATCAAATCGACGGATATCGGCGTGAGCTGGAACATCCTCGATTTCGGCTTGTCGTATGTGCGCGCTCGACAAACCGCCGACAAAGTGCTGATCCAAGACGAAATGCGGCGCAAGGTGATGCACCGCGTGGTTGAAGATGTGCGCACGGCCTATTGGCGCGCGATCAGCGCTGAACGGCTCATGAGCCGATTGTCAAAGCTCGAAGGCGAAACCAGAAAAGCGTTGGCCGAAACGCGCGAGCTTTATAAGCAGCGTGAAACGTCACCGATCACAGCCCTCACTTACGAGCGTGAGCTGGTCGAAATTAAGCAGAAGATCGGCGAAATTCAACGTGATCTGAACACCGCCAAAGCGCAACTTGCGGCTCTGATGAATCTCAAGCCCGGCACGCCGTTCTCGCTTGGACGCGAAAACCGTACCGAGGGCTCGCTCGCGATGACGACGGGCATGGACGAGATGATTTCGACAGCCGTTTACAACCGACCAGAACTCCGTGAAGTTGAATATCGCAAGCGCATCAATCTGCGCGAGGTCGACGCGGCCTTGCTTGAAATGCTGCCTGGAATGCAGCTTTATGCTGGCTCAAACTACGACAGCAACAGTTTCCTGCTGAATTCGGAATGGTCAAATTGGGGTGCCAAAGCGAGTTGGAACTTGCTCAAGGTGTTCTCCTTCCCAGCCCGTCGTGACGTGATCGGTCTACAGGACGAAATGCTGCAGGCTCGCTCGTTGGCTTTGACGATGGCGGTGATCACGCAAGTCCATGTGTCGCGCATCCGCTTTTTGCATGCACAAAAGGAATTGCGCACGGCAGCTGAGTTCCGCGACGTGCAACGTCGCCTGCTCGATCAAATGCGAGCTGAAGCGCAAGCTGATCGGATTAGCAATCAAACGCTGATCCGCGAGGAAATGAATACCCTTGTTGCCGAAGCAAAATACGACATCGCCTACGCCCAGCTGCAAAACGCTTACGCAAACCTGTTCTCGTCGATGGGTCTCGATCCCTATGCGTGGGAAATCGATCGTGCAAAAAGCGTCGATGACGTAACCGCAACCTTGAAGCAGCTCTGGTTTGAGCGCGGCGATTTCAACGCAGGCTGGTCAAAGCGTTTGGCCTCCGCGCAATAGCGCCGTGCGTGCCATCCAAACGAACTGCCAGTTCGCGCCATCTGTGAAGAGCGCTTCTGCTTTTGGTCGGGCGGTCGGCAAATTTTAACGATCCGTTAATTCGACAATTGCAGTTAACGGCCCTGAAAGTCCTATCTGTTAAGTCTCGTGCTCCTAAGTGTTAGCGCTAGCTGTAAGGCTGCCGTGGAGTGCGTATGAGATCGGCTGTTAAAATCATTTGCGTAGGGCTGTTCTGTGGGGTGGCACCGAGCGTCACTGCGCTTGCAGTCGATGTTCCAGCTTCGGTCGGGAGCCCACTCGTTGCGGACGCAGCCGTTCCGGTGCGCGGCGTCGTTCGGGCCGTCGAGCGCGCTCAGATCTCGACCGACCTTATGGCGCGGGTCGAGAGAATCGGTTTTCGCGCGGGCGAAGCCTTCAAGAAGGGCGATTTGCTGATTGCGTTCGACTGCCAGCGGTATCGTGCTGATGCGCAGGCGGCGGAAGCCACGTTTCGCGAAATGAAGCTAACGCTGACCAGCAACCTACAGCTTGAAAAATTCCGCGCTGTCGGCCGTCACGATGTGGCGATCTCGAAAGCGCGTGTCGATAAAGCTGATGCCGAGGCTGAGGGCCTCAAGGCGCGCGTCGCGCAATGCGAAATCTACGCGCCATATGACGGTCGCGTTGGTGAACTCGCGATCAATGTCCATGAACAACCGCAGCCCAATTCGCCGCTGTTGACGATTGTCGGCGATGGCCGCCTCGAAATCGAATTGATCGTGCCATCGAATTGGTTGACGTGGATGAAGGTCTCCGGCCGCTTTGATTTCAATGTCGACGAAACGAAAAATCAGTATTCAGCTTCGGTCGCCCGGATCGGCGCTGAAGTTGATGCCGTAAGTCAAATGGTCAAAGTGATCGCGGTTTTCGACAACGCCGTTGTCGATGTTTTGCCGGGTATGAGCGGTTCCGCACAATTCACTCAGCCGAACGGGTGAGCTATGACCGCCTCTCCCCAACCCAGTGCGCCGCGCCCGTCGATGGTCACGATGCAATCGAACCCGACGACTGCGGCATTGCCGACCCTCAGTGCTGTAAAGCCCGGCGATAGTCAGGCTGCACTGATTGCGTTGCTAAAGGTCGAGGCGGATGCGCGCGATGTCGCGACCGAGCATGATCTTGCGCTGCTGATCGCCAATGAAATGCGCAAGCTGACCCGCGCGCGGCAAATCTTTGTGCTGAAAACGGGCTTCACCGGGCAACAGGAAGTGCATGCGATTTCCAGTTTGCCGTCCGTCGATCGCAATGCGCCACTTGTGCAATACATCGAACAAATTGTGCAGCAGGCGGCGGCAAAAAAATTGCTGGCGTCGTCCCACGCACTCGATACCAGCGCCGCCGATGCTGGTGGAGCTGGCGCTGCCTATCCCTTCCGCTCGTTGATGTGGATGCCGTTGTGTCATGGCAAGCGCGCCATGATTGGCGGCGTTGTTTTGGCCCGTGAAGACGCCTGGAGCGAACCTGATCTGGTTGTGGCCAAGCGCTTGACGCGGACCTTCGCTCACGCGTGGTCGGCTCTAACTGGCAATCCTCGCCAGATCGTTCGCGATATTCTAGCGCCGAAGCGGTGGCACGGGCTGGCCGTGGTTGCGATCGTAATGGCTTTGGCTTTCATTCAAGTTCCGCTCTCAGCCCTGGCGCCAGTTGAAATCGTACCGAAGGATACATTCGTTATTGCAGCGCCCATCGACGGCGTGATCGACGTTATTGCGGTTGATCCAAACCAAGTGGTCAAGGAAGGCGATCTGCTGGTGAAGCTGAGCGATACAACGCTTCGCAACCGGCTTGAAGTCGCCGAGCGCGATGCACAAGTCGCCGAGGCGCGTCTCAAGCAGTCTAATCAGATCGCGTTTACTGACCCAAAGGGCATGCACGATATCGCCATCGCGCGTTCTGAATTGGCCGTCAAAATCGCCGAGCGCGAGTTTGCACGCGAGTTGCTGGGCAAGACCGAAATTCGTGCCACGCGGAGCGGCATTGCGATTTATTCCGATAAGCGGGAATTGACCGGGCGGCCGGTTGCCCTCGGTGAGCGCATCTTAGAAGTGGCCGACCCGACAAGAATCGAAGCACGCATTGATCTGCCCGTTGCCGATGTGATCGCGCTGGTGCCGGGCGCAGAGGCCAAGTTGTTTCTCGATAGCGATCCGCTGCGGCCTTGGCCGGCCGCTATCCGTCGCGCTGACTACAAGGCGCGCGTTGGTGACAACGAAAAGATGTCGCTGAAGGTGGTGGCTTCTCTGTTGCCGTCAACCGATGGACGCGTCTCACCGCGCCTTGGTGTTCGTGGAACGGCGCAGATATCGGGTGATGACGTGCCGCTCGGCCTTTACCTTTTCCGTCGCCCCTTGACGGCCATGCGGCAATGGATCGGTTTTTAAGAACATGCTGGTCCAGCCATCTTCCGCTCCAACGCTTCCAGAACTTCGTCAAGATTTGCGGCTCGAGAAAGCATCGCCAGCCGCTGACGGCACGCCGGTATGGCTCATTGTTGACGCGACCCAGCACCGCTATTTGCAGATCGGCGAAACGGCTCATCATTTGCTGGCGGGTTGGCGTCCCGGCCTGACCTACGAGGCGCTGCAGGCAGCCGTCGCGACGTCGTCGGGTCATACCGTGACAACCGACGAAATCGCAGAATTTATCCAGTTTTTGTCAGCCAACAGTCTCACGAGTGAACCTCTATCGCGGGATTGGCGCCACTATTCTGCGGTTGTCGCCCAGGGTCGCCATGGCTGGCTGATGTGGTTGGTTCACAACTACCTTTTTATTCGCGTGCCACTTTTCAAGCCGGACGCCGCCTTGCGTCGTTGGCTACCCGTCGTTGCGCCGTTGGCGTCGCGGGCCTTCGCGATTGTTGTCGCGAGCATTGGCATTTGCGGTTTGTATCTCGTGTCACGACAGTGGGATCAATTCACCGCAACCTTTGAACATTTCTTTTCGCTCGAGGGCGCGCTGACCTACGCGGCCGCTGATCTCTTCCAGGCTGCATTGGATTAAGCACGAAAGGAGTTTTCTAATTCTTTATCGGTGGCGAATAATTGTACGTTTTTTAGAACAACGCCTATTCGTCTCGCTAAAAAGAGATTAAATATATCCATCAATGAGGAGCAGCTAATTTCATCTAAATGGCTGATAAAAGGTAACATTTTACCCATGCCTGGTCGTAGGGCATGGCCGATCAGCTGGGCCTTAGCCCTTGGCATAGGTTAATGAAATGGATTTTATTTGACGCGGAAAAGACGTACGCGAAATTAAAGTCCGCTCTCACGAATCAGTACTGATGCCACTTGTCGGAAAAACCGACTTGCGGGGCTTTGACTGGTACCCTGCAAATAGACCACACCGCGTTGCGCTGTGACCGGCAATTTTTCTTCGCTTGAGACCATGATTGCTAAAAAGCTGGCGTCG